>JASGGF010000428.1:0-4500 GCA_047605145.1 Thermomicrobiales bacterium | reverse complement strand
CACCGAGAGGGTGGGGACGAGCGAGAACTCCTGAAACACCGCGTTGATGCCGAGCTGCCGCGCGTGGTGCGGTGAGGCGACGTGGAGGGGTTCGCCGCGAAACGTGATCGTCCCGGCATCGGGTGGAAACGAGCCGGCGATGATGTTGATGAGCGTGCTTTTGCCGGCGCCGTTTTCGCCGAACAGGACGTGAACCTCGCCGCCGCGCAGGTCGAAATCGACGTCGCTGAGGGCCCGGACGCCGGGAAAGTGCTTCGAGACACCGGCGAGGCGCAGGATTTCCGGCGACGCGACGCCGGGGGCATCGGGAAGGGGAAGGGACTCACTCATGGGTGGCGGAACTCTTCCGTCGCTGCCAGACAACGACAACGGGGCCGGGTCAGTGACCCGACCCCGTGCAACTGGGCGCTAACTACTCGCTGATGGTGAATTCGGGCTGGTAGTCCTTCGGGGCGAAGGTCGATTCCCAGACGAATTCGTCGCCGAGGTTGTCCGGGGTCATCATGGTGATGACCGGCCCGGAGCGGTTGCTCGGCTCAAGCGTCTGCCCTTCGAGCAGGCGGACCGCCATATCGACGGCCATGCGGCCCTGAATGACGGTGTGGTCGTTGGCGGACCCGACGACATCCCCGGCGGCGATGGCGTCGTAGACCGGCGGGTTCTGGTGGAAGGCGAGGATCTGGATCTGATCCTCCAGCCCGGCTTCGCGGACGGCGGAGACGGCGGAGACGGCGGCCTGCGCGTTGCCAACGATGAAGTCGATGTCCGGGTTGGCCTGCAGCTCATCCTCGATCAGCGCGAGCTGGATGTCGCGGCCGGTGTCGCCCCACTTGGTGGCGACTACGGTGATGTTCGTGCCCTCGGTGGCGTCGAGGAAGCCCTGATAGGCGGTGTCGGTCCAGCCGGCGCCCTGCGGGCCAGGGAAGAACGCGACCTGAATTTCCTCCTGATCAGAATCGGCCAGATTCTCCTTCATGTACGTGCCGGTGGTGTAGCCCATGTCGTAGAAGGAGACGAGGGCGTGGGCGGAGACTTCCGGCGAGTTGACGCCGTTGACGAAGTCCACCACCGGGATGCCGCTGGCCACGATCTCCTCGACCTTGGCGTTGACACCGTCCGCGCTAATGGCGCCGAGGATGATGGCCTGTGCGCCCTGCGCCACGCAGTCGTCCATCTGGCTCAACTGCTTGTCGAGCTCGGTGTACCCGCCGGCCTCGAAGAGCTGCATCGTGGCGCCGTCGCGGCGGATTTCCTCGGCGATGCCGTAGTTCGCGCCGAGCCAGTAAGGGTCCTTGAGGTGCGGAAAGGCCACGCAGATGTTCCACTTCTGCGTGATCTCGCCGGTGGGAATCGGTTGGTACATGGAGGCCGGGTCCTTGGCGCCATCCACCACGTACTCGACCGGCCAGGTCCAGTCTGCCGTGGCGAGTTCCTCGGCCGTGCCGGCGAGGGGCGTGGCGTCCTGCGCGAGGCCGGTATTGCCGGCGACGGCGACGAGCGCGGAGGCGCCAAGCATGGCCGCTAACGCGAAACTACCAAAACGCTGCGAGCGCGACGTGAGGGACATGCCGATCCTCCCCGGTCTGCGTAAGCACGTGTCTCCCAATGTGTTTCCCACGTACTGCGATGATGCGGCGCACGTTCTGGCTTGTCAATGGGCGCCATGCAACGATGGGTGCGCCGCCGGGAGTCGCGCGATGCGGCAAAATCCGCGATGATTAGCGAAAACCAACCATTGCAGCCGAGGAGGTGACAGTGAGCCAGGCGGATCAACGGGCGAATGCGGCGCTCCTCGCCGAGACTCCCGCGCAGGACGGGCGGCCCGCAGCGGTCTTCCGCTCGGCGGGCGACCGGTTCCTGCTGGTCGAGTTTGGGCCGATGGAGCTCGATCTGACCCTGAACTTTCGCGTGCTGGGCCTGAACCAGGCGCTGAAGGACGCGGCGATCCCGGGCGTGATCGAGACGATCCCGGCGCTGCGCTCCATCCTCATTCACTACGACAGCACCGAGCTGAAGACGTCCGAGCTGATCGAAGAGGTGAACACGGCCTACGCGGGCCTGCCTCCGGTGGAAAACCTGACGATTCCCAGCCGCGAGATCACGCTGCCCATGGCGGTGAATGATCAGTGGACGCGGGCGGATATCGCCAAGTACGTGCAGTTCATTCGCAAGGATGCGCCGAACATCCGCGACGGCAACAACATCGACTATGCGGCGGAATACAACGGCCTCAAGGACGCCGACGAGTTCGTGGACTACGTGCTGGCCACGCCGTGGTGGAATGCCGCCAACGGCTTCTTCCCCGGCCTGCCGTTCATGTTCCCGCTCGATCCGCGCTACGCCGTGGTCATCCCGAAGTACAACCCCACCCGGCCGTGGACGCCGGAGGGCGCCGTGGGCATCGCCGGGCCGTGTCTGGCGATCTACCCGGTGCCATCACCGGGCGGGTATCAGCTCATCGGGCGGACGATCCCGATCTATGACTCGCTGCAGCGCAACCCGGCCTTCGCCGACAACCCGATCCTGATGAAGCCGGGCGACCGCGTCAGCTTCACGAAGACGAACGACGCGGAACTGGTGCTCCTGCGTGAGGAGGTCTACTCCGGCGGGTACGAGTACCAGATCAAGGATGGCGAGCTGAACGTCGGGGAGTATCTGGCGCAGTTGGAAGCGATCCGGCCGGAGACCGAAGCGTTCAAGCGGCGGCAGCAGGAAGCGGCCGAGCGCACCCCGGTGCCATAGCTGGCGCCCGATCTGGCTGATTGGCTGAAGCAACGGGAGAGCAAACCATGATGGAGGTGCTCGAAGGGGGCATCCAGACCACCATCCAGGATTTCCCTGGCCGGCAGGGATTGCTGGATCAGGGCATTTGCCCGGCGGGGCCGTTCGACAATCTCGCGTTCCGGCTGGCGAACGTGCTGGTGGGCAACGATCCAGGCGACGCCGCGCTGGAAGTCACCGCCGGCAAGTTCAAGGCGACGTTCGACCGCGACTGCGTGATTGCGGTCACTGGCGCGGACATGAGCGCGACGCTGGACGACGAGCCCATTGAGAACTGGCGCTCGTACCGCGTGGCGGCGGGGCAGACGTTGGCGCTGGGCATGATTCAGGGCGCGGGGTTCCGGGCGTACATCGCTGTCAGCGGCGGCTTCGACGTGCCGGAGTACCTCGGCAGCCGGGCGACCTACGCGCCGGGCGCGATTGGCGGCTTCGAGGGTCGCGCGCTGAAGAAGGGCGATCAGGTGCCGACCGGCGAGCCATATGGCGCGCTGGACGAGTTGGCCGGGCGGCGGGTGAAAGCGTCGGTGGTGCCTTCGTACAGTGGCAAGTGGGAGCTGGAGGCAGTGCCTGGCCCGCAAACGGCGCCGGACTACTGGACGTGGGAGGACTACGACCACTTCTTCAGTCACCCGTGGAAACTGGACCGCAACTCCAACCGCATGGGCTACCGCCTTGAGCCGCACTCGTGGCAGTGGGCGCGCAAGACCGGTGGGGTGGCCGGCGGGCACCCCTCGAACATCCTCGACAACGGCTACGCCGTGGGCGCGGTGAACATTTCCGGGGATCAGCCGATCATCCTGTGCGTCGATGGGCCGACGCTGGGCGGGTTCGTGTGCGCCGCCGGGGTGGCGTACGGCGCGATGTGGAAGCTGGGCCAGATGACGCCGGGGCGCGACACGATCCGCTTCAAGGAGCTGAGCATCGACGAGGCGGCCGATCTGGCGCGCGCCACTGACGCGCTGGTGAGCGACGCCAGTCTGGAGCGGGTGTAGCCATGGCCGACCCAATTGTCATTGATCTCAACTCGGATATGGGTGAGAGCTACGGGCGGTGGAGCCTGGGCAACGACGCCGAGTTGATGGAGGTGATCACCTCCGCGAACATCGCCTGCGGCTGGCATGGCGGCGACCCCGCCGTAATGCGCGCTACCGTCGCCATGGCGGCGGAAAAGGGCGTGGGCATTGGGGCGCACGTAGGGCTGCCCGATCTGCTCGGGTTCGGGCGGCGGCGGATGCAGGTCACGCCGGACGAGATTTACGACTACGCGATGTACCAGTCGGGCGCGCTGAAGGCATTCGCCGAGGCGGCGGGGAGCCGCCTGCAACACGTGAAGCCGCACGGCGCCTTCTACGTGATGTGCGCCGCCGATCCGGAGCTGGCCGCCGCGCTGGTGCGGGCGGTGAAGGCGCTGGGCGATGGCGTGGTGCTGTTCGGGATGGGCGAGATCGAGCCGGCGCTGGCGGAGGAAGCGGGGGTCGGGTACATCCGCGAGGGGTACGTCGATCTCAACTACAACAACGCCGGGCAACTGGTAATCGAGCGCAACAAGGGCGCCTGGGATCCGGAAGAGGTGGCGCGGCGGGCCGTCCGACTGGCAACAATGGCCGAGGTAGGGACCGTTGAGGGCGATACGCTACCGCTCGCGATCCGCACCATCTGCATCCACGGGGATGCGCCGAACTCGGGCGAGATCGCACGGACGGTGCGGGAGCGGCTGGA
>JASGGF010000427.1:0-4534 GCA_047605145.1 Thermomicrobiales bacterium | reverse complement strand
CAGCAAGCCGCGCCGGGAGAGCGCGCAGGTTTCCCCCGTGCGCCCGGCGAGGTCCCACTCCAGCACGTAATCGACCATCGTCAGACCAGTCCCCAGCACCAGCACCCGGTCCTCCGGGCTGATCTCCGCCATCCGGGGATCGCGCCACGGATTGCTGATGACCCGGTCGAGCGCTCCGGGGGCTACCGCATCGGGTGGCAGCGGCAGACGCGGCGGCAGGTTCCCGAGGCACAACGCAACGGCCCCGGCGGTGACCGGGGGCGCGCTAGCGAACTGAACGCGCCACCGCTCGCCGTCGCGCTCCACGTGGGTGATGGTGTCTTCCACCCGGATGACCTCGGCGGGCGAGGCGGCGCACGCCTCGGCGAAGCGGTCCAGCACGTACCGGCCGTAGATCGCCCGGGGCAGGTAGCGTTCTGGCAGGGGGACGCCCTGCTCCGCCTGCTCCCCGTCGTACCCATGGGCAGTGAGCCACGCCACGAAATCACCGGGCGCCGCGGGGTCCAGACTCATGCGCCCGGCCGCCACGTTCAGCAGGTGCATCGGCGCCGCCGCGCCGTACGCCACCCCGAGGCTGGACTCGTCGCCAGCGAGCAGGATGCGCGCGCCCGGCCCGGTGCGCCGGCAAAGCTGGATCGCCAGCGCTACGCCGGTAAACCCGGCCCCGACAATGGCAACCTGAACATCCGAGAACTCCACGCAGAACTCCCTGTTGCACGCGGCGCCCAATCGCGCCTTACGCGTGCCATGTGCTTCCGGTCAGGACGGTACCCGATTTGCGCTCGGCGGGCGCGGGGGCGCCCCACGGCCAGAGGGTGACGATGCCCTCCACCTCGAGCGCGTCGCCGGCGCCCGGCGGCATCGGAGGTTTCACACGCCAAAGCGTTCGGGCGGCAAAGGGGTTGGGGTCCTGCAGATCGAGAAGATCGCCGGCGGGGATCGGCAGGGTCACGGATTCGCAGCGTAGCGACATCGGGCTGCCCAGATTCGCGTGAGCCAGCATCTGGGTGACCATCCGGACCTCATCCCCCGTGAAGCACCGGCTGATGGCTTGCACGACGCGCGAGCGGGTCATTGGATCGAGCGGGCCGTCGCTGGAGACGACTCCCGCCAGAGGCATGGCCTCCGGCGCCGGCTGCCGCACCGCGGCCCAGTGGACCGTGGCGGGTCCCTGGTTGACCCAGTTTTCGAGCATTGCGGTCACCACGAACAGGGCGGGGTGGCGTGGCGTGCGCATCCTGGACTCCTCACGCGCCATGCGCAGCGGACGATGCCGGCGTCGTTCCGGCTGTAACGCCGTGCGGCCACTCGCGCCAGCTTCTCCAGGACTGTAAACGCCAGGATGGATAATTATCAAGGATATAGTTACCATGTAACTATCGATCTTATCGTTGGAGGAGGGTCCTGTGGCTACAGCGGTTTCCGAGTTGTCCTACGCCGCCCTGCTGCCCCGCGTGGCGGAATTCGTGCGCAGGGATCACCAGATGTTTATCGACGGCCAGTGGGTTGACGCCCAGTCCGGAGCGACGCTGGCCGTCTACGATCCCGCTACGGGCGAGACGATTGCGCACGTGCCAGCCGGGACCGCCGTCGATGTCGACGCGGCGGTGATGGCGGCGCGCCGGGCGTTCGACAAGGGGCCGTGGCGGCGCATCAAGTCGGCGGACCGCGCCAAGCTGATGTGGAAACTGGCCGACCTGGTGGAGGAGCACGCCAGCGAACTGGCCCAGATCGAGAGCCTGGACAACGGTAAGCCCTTCCAGGCGGCGCTGAACGCGGACGTGGCCGGCTCCATCGAGATGCTGCGCTATTTCTCCGGCTGGGCCACCAAGCTGGAGGGCGCGGAGATCCCGTTCGCCACCGCCACGCCGGGCACGTACTTCGCCTACACCCGGCGCGAGGCCGTCGGCGTGGTGGGCCAGATCATTCCGTGGAACTTCCCGCTGATGATGGCGGCCTGGAAGATCGCCCCGGCGCTGGCGACCGGGTGCACCATCGTGCTGAAGCCGGCGGAGCAGACGCCGCTTTCCGCCCTGTACCTGGCGCAGTTGGTGCAGGAAGCAGGATTCCCGGACGGCGTCTTCAACGTGGTCACTGGTGACGGCGAAGGCGCCGGCGCGCCCCTGGCCGCGCACCCGAAGGTGGACAAGGTCGCCTTCACCGGGTCCACGGAAGTCGGGAAGCTGATCGTCAAGGCGGCGACCGGCAACCTGAAGAAGGTCTCGCTGGAGCTGGGCGGCAAGAGCCCGAACATCGTGCTCGCCGACGCCGATGTCGAGACGGCGGTGCAAGGCGCCTCCGAGGCGATCTTCTACAACCACGGCCAGTGCTGCACCGCCGGCTCGCGCCTGTTCATCCACCAGAGCCAGTTCGACAAGGTGGCCGCCGGGGTGGCCGAGTACGGCAGCAAGATCAAGCTGGGCGCCGGGCTCGATCCCGCGACGGACATGGGCCCGGTGGTCTCGCAGGAGCAGTTGGACCGTGTTACCGGCTACCTGCAGGTCGGGCAGGAAGGCGGCGCCCGGCCGCTGGTGGGCGGCGCCCGCCACGGCGACGCCGGCTACTTCGTGCAGCCGACGGTTTTCGTGGACGTGACGCAGGACATGAAGATCTACCGCGAGGAGATCTTCGGCCCGGTGGTGGCGGCGGTGCCCTTCAAGGACATCGACGATCTGGTGGCCGCCGCCAATGACACCGACTACGGCCTGGCCGCCGGGGTCTGGACGCGCGATGTCAGCAAGGCGCACCAGATCGCGGCGGCGCTGAACGCCGGCACGGTCTGGGTGAACTGCTACAACGTGGGCGATCCCTCCCTGCCGTTCGGTGGGTACAAGCAGTCCGGCTGGGGCCGCGAAATGGGCCACGAGGTGCTGGGCCTGTACCTGCAGACCAAGTCCGTCGTCGTCGGCCTCTAGCCGCCGCTACGCTTGCCGCCGCGCCCGGATCAACCGGGCGCGGCGCGGGCGAACAGGAGGCTGCGCATGGCGCCTGAGACCACTACGGGCTATCTCTATTTTCATCAGCGCGTGCACATGCTCTATCGTGCGCTGGGCAACCAGCAGCGCTGGGAACAGGCTCGCCGGCAGCGCTGCAGCCCGGCACTGATCGAATCGTGGGTCGATGCGTCTGGCGCTCTGCAACAGACCGTGCTCGACCGGGCGTTTCTGACTGCCCACCAGCGCCTGATTGGCGTGCTGATCGCCGATCTGCAGGCGTGGGGGCCGGCTGGCCGCGACGCCGTCGCCCTGCTGGCCCCCGATCACATCCCCGATTGCCCATAGGCCCGAAGCGGCTAACACGACAGGGAGCACCGTGAACAGCAGCGCACCGCGTATGTCATTGTCTGTGTTGGACGGCGGGGGAACGCCGGCGGGGAGCAGCAATCGACCAGCGCGGCGAACCCGCTCCCTGGGCTGACAGGCATGCGCCACTCCCCGGCCTATATCGTCACTGACCCTGAGGTGGTCAAGCGCCTGATCCGGGAAAACCCGTGGGCGACGTTCGTGTCGCAGACGGCGGATTGCCTGACCGCGTCGCACTACCCGGTGTTGCTGGACGAGTCCGCCGAGGGCATCGTTATCGTCAGCCACTTTGGCCGCCCGGACGACGAGACGCACCAGCTGGGCGAGCAGGAGGTGCTGGTCATCATTCAGGGGCCGCACGGCTACATCTCGCCCTCGTGGTACGACGGGCTGGGGTTCATCCCGACGTGGAACCACGCGACGGTGCATCTGTACGGGACGCCGGAACTGCTCTCGGCGGAGGAGAACTACGCGGTGCTCTCGCGGCTGGTCGATCACTTCGAGCAGCACGTGCCGGCGCCCTGCGCGCTGAGTCAGGATGAAGCTGTGGCGCGGCGGGTGGCAACGGGCACGACCGGGATTCGGCTGCGCGTGACGCGCTTCGATGCCCGCCTGAAGCTGAGCCAGGACAAGCCGGAGGCCGTCCAGACGCGCGTCCGGGCGGAACTCGCCCACGGCGTCGACCACCCATACCGCAACGAGGCGCTGGCGCGGGAGATGCAGTTGCGCACCGGCGCGGAGTAGCAACCTCGCAGTCATCAACCCCGGTTGCGCGCCGTGGGCAGGGCGCCACAATGGCGGCAACGGAACGCACGTCACAGAGAGAGGAAGCCTCATGCCGGTGAAATTCGGAGTCTTCGTGCCGCAGGGCTGGCGCATGGACCTGGTGGACATCGCGGACCCGGTTGCCCAGTTCGAGGCGATGACCGCCGTGGCGAAGGCCGCCGACGCGGACCCCGCCTGGGAATCGATCTGGGTCTACGACCACTTCCACACCGTGCCGGAACCGACGCTGGAAACGACCTTCGAGTGCTGGACGATCACCGCAACGCTGGCGCGAGACACGCAGCGTGTGCGCATCGGGCAGATGGTTGGCTGCAACGGCTACCGTAATCCGGCGCTGTACGCCAAGATCGCCTCCACGGTCGATGTCGCCAGCCACGGCCGGTTGGACGCCGGCATCGGCGCCGGGTGGTACGAGCACGAGTGGCGCGCCTACGGCTACGGCTTCC
>JASGGF010000426.1:0-4547 GCA_047605145.1 Thermomicrobiales bacterium | reverse complement strand
CCCTCACCCCCAGCCCCTCTCCCGATGCGCGGGAGAGGGGAGCCGATTCGTGACAACGAGCAGGGCGGGCGGCGTAACCACGCCGAATCTGGCGCGAACATCCGGGGCAAGAGCCCCTCGCCCGCGCATCGGGAGAGGGGTTGGGGTGAGGGCTCGTCGGCGTCGTGAAGCCGCCCACTCCTCAATACCTACCCCAGTCAGGGGGTGTGGGGGGGGTGAAGGAGCACGGGAGCAGCACGAGGCCTCGCCATCACGCAGTCGTCCCGACCGGATAAGGGACCGCCCACCACCAAGCTCAAGGTCACGGCCCAGCTCTTCGCGCCCCACCCCGACATTCCACACCCTGATGTCGTCCCGACCGCAGGAGGGACCGACCACCCCCAACCGCAAGGTCGCGGCCCAGCTCTCCGATGCCCACCACCAACCATCACCTCCTGCGCGCGAGCCAGCGCCCCCTCCGCCAGATCCCGCCACCCCGGGAACTGCGCCACGATCCGCGCCAGCGCTTCAGCCGCCGATCCGCACGCTTCGATATGCGCCAGCCGGGTGAGGTGGTAGGCCGCAGCGTGGAGAGCGCCCGCGCCGGTGCGGTGTTCCCTCGACGCTGCGGAGGAGATCGTTGGGCATGCGCGGGGTATCAGCGTAGGTGGTGGGAGGCGGAGAGGGCGCCGTGGTAGCGGGGTTGGGGGTGGGCGGTCCCTCGTGCGCTCGGGACGACAGCGTGGTTGGTTGGGCTGTGGTGGGGCGCGGAGAACTGGCGCCGTGACCATGAGGTTTAGGGGTGGGCAGTCCCTCGCTGCGGCATCGGGACGACATGGTGGTGGGGCAGGCCGGGGTGGGAGGCGGAGAGCTGGGCCATGGCGCCGGAGTAGGGGGTGGGCTGCTCATCCTACCCCGTTGTCACGGGCGCCTGTGACCTCGTCGTTCCGGGCTCCTTCGCCCCTGCCCGCCCGTGGTCTTGTGCCCCTGCCCGCCCGTGCTCCTGCACCCCCTCCACCCCCTGAGCGCAGCGGCGCCCCCTGAGGCGCGAAGCGCCGGCGCCCCCTTCCAAACGAACGGAGTGAATGACCAATGACGACGCGAGCCGAACTCCGGCTGGCGCTGCGGCTGCGCCTCGAAGATGACGCCGCCGCGCCGCTGTGGCCGGACGATGTGTTGAACGATGCGCTGGCGGAGGCGATGAACGCCTACGGCGCGGCCTGCCCTCGGCAGGTGACGACTGGCGTGACGGTGACCGCCGGCGCGCAACAGGCCGCCCTCAGCGGCGAGATCGACCCGACGCGCATTACCCGCGTGGTGGACGCCGCCGGGATCTGGGTGACGCCGTGGGTGGCGGAACAGGACCGGCCGGGTGAGCGCGGGCAGGCGTGGCGGGTCTGGGCGGGCCAGCTCCGGCTGGCGGAACCGGCGGCTGCCTCCATCGCCGGGGTCTGGCAGATCGAGCACCGCGCCGGCCGCGCGGCCCCGGCGAACGACGTGGACCCCCTCGACATCGTCCCTGGCGACGAGAGCCTCGTCGCGCTGCTGGCCGAGGGAGCCGCCCTCGCCCGCCGCGCCATCGAGGACGCCAAGCGCGGTCTCCGCTCTGACGCCGGCGCCCGCGCCGACGCCGCGCGGCGGCAGGCATGGCAGTTGAGGGGGAGCCGGCTGCGCCTCAGGGGGTGACGCGCCTGCGGGCGCTCAGGGGGTGCAGGAGCACGAAGGAGCACGGCGAGACACGGCAGAAGACGCGGCGCTTTCGCCCGTTCGGGGCATTCGGACCCATGATGCGCCGCGTACTCCCGCGTCACTCCGTCGCACTCCCTTCACCCCCTTCCACCCCCTGAGCCGAAGGCGGCGCCCCCTGAGCGAAGCGACACCCCCTAGTGAACGGAGTGAACATGAACGACATTGTCCTCAACGGCGCGGGGTACGCGGTGGTGGAGGGGACGTACCGGAAGACGTCCGCGCCGGGCGCGGTGGGGCAGGAGGTGGGCGCGCATCGGTTGCGGCTGGGGCCGTTTGGCGGCGGGCAGCGGCAGGCGCTGGCCCCGGTGACGAGCGGCGGCGCGGGTGGCGCGGCGGTGACGAGTGGGGCCGGGCGGGGCTGGGATTCCGCCGGGGTGGGGCCCTGCTTCGATGGGCAGGGTGTGGAGCCCTTTCCCCACGCCGCCTCGTTTTCCGACAGCATGAGCGATATCCCCTCCGCCAGCGTGCGCGCCTACAGCGTGGTGACCGGGAACAACGCGTGGGTGGGGATGGGGCGGCGCATCTACAAGAGCGTCGCGCTCACCACCGGGTCGTGGTCCGCGCTGAGTGTGGCGGCCGATCTGGGGGCCGGGTACGCGATTTCGGGGCTCGCGGCGTATCAGGATGACCTCCTGATCATGTTGAGCACGGGGCAGGAAATCCGCAAGCTCAATACCACCACCAACACCGTCACCATCTGGCGGGCGGGGGAGCGCGGCGTGGTGGGGTGCGGCTACGCCGGGCAACTGGTCTACGCCCCGCGCGCCGCCGGGGCGCAGGAGGAGCTGCGCCTCTCCGGCACGAAGTGGAACGGCAACGCCGAAACGCACCTGCGCTCGCTGGACAGCCCGATCATCAGCATGGCCCTCTTCAATGGAAAGGTCGCCATCGCCACGCGGAGCAGCCTCTACCTGATGGGCGGGCGGCCCTACCCCGGCGAGGCGGACGACCCCAGCGTGACGGCGGACACCAGCAAGGCGCCCGCGTGGTTGGGGGAGCCGGAGCCAGTGATGACGCACGGGCAGTTCGCCGCCGATGACGACTTCACGTTTCTCTGCTCCTATCGCGGGCGGTTGTACACGTGGCTGGCGGGCCGGGTGGCGGAATACGACGACTCCACGGAAGAGGGGCGCTGGGTGCGCATGGGCCCGGAGGCGAAGGCCGGCGGCTGCCGGGGCGCAGCGGTGGCGGGCGACTGGCTGGTGGTCGCCATCGAGGGGCGGTACAACGGCGCGCGCGAGCTGTGGGGCTTCAACGGCTCCGGCTGGTGGCCGCTGGCCTCCCGCGAGACCCCCGGCATGCTCTGGCCCTGCGCCGTGGGCGGGGCCGGGGACCGCGATCTGCTCGTCTTCCGCGATAGCGTCACCCTGTACGACCTCTACCGGCTGAAGTGGCGCAGCAGCAGCGTCCACACCTACGCCCCCAGCGGAGCGTGGACCAGTTCGCTGCTCGATGCCGGCGCGCCAGACCGCGACAAGACGTGGCGGGCCATCGGCGCGGTCTTTGCGGCGCCCGCGCAACGCGGCAACGCGGCCAGCAGCGACGGCATCACCGTGGCGCTGGAGTACGGCCTCGATGACGGCGCGACGTGGCAGACGGCGGCCAGCGCCGCCACCACGCAAGTGACGCGGCGCGGCGTCGCGCTGCAATCGAGCTTCGAGGTGGCGTTCGCCGGGCTGCCTACGTCGCGCCGCCTGCAGCTGCGGGTCAGCTGGAGCTCCATCGCCGACTGGGCGCCGGTGTTGGTCGATTGCTGGGCGGAGTACACGGTGCAGGAGAACGCGCCGCCCCGCCGCCGCTGGGAATTCACCATCGCCGCGACCGACCGCCGCCCGCGCCGCGATGGCGCGCTGGAGGCGCGCACCGGGCGCCAGCGGAGCGCGGCGCTGTGGGACGCGTGGGAGGGCGGGCGCACGCTGGCCTTTCAGGAGGCGGATGGCGGCCTGTGGGACCCGAGCCACTTGCCGGGCCTCGCGCTCTGGCTGAAGGCGGACGCGCTGGGCGGCCTGCTGGACGGCGACTTGATCCCCGCGTGGCCGGACGCCAGCGGCAACGGCGAGATCGCGGCGCAAACCGACGCCGCGCATCAGCCCGTCTACCGCGCAGGGGCGCAGAACGGGTTGCCGGCGGCGCGCTTCGCGGGGGATCACTGGCTGACCGTCGCCAGCCAGCTCGGCATCACGGCGCAACCCTTCAGCCAGTTCGCGGTCTGGAAGCCGGGCGGGACGGCGCAGGCGCTGATGATCTGGGCGAACAGCACGGGCCTGCTGGTGACCGATCTCGATAACGACCTCGGCATCTCCAGCGGCTCGGCGCTCTTCAACCTGAACCAGCACCCGTTTGCGCAGTGGCACCTGGTGGCGGGTGTCCACGCTGGCGCGGGCTCCAGCCTGACGGTGGATGGCGGCACGCCGGTGACCGGCAGCGCGGGCGCGGGGTTCCCCAGTGGCTCCCTCACCATCGGCGCGGGTGTCGCGGGCGGCGACCGCTGGCTTTCGGGCGATCTGGGGGAGCTGATCATCACCCGCACGGCCCTGAGCGCGGCGGAGCGGCAGCGGCTGGAGGGCTACACGGCCCACAAGTGGGGCCTTGCCGCGCTGCTGCCCCCGGCGCACCCCTTTCGCGCTGCGCCGCCGGTGGTGAGCTACCGGGTGCGCATCGAGCAGATCGAGGAGCGCGTCGCGCGCCCCTCCGACGCGGCGCGCTGGGGCGAATCGCAGATTGCGCTGACGCTGGCGGAGACGTAGGGGGAGTCGCTTCGCTCAGGGGGAGTCGCTTCGCGCCGGGGGAGTCGCGTCGGGCAGGGGGTGGTGGGGGCT
>JASGGF010000425.1:0-4582 GCA_047605145.1 Thermomicrobiales bacterium | reverse complement strand
CGCAGGTCCTTGCGATTTCTTCCTGGCGAGTGCGCCATCTGGGCGATCCCTGCCACCGTGGGGATTGGATGGCTCCGAGGCCGTGCACATGCCCGCAGGCGGCTACTCGAAGCGACGCCTTCCGCCGGGGCTGGACTGTGCATCCGCCAGATCATTGGAATGGCCTGGCCACATCCACGACCGTCCGTGACCGGCTTGGAGAGCGGCGTTCTCGCGCACGCCCCGGACGCGTCTTTCCCCAGGGAACACCCCTCTTTGCCGTGGGCCATGGCGTTCAGCATGCCGGCTCGGTGGCGCACTCGCCCTATGGAGCTGGTTCTGACCGTGCCGGGAAGACCCGTTGCCCGGGCCTACGTCGGCGAGCACTTCCCTCTGAACGTCGCCAGCGCCGCTTTCGTCGCTGCAACGGGTGCCTGGCTGGCGCGGTACAGCGCGGGGCGGTACATGGCGCCGGCACGCGCCGCAGGCCACCACATCCATCTGTACCTGGCCGCTCTTCCGGTCCGACGCGGCTCGGTTCGCCGGTAGCTCCTATGTCTGGCCTAAGTCTGGCCGGCCAGACTCCCTCGAAATCTCTGCAGTCATCGCTTTGGAGCCCGCCATGAATTTGCCTTCCGGCAAGGATGCCACCAGTCTGCTCAACAAGGTTCCCGAGGTCACCCTGGGGTTCTGGATCATCAAGGTCATGTCAACCACGGTCGGCGAGACGGTCGCCGACTACCTGGCCGTCGATGCCGGGTTCGGACAGGGCATGACGACCGCTGTGATGGGGGCGTTACTGGCCGTCGCACTGCTCACGCAGTTGCGGTCCCGGCGCTATGTGCCCTGGATGTACTGGCTGACCGTCGTGCTGGTCAGCGTGGTGGGCACCCAGATCACCGACACACTGACCGACCGCATGGGCGTGAGTCTGTATGCCAGCACGGCCGCGTTTGCCGCTGCGCTGGTCGCGATCTTCGCGATCTGGTTCATGAACGAGCGGACGCTTTCGATCAAGTCCATCGACACCCGCGCTCGGGAACTCTTCTACTGGAGCGCCATCCTGTGCACCTTTGCGCTCGGGACCGCTGCCGGCGACCTGGCGACCGAAGCCCTGGGCCTGGGATTCCAATGGGGCGTCGTCGCCTTCGGCGCCCTGATCGCGCTCACCGCGTTGGCGTTCTACACGGGCGCGAACATGGTGCTGACCTTCTGGATCGCCTACATCCTGACGCGCCCGCTCGGTGCGGCGCTGGGCGACCTGTTGTCGCAGTCCCCGACTTATGGCGGCCTCGGCCTCGGCGCGAAGATGACCAGTGTCCTCTTTCTCGTGGTCATCGTCGGGTTGGTCGCTTTCGCGCAACGCGATGCCAACCGGGCTCCGTCAAGCGCCTCGGCGCATTGAACCGCTCAACATTTTCCCTTTCAACTTCTCTCTCAATCTCTTTCAACCTCTCATCTCTTCTTCAAGGGGAACGCCATGAAATCACTTCGTATCGCACGTCCCGTCGCCGCCGCCATGCTGGGCCTGGCTGTGCTGGCCGCGGGTTACTCCGCATCGTCACCAACTGGCCTGATCGGTTCCGCCCAGGCGGCAGCGCCCTCGAAGCTGGGAGATCTGGGCGCTTTCCGGGCCATCGCAGTGGATGTCGCCGCTGTTGTCGACAAGGGGGATCTGCCGGGGGCGAAGGCGCGCATCAAGGATCTGGAAATGTCCTGGGACTCGGCCGAGGCAGGGCTGAAACCCCGCGCAGCCGCCGATTGGCATGTCGTCGACAAAGCCATCGACCGGGCGTTGTCGGCGCTGCGCGAGAGCAAGCCGGATGCAGCCGCCTGCAAGCAGGCACTGGCTGACCTGATCAAGATCATGGACCAGATGAACGGCAAGTGAGGACGCGCTGGCCGGCACCGTTGCGCCACGCTTCTCCACCGGATTGAATCTCCCCTTGAGGAACTGGAATGCTCTCGACCGAGTTGCTGAGCTGGTTGCCGAACACCGAGCACATCGTTGCGCTCATGGCACAGAACTGGATGGCCGGCGTGCTGGTGGTGGCCGGCATCGTGTTCCTTGAAACCGGATTGGTCATCTGTCCGTTTCTTCCGGGGGATTCGCTCCTGTTCGCGACGGGGGCGTTTCTCGGCATCAGCGGTGTATCGCCAGCCGCCGCCATTCTGATGATCGGATTGGCGGCAGTGCTTGGTGACGGCACCAACTATCTGATCGGCCGATCCGCCCTCGGCCAGCAACTGATCCGGCGCGGCTGGATCAAACCCCACCACGTCGACAAGACACGACACTATTTCGACCGGTTCGGAGGGGCTACGATCACGATCGGAAGGTTCATTCCCATCGTTCGGACGGTAGCGCCGTTCCTGGCCGGACTGACTGTCATGTGTCCGCGCCGGTTCGCTGTCTACAACCTGGCCGGCGCGGCGGTATGGTGCGCCGGCCTGATGCTGGCGGGCTACTGGTTGGGAGGCCTGAGCTGGGTGCGCGAGCACATGAGCTGGCTGTCCATGGGGATCGTCGCCGTGTCGCTGTTGCCGGTGCTGCTGCAGTGGAGGCGCGGCACGGTCGCTGCAGGAGAATAGATGCGCGTTCTGCTGGTCGAAGATGACGCCATGATCGGCGCGGCGATCCAGGCGGCGTTGAAAGATGCCTCCTACGCGGCGGACTGGGTCCGGAACGGGGAGACCGCCCTCCATACGCTGAGATGCCACCCCTACGATCTCGTCTTGCTCGACCTTGGCCTGCCAGGCAAGGACGGAATGGAAGTGCTGGGCGCACTGCGTGCCAGGGACAACCCGATTCCCTTGCTCATCATCACGGCCCGCGACGGATTGGATGACCGCTTGCGCGGCCTGGACGGCGGTGCTGACGACTATGTGCTCAAGCCCTTCGAGATGGCGGAGCTGCTGGCGCGGATGCGCGCCGTACTGCGGCGCAAGGGGGGTGGGGCGACTCCCGTGATGAGCAACGGCCTCGTGACCCTCGACCCGGCGACGAAGATCGCGAAAGTCGTCGGGAGCGACCCGGTGCAGCTCTCCAACCGCGAGTTCGCTCTGCTCCAGGCGCTGTTGGTGCGCCCTGGGGCCATTCTCTCGCGAGGCGAGCTGGAGGATCGTATCTATGGCTGGGGCGAGGAGGTCGAAAGCAATGCCGTCGAGTTTCTCATCCATGCATTGCGCCGGAAGTTGGGGAACGCCGTCATCAAGAACGTCAGAGGTGTGGGATGGATGGTTTCAAGCAACGCCTGAGGGATTCGGTCCAACTGCGGCTGTCCCTTTGGCTGTCGCTGACCATCCTGGCGATTGCCGTGGTGGCGGGGCTCTTCTCGTTCGTGGCTGCGTTCGACGAGGCCAACGAACTGCAGGATGACGTCCTGCACCAGGTCGCGGCGGTGTTCGGCCGGTATCAGTTCCACGCGCCCGTTGCGGAGACTGGCAGCCAGTGGAGGCAAGGCGGCAACGACGAATCCGGAGTGAGGGTTCAATTCCTCGCGGGTGCTGTCGCCCCCTCGGCTGGCAAGGCGGATCTGCGAACGGTGCTGCCGCTGGATCCCTCGCTGCCCGATGGCATGCATTCGCTCCAGTTGCAGGGCGAGCCGTATCGTGTCCTGGTGAAGACCCTGGGCTCGGGTGAGCGGCTGGCCGTGATGCAGGAGACCGGCGTCCGCGACGAGATCGCCCGCTCGAGCGCTCTGCACACGGTCATGCCGTTCCTGCTCCTGGTGCCGATCTTGCTGCTGATCGTGGCGGTGCTCGTGCGCAAGATGTTCCGCCCCATCTCCTCGCTGGCGGCCGGGATTGACCGTCGCGGCGATCAGGATCTGCATCCGGTGGCGCATGATCGCCTTCCCGCGGAAGTGCAGCCCTTCGTCACGGCCATCAACCGTCTGCTCGATCGCGTCGCGCGGGCCATGGACGCGCAGCGCCGCTTCGTCGCCGATGCCGCCCACGAGCTCCGAACGCCGTTGACCGCACTGTCGCTGCAGGCGGAGCGGCTGGCGCAGGCGGACATGTCCGAGGCTGCCCGCGAGCAGCTCAAAGTCCTGCGCCAGGGGATCGAGCGGGGACGCGGCCTGCTGGAACAGTTGCTGAGTCTGGCGAGAGCCCAACTGGTGCCGGCTGCTCCGCAGTCACTGGTCTCCGTGCAGCGCATCTATCGGCGTGTCCTGGAAGACCTGATGCCGCTGGCCGAAGCCCGGCAGGTCGACGTCGGCGTGGAAGGGGACGA
The DNA here is from genome assembly GCA_047605145.1 of Thermomicrobiales bacterium. GTDB lineage: Bacteria > Chloroflexota > Chloroflexia > Thermomicrobiales > UBA6265 > JACCXM01. The sequence goes on along the minus strand of JASGGF010000425.1, from coordinate 366 downwards.
CGATGCCGAGCTCCGTGTCCATGAAATGGACTTGCGGACGCTCGTGAAGAACCTGGTGGACAACGCCATCCGCTATACCCCCGGCGGAGGGCGGGTCGACCTGTCGGTGCACACGGCCGGTGGCCGTGCGGTTCTGCTGGTCAGGGATTCGGGGCCGGGTATTCCGCAGAGCGAGTGGCAACGCGTCTTCGACCCGTTCTACCGTGTCCTCGGCAGCGACGACATGGGGTCCGGCCTGGGCTTGTCCATCGTGAAGACGATCGCGGATCGCATGGGGGCCGACGTCCGGCTGAGCCATGCCGATGCGGCGGCGCGGACGGGGCTCGAGGTGAGGGTGAGCATTCCGACGGCTGTCGTCGGCAAGAC
>JASGGF010000424.1:0-4582 GCA_047605145.1 Thermomicrobiales bacterium | reverse complement strand
AGCGCGGCGGCGCCGCCGCCGATGGCTGCAGCCGCTGCGGCTCGCAGCGCGTCGCGGCGAGAGAGGCCCGGTGGTCGAGAAGCGAGCGTCGTTGTCATCGTATCTCTATGCTCGCAACGTGCGCCCCCAACGCGCCGGGGGCAGCGTGCATGGTGATGGTAGTGTGATCTTCCGGGCTGGCGGCTATCGCCAACCAGCCCGGTGGGAGCCTCACGCTAGCGCCGCGCCGCGCTAGAAGAGCAGCGGCAGCTTGGCCGGGCCGCGCAGGATGCCCTGCGTCCACGGAATCTCCTCGAAGGGGACGGCCAGCCGCAGGTCAGGGTAGCGGGCGAAGAGCGTATCGAGGACGACCTGCCCCTCCAGCCGCGCCAGCGGCGCGCCGAAGCAGACGTGGATGCCCTTGCCGAAGGCGATGTGGCGGTCCGCCCCCTCCCGGTCGATCTGGAATGATTCCGGATCGGGGAAGCGGGCCGGGTCGTGGTTGGCGGCGGCGAGGCCTGCCAGCATCGTGCCGCCGGCGGGGATCACGGCGCCGTCGATAGCGACATCTTCCGTGGCCCAGCGGGGGAGGGTGGTTTCGAGCGGGCTCCAGTAGCGCAGCACTTCCTCCACCGTGTTCTTCACCAGCGCGGGATCGGCCTTGAACTTCGCCAGTTGCTCCGGGTGGGTCAGCAGCGCCAGCGTGCCGCTGCCAATCAGGTTGACCGTGGTGACGTGGCCGGCGAGAAAGATGATGAAGACCATCGAGAGCAACTCTTCATCATTGAGGGAGTCGCCGTCCTCGTGGGCGTGGACCAGCTGGCTGATGAGGTCGTCGCCCGGCTTCGCGCGCTTCGCGACGAAGGTGGCCTTGAGATAGTCCGTCAGGTTCAGCAGCGCCGTGCGGCGCTCCTCGCCCATGGCGCCGCCGCGCCCAAGGCCCAGCAGTTCCGTCCACTCGCGCACCTGCGCCTCGTCCTCGCGCGGGATACCCAGCATGGCGCAGATCACGCGCACGGGGAGCGGGTAGGCGAAAGCATTCACCAGCTCGATGGTGCGGTTCGGGGCCGTTTCACCGCGCGCGGCGGCGGCTCGCTCGGCCTCGTCCAGCATCTCGTCAGTCAAGGCCTGAATGCTCGGCCGCAGCGCCTCGATGGCGCGGTTCGTGAAGCTGGGCTGCACCAGCTTGCGCAGGCGGGTGTGATCCGGCGGGTCCACGCCGAGCAGGTTGCGGCGCAGCGGCCGGAACTCCTCCGGGATCTTGGCGAACTCCTCCTCCGACATGCCGCGTTCGCGGTCAACGGTGAAGCGCTGGTCCAGCAGGGCGGCGTTCGCCTCGGCGTAGCGGGTGACGACATAGGGTTCCTGCCCCAGAAACCCCTGCGGCTGGCCGTTCTCGTCTTCGGTGAGCACGTAGGTGATGCGGGCCACCGGGCATTCGCCGCGCAGCTCCGTGTAGAGCTCGCGGCTCTTCGTCATGAACTGCGGATCGCGGAAATCCAGCGTGACCGGGCATCCGCAGGGGTTAGTGGCGTCTTTGGTTGTCGTCGTTTCACTCATCGGGTGTTTCCTCCTCATCAGTACCGTCATGTGTGGACGGGTGAAGCGCCGCCGCAACGGCGACGTGAGCCCCCGAACCCGGCGTGGCAAACACCCGTTCCAGCAGCGCCAGCCCGGCGCCCAGCGTGACCAGCTCGTCTGCGGAAAAGGCCGCCAGACGGGCGGTGAGCGCATCGGCGACCACGCGCTCGGCCTCCTCGTTGATGCGCTGCCCCGCCGGTGTCAGCGCCAGACGCAGCCGCCGCCGGTCGCCCGGGTCGGGTTCGCGCAGCACGTAGCCGCGCCGCTCCAACCGGTCCACCAGCTTGGTGATCACCGCCGGCGTGACGCGCTGGCGGCGGGCCAGTTCGACTGGCGAGGCGATGTCTGCGGCGATGTGGTTGAGCACCGCCAACTGCGGCAAAGTGAGGCCATGCGCCAGATCAGCATCCGAGATGAGATCAAGGCCCCAGCGCCGCATTTGCGGCAGCAACCGCAGGAACTGCTGCACCTGCCGCAGCGCCAGCTCGTCTGGCAGCGAGGGTTCGGTCATGCGCGCCCACCCTCCGTGGTGATGACACACGATCATGTCATCGGTAAACAATTTACCAAGGCAACGATTCCCCGTCAATCCGCCAACTGGGTGATACTGCCGGGTGAGGCCATCACCTGATCGGACCGGAGACAGCTCTGTGGAGTACGCACGCACCTTTCCCGCCTACCGCTTTCGCGGCTCGCACCGTGAGATCGGACGGCAGTTCGGCGAGGCCACGCGGGAACTGACCCGCCAGCACCGCGATCTGGCGGTAGCGCGGCTGGGCGCCAACAGCGGCGTGGGGGCGGAAGACGCGCTGGCCGCCGCGCTGCGTTACCGCCCGTTTGTGCAGGAGTACGCGCCCTTCCTCGATGAGGAGATCGTGGGGGTGGCGGAAGGGGCAGGACTGACGCTGGCGGAGGCGTACCTGTTGCAACTGCGCGCCGAGCTGGCGAACACCGCCGGGCTGTACGACGAGATTGGCGACGAGTGCACCACGTTCGCGGTGCTGGCGGAGCAGACCACGAACGGCTCCCCGCTCATCGGGCAGAACGCCGATCTGCCCGCGTTCTACAAAGGCATCGGGGTGGTGATCGAGATCACCAGCGACGACGGCTTGCCGCCGGTGCTGATGCTGACGCCCGCCGGGCAGGTGTCGTACATCGGCATCAACGGCGAAGGACTGGGGGTGTTCGCCAACTTCCTGACCTGCGACGGCTGGCGGCTCGGCTTCCCGCGCTACCTGCTCTCGCGGCTGGCCCTGACGCACCGCACCGTCGATGCCGCCATCGCCGCCATCGACGGCGTGCCGCGCGCGTCATCCCGCAACATGCTCCTGCTGGACACGCAGGGCGGCGCCGCCGATCTGGAGACGACCCCGACGCGCTCCGCCCGGCTGCGCCCCGGCCTCGGATTCATCGCTCACGCCAACCACTACGTGGCGCCGAGTCTGCTGGGGGAGGAGCGCTACGCGGAGGGGCCGCGCGAAAACTCGTGCACGCGCGAGGGGCGGATGATCGAGCTGCTGGCGTTGCACCGGGGGAACCTCGACGCCGCGCGAATGCAGGAGCTGCTGCGCGACCGCGCCACGGCGCCGGACACGCTGAGCCGCGCGCCGGAGGATGACCCGACGCGCGATGTGATCACCTTCGCCTCGGTGATTGCGGAGCCGGCGCTGGGGCAGATGTGGGTGGCGGTGGGGCCGCCGCACCAGCACGCGTACCAGCGCTACGCGTTCTCGGCGTAAGCAGGCGCCACCGCGGCTCCTGCCTAGGCCTCGTCGCTGGTGAAGTGCTGCGCCAGCAACTGGGAGCGCAGGGCCTGCCGCGAGTGCTCGCGAGCCAGTTGCTCGGCGAGGGCGCTATCGCGGGCGGCAATGGCCTCGTAGATGGCGCGGTGCTCCGCTACGGCGGCATCGACCCGCTCTGGCGCGAACTCGTGCAGCCGCACCGACCGGTGCGCATCGAACATCAGCGCCAGCAAGCGTGAGAGGCGCCCGTTGGTGTTGCCGGCGCGCAACAGGAGGTGAAAAGCGTTGCTGGCCTGCGACAACAGGGTGATATCGCCGGCATCGCGCGCCCGCTCCGTCCGCTCCACCGTCTCCCGCAGCGCCGCGAGTTCGGCCTCGCCCATGCGCATGGCGGCACGGCGAGCGGCCAACCCTTCCAGCACTTCGCGAATCTCGTAGATCTCGATCAAGGCATCATTGGTGATGGTGGGGACCATGAACCCGCGGCTCGGGGCCTTTTCCACCAGCCGCTCGGCTTCGAGTTGCCGCAAGGCATCGCGCACGGGGGTGCGGCTCATCTCGAGCGCGGCGGCCAGATCGAGCTCGATCAGGCGATCACCGGGCTGGATCACGCCAGAGCGAATGGCGTCCCGGATCGTCCAGTAGGCGACATCCGCGGTGGCGCCCTGCCGGGCGTGTTTGAGCCGCAACTCGCCCAGCACACGCAGTCGTTGCGAGCGCTCCTCATCCTGTGCCGTCATCGTCATGGCGCTATCTCGTGTTTCACCGCCCGGCAATCTACTCCACCATCCACGCGCCTGCCATTGGATTGTATTGTATACATTGACATGCAATTGCATGCATGATAGCGTGATTGCCAGTTTCCGCCAGCGTTTACACAGATCGCCAAGCGTGGCTAGCGCCACGCCCGATTCCCTCATGGAGCGCCATGCACCCGGCAGAGTCCGCAACCTTTCCTTTTCACCGGTTCACCGGCTCCCACCGGCAGATCGGGCGCCAGTTCGGCGAGGCCACGGCCGACCGTATCCGGCGTCATCTCGATCTGGCGCTGGCGCGGCTGCAATCCCGCTCCGGCCGCACGCCGGACGACGCGCTGGCCGCCGCGCTGCGCTACCGGCCGTTCGTGCAGGAGCACGCGCCTTTCCTCGATGAGGAGATCGTGGGCGTGGCGGCGGGCGCCGGGATCTCTTTGGCGGAGGGGTATCTGCTGCAACTGCGCGCCGAGTTAGAGCGGCTTGCGAATTAGCTGCGTCCTTGCGATGCTGGAGCGGTGAAGCAGT
>JASGGF010000423.1:0-4585 GCA_047605145.1 Thermomicrobiales bacterium | reverse complement strand
GCGGCGCAGCGCTGATTCCGCTGGCGGGAGGCCGCGCGTGAGCGACCTGCTGACAACGCTTGCGGAGCCGCTGCAACTCGGCTTCATGCGCAACGCCTTTCTGGCGATCATTCTGGTGGGGCTGGTCTGCGGCGCCATCGGGGTGTTCGTGACCCTGCGCGGGCTGGCATTCATGGGCGATGCCATCGCCCACGCGGTGTTCCCCGGCGTGGTGATTTCCTACATTCTGGGCGGAAACTTCCTGATCGGCGCGCTGATCGCCGCTACTGTCGTTTCGTTGGGCATCGGGTTCGTGACCCAGAGCGGGCTGCTGCGCAACGACACCGCCATCGGCGTCTTCTTCGTCGGGGCGTTCGCGCTGGGTGTGGCGATCATCTCCACCCAGCGCTCCTACGCCCGCGATGTCACCAGCCTGCTTTTTGGCTCGATCCTCGGCGTCTCCCACGGCGACCTCCTGCTGACCGCCGTGGTGGGCGCGGTAGTGCTGCTGACGCTGTGGCTTTTCCGCCGCGAGATCGTGGCCGTCAGCTTCGACCGCACGTTTGCCCGCGCGCAGGGGCTGAACCTGTGGCGCTGGGATCAACTCTTTCTGCTGCTGCTGGCGATGACCATCGTCATCTCGTTGCAGACAGTAGGCAACGTGCTGGTGCTGGCGATGCTGGTCACCCCCTCCGCCACCGCGCGTCTGCTGACGGTGCGCCTCGCCCCGATGGTCGCGGTGTCGGCGCTGCTAGGGGCATTCTCGGGGGTGGTAGGGCTCTATCTGTCGTACTTCGGCGGGGTCTCGTCCGGGGCCAGCATCGTGCTGGTGGCCACCGCCATCTTCATTCTGGTGTTCCTCTTCGCCCCGCGCACCGGCGTCATCACCACGCGCGTGGCGCGGCGGCTGCATTACCACCACCCGGAGCGGGATCAGTTCCCCGAAGGGGCGTAGTGGAAGAACCCTCACCCCAAACCCCTCTCCCTTTGCGGAGGGCGAGGGGCTTTCGATGGCGGCTGAGGGTGAGGGTTTCTCCTACACCTGCCAGTATTTCGCCTGCACGGCCCGCGCGCGTTCGATTGCGGCGGCGGCATCGAGGCCGACCTCGTTCGAGGCGGGTTGGCGGTCGGCGCGCTCGCCGTAGGGCTCAGGGATGCGCCGCGCCTCATCGGTAACACCGACGAGGGTCTGGCCGATAGTGGCGGAGCAGTACGGCGCGTACTCGGCGGCGTACCCGCCCTCCTGCGTCACCACCAACTTGCCGCCGCAGCAGGCATCGGCCACGCCCAGCATGGCCTCGCACATGGCGCGGTAGCCAGCGGTGGTGATGGACATGCGCGCCAGCGGGTCAAAGACGCTGGCGTCCTGCCCGGCGCAAACGATCACCAGATCCGGGTTGAACTGCGTAGCGATGGGTACAACGATCTTCGCGTACGCCTCGGCGTATGCGGCGTTCCCGGAGCCTGCCGGCAGCGGGATATTGACCGTGAACCCCTCGCCGGCATCCACCCCGACCTGATCGACCGCGCCCCAGCCAGCGGGGTACAGGTCTTCCTGATGCAGCGAAATGAAGAGCACCGAGGGATCACCCCAGAAGGCGGCCTGCGTGCCGTTGCCGTGGTGGACATCCCAGTCGAGGATGAGCACCTTCTCGATGCCGAGGTGCTGCTGGGCGTGCTTCGCCGCCAGCACGGCGTTGCTGTAGACGCAGAAACCCATGCCTTCGTCGGCCATGGCGTGGTGCCCCGGCGGGCGCACCAGCGCGTACGCGGCATCGACATCGCCGCGCGCCACGGCTTCGACGGCGGCGATCGTGCCGCCGGCGGAGAGGCGGGCCACGCGGTCCCCACCCTGCCCCATCGGCGCGCCAGAGCCACTGTCGCCGCCGAAGCCATCGGAAAGGGCTTTCACCCGCGCGATGTGCTCCGGGGTGTGATAGACCAGCAGGTGGTCATCCGTGGCGATGATGGGGTCGATGCGCACCATCTCGTCGGTGACGCCGTAGAGATCGAGGAGGTGCTTGGCGCGGCCCACCAGCACCGGCTTCGAGACATGCTGGATCGGCTCGGCGTACGGGTATGGCGTCTGCTCTCCGAAGAGATCGAGCCCCGTGTTGTGCGTCAGGTAGCGATCATCGAAAACGAGCCCGACCCGCCGTGCTTCGGCCACGTCCTTCTCCCTGTGTTGTGCAATGCGTTACGCGGGGCCGACCGCCAGCCCCATGCCATCCATGACGTTCCAGTAGGTCATGAATGTGCCCCAGTCGTAGTAGTGCTTGGTGCCGTGGGCCGGGTCGGAGACCCAGACCCCGCCGCTGTCGTAGCCGTAGGCGACGACCACGTGCATGCCGGAGGCCAGCTTGTAGCGCGAGCCATCGGAGGTGTAATCGTAGAAGCTGGTGTCGCCCCACAGGCCGAGCCAGACGATGACCGGGGAGCCGGCGTCGATGCGGTTGGTCAGCGCGGCGAAGTCACCTTGCGCGTAGAACTCCTCGGCCCAGAACCCGAAGTTTCGGATGGCCGGGGCGAGGGCGCTTGCGTAGACGCCGTAGTCGTCCGTATTGCCCCACCAGCCGGTGATATTGCCGCGGTAGCCCCAGTGTGGGTTGTCTGACCAGCCGACCATCCCGTCGAAGTCGTACTCGTTGACCCAGACGCCAAAGCCCGCCATGGCGATGACCGCCGCGGCGTACTCGCAGGAGAGGTTGCGCTGCTGCATGTAGGTGGGAACCCAGACGCTGTTCCCGTCCTGAGCGTAGCCTGCATCAGCAGAGCCATCGTCGGCCCACGCCACATCGGTGGAGCCGCTGTCATCCCAGCTGGCGTCGGTAGACCAGTCATCCTGATTGAACGTGGCGCCCGGAGCCGGGGCAGGCGCGGCCGGAGACGCGACAGCGGTTGCCGAAACACTCCCGAACAGCATCATGGCCAGCGCAAAACGAGCCAGCACGGTAGCGGAATGCCGCGCCATGATTTCCCCCCGCATGTTCCCCAACATGACTGCGCACGCGTGACGGCGCAGAACCTTCCGTCGCGATCCTACCATAGACCTATCGCGACTCCGGTGAAAATCAGGCGCTACCCCGGTCAGGAATGGCCGCAATCAGGACTTCTGCGGGTTGCAATGTGCCGGAAAGGGTGAACGTTCGCTGCTGGCAGTCACCCAATCCGACTGCCAGAATGTGCTTGACGTCATACATAACGTCAAAGTAGATTCGCTGCGTGGCGCTGCCTGCTCACCGGCCTCGTGCTCGTACCCGGCGCCACCGGCGGGCGCCCGCCTGCCAGCAACCCTGCGAGTACGCTACCGTTGCGCCGCCAGACGGCGCTTTTTGGGATCATTCATGCCTCAGGACACCATGGCCGACAAACGCGACTACTACGAGGTTCTGGAAGTCTCGCGCACTGCCTCCTCCGATGAGGTGCGCCGGGCCTACCGCAAAATGGCGCGGCAGTACCACCCCGACCTCAACGCTGCCCCCGAGGCGGAGGAGCGCTTCAAGGAGATCAACGAAGCGTACGAGGTGCTTTCCGACACGAACCGCCGCGCCTCATACGACCGCTTCGGCCACGCCGCCAACGGCTTCCCGGGCGGTGGCGCGGGCGATCCGTTCGGGTTCGGCGGCGCGGCGGGCTCGCCATTCGCTGATATCTTCGAGACCTTCTTCGGCGGCGCGGCGCCCGGCGGCGGCCGCCGCCAGCGCATGCCATCGCGCGGCGCGGACATTCAGGTCGGACTGACCATCTCCTTCGAGGAGGCGGTCTTCGGCGCCCAGAAGGATATCGAGATCGCCCGGTTGGAGACCTGCGAGACCTGCGAGGGCTCACGCATGCGCGGTGGCCAGACGCCACCCGCCTGCTCGGTCTGCGGTGGCACGGGGCAGGTGCGCCGCGCGCAGCAGACGATCCTCGGCCAATTCATGACCACCACGCCCTGCACGGCCTGCGCCGGCGAGGGCGTCAGCATCACCGATCCGTGCCCGGACTGCCGGGGACGCGGGCGCATCTCCCGCCAGCGCACCATCACCGTGGCGGTGCCCGCCGGCATCGATGACAACTCGTCGCTGCGCCTGACCGGGCAGGGCGAAGCCAGCCCGGACGGCGGACCTTCCGGCAACGTCTACGTCCGCATCGACGTGGCCCCGCACCCGGTGTTCACGCGCAAAGAGCGCAGCATCTTGCGCGAGGTGCGGGTGAACGTGGCGCAGGCGGCGCTGGGCGATGAGCTGGAAGTGGAGACCATCGACGGCAAGGTGGCGTTCCGCCTGCCCGAGGGCACCCAGACCGGCCAGAAGTTCCGCATGAAGGGACACGGCGCGCCATCAATTGGCGGGACAGACCGGGGCGACCAGATCGTGACGGTCAACGTGGTGACCCCGAAGAAGCTGACCCCGGAGCAGCGTGAGCTGTTCGAGCAGCTTGCCCAGTCGCTGGAGTCCGAACTTCCGCGCATCGAGGAAGAGAAGAGCTTCTTCACGCGGGTGAAGGACGCCCTGCGCTGATAGTTCGCCTCATCGCATGATCCGGCGCCGGCGAGGCTACGGGCCTCGCCGGTTGCATTTCCGCCAGTCGCACGGCGCCACCGGCGGACCGCGACAAGCACATC
>JASGGF010000422.1:0-4595 GCA_047605145.1 Thermomicrobiales bacterium | reverse complement strand
CCCTTCGCAAAGGCTGACAAGGGAGAGGGGCACGCGGAAGGCTGTGCGGCTACGGCCCGGTGAAGTTGAAGATACGGGCCTGCAGGTCCGGGGCATCGGCGCTGAGGGTGACGCGGTAGCCGAGCGTGGAGTTGCCGACGGCCCCCTGCGCCGCGATGCCGTAATCCACGTAGCCCAGAGGGAGGACTGCCTCGGCGATCACGTACTCGCCGGGCGGGAGATTGGCCCAGACCAGCGCGTCGCCATCGGCGGCGGCATCACCCACAGTGAGAGGCGCGCTGAGGGCGTCGCCGGAGATGGTGATGTCGAAATCCTGCTCGGTGGGGGCGCAGGCTGCTGCATTGAAGGTGGCGGTGGTCATGCCCGCCGGGCAATCGTAGACCTCGATGGTGATGGAGCCGGAGGTGGGCGCCGCCTCATCGGTAGCGGCAGGGGCTGGCGTTGGCGCGGTTTCCGTTGCCGCTGGCGTTTGGGCCGGCGCGGGCGTCTCCGCCGGAGCCGCGCCTTGCGGCAGGGGCACGGGCGGGATCTCCGGGCCGATGATGGCGACCACCACGCCGGCGCGGTCCGCCACCGTGCCGCCCGATGGCGCCGGGGCCACCTGCAGTTCGCCGCTGAAGCTGGCGGCCTCGCCGGCCAGCAGCACGGCGCTGCCTCCCCCCGGCTTGCCGACGGTGGCGGCGCCGCTCGTGACCAGAATCACGTTCTTACCGCCGGAATCCGGGATGGTCAAGGAATCTCCGGAGCCGAGCAGGTCGGCCAGCAGGTCGAGATCGTGCGCGCCGGTGGGCGCGGGGAAGGCGCTGCCGGGCTGGAGGACGATATCGCCGTCGCCGGGAGGTGGGGCATCCTCGGGGACCAGTTCGATGCTGAGGAAGTTCTCCGGCTGGCCGCTGAGGCTGGCGCGTTGCTGCACGGATCCACCGCCGGTCATCGCTGCCTCGCCTGTGCCAAGGTGGACCTGCCGGCCATCGGCGTAGGTGAGCAGCAGCGGGCCATTGGTGGCGAGGACGAAGCTGAGCGGCCGCGCTTCGAAGGGCGCATCCGCCACCGGGAGCGCCCGCGAGCGCACGGTGCGCCAGACCACGTTGCCCTGCGGCAGCGCCGCCACCCCCTGCGCGATCACCTGCGCCGTGCCGGAGGCCGGGGCGAAGGCGAGATCGGCCTCCTGCGCGGAGGTCAGCGGCGCCAGGAACAGCAGGCCGGCGAGCGCGGTGAGGGCAGCGCGGCGCAGGGTCAGCCCGTGGCGGAGCAGCGGGTGGTGGGGATAGCGCGCCATGGGTGACCTCCTTGTGCGACGAACGGCGCCCCGTCAGTTACAGGCGGAACTGGTAAGCGCCGGGCTGGGGTAACGAGGTCTCTCCACAAGGTCGAGACACGTAACGGGCGGAACAGGGTCTTTCGACAAGCTCGAGACACCGGGTGGCTACGGCGCCGGGCAGGCGGCGGCCAGCGGCGCGATGGCCGTTTGCGCCTGCGCCAGCAACGCATTGGCGTCCGTGAGCACGCCGGTGGCTTGAGAAAACGACGTGGCATCCCCGGCGGCAACCGCCGCATCGACGCCTCGCAGCCCGCGCGAGGTGGTGCTGAGCGCGGTAATCAGCAGCCGATTGGCGTCGGTAGCATCGGCGGGAACATCGCCCGCGCGCAGACCGGCGATGGATTCATCGAGCCGCGTCGCCAGCGTTTGCACTGCTTCCTGATTGACGGCATCCAACGCGCTGAGGTCAAGGGCCCCAACACCGGCTCCGGCCAGCGTGGCCGCTGCGGTGGCGTTATCCAGCCACGGGGCGAAAGCACAGGCGCTCACCGCCCCGGAGGTATCGCCGGGCGCCGGCGTCGCCGCCGGGAGTCCCATCTGCACCACCTGCACATCGCGACGGGTGACGTTCGTTTGGCCAAAGACGATGGCGCTCTGCGCGAAGCCCTCCGCCGGCGCCGGCAGCAGCGCGCCGGTGTAACGGAGCCGTGCGCCGAGGTTGGCGGCGCCAAAGCGGTAATCGGCGCCATCGAGCGAGAACTCGCCCGCCTCGGTTTGCGTCAAATCGCCAACGCCGACCAGCACCCCCACCTGCGGCGACTGGCGCTGCAGGGTTTCAGCCAGATTGAGGTCGTACGCAGCAACGGCCTCACCTGCGCCGAAGGTGGCGGGGTTGGCCCAATCCGCGCCGCCATCCGGCGCAAGGTAGACGCGCAGCGTGCCCGTACCGGTGTACGAGGTGGTGTCGGCGCGGTTGACCGGGGCATCCTGCGACATGTCCGCCGTGAAGGTGAAGCGGGCGGTGGCGACACTTGCGGCGTCGCCGGAGAAAAGCTCGGCGGAGGTCAGGCCGGAAGCGCGGGTGACGTAGCCGTAGAGGCGGAGCGTGTCGGCGCTGCGGTCGGCGCGCGCCTCCACGGCGAGGATCGGCTCGCTAAGCGGCCCGGAGGCGACGACCAGCGGCGCGGCGTCCTGCGCGGCGGCTGGGGAGGCCAGCGGGGCGGCGATGAGCAGGGAGAGCACGAGGGTGAGGAGGAAGGGAAAAAGCGAGACACGCTTCGGCGAATAGCCCTCGCCCAAACCCCTCTCCCGATGCGAGGGAGCGGGGCTTTTTCGCCGCAGACCCTCGCGGCCTTCCCCCGAGGCGCCTCTGGTCGGCTCCCCTCTCCCGCGCATCGGGAGAGGGGCTGGGGGTGAGGGCTTCTCCGAATGACCATCACATTCACGATACATATCTTGTCTCCGCCCGGCGTCGCGGCGTGGTCATGGTTCGGGGCAGATGGCGCAGGCAGACGCCCACCCGCCGCCCGGCTCCCGTATCCTAACAGAGGGACACGCCGGCGCCGCGCGAGGACGCGCACGCCGCGGCCCGTGGGGGCACCGTGAACGCGCCGACCTTTCTGTTCACCGATATCGAGGGCAGCACCCGGCTCTGGGAGCGCGCGCCGGCGCTGATGTCGCAGGCGTTGCAGCGGCATGATGTGCTCATGCGGCAGGCGATCACGGAGAACGGCGGACGCGTGTTCAAGACCGCCGGCGATGCCTTCTGCGCCGTCTTCCCCACCCCGGAAGCCGCCATCGCGGGGGCGTTGGCCGGGCAGCGCGCGCTGCAGGGGGAGCGCTGGGACCCCGGCGCCGTGATCCGGGTGCGCATGAGCGTGCACACCGAGGAGGCGGAGGCGCGCGGCGGCGACTTCTTCGGGCCGGCGCTGAACCGGGTGGCGCGCCTGCTCTCCACCGCGCACGGCGAGCAACTGGTGATCTCGCGGGCGGCGCGCGCGGCGGCCACGGCCCTGCCAGCGGAAGTCGCTGTGCAGGATCTGGGCGAGTACGCGCTGAAGGACCTCAGCGAGCCGGAGCGCATCTTCCAGATCACCGCGCCCGGCCTGCGGAGCACGTTCCCGCCCCTACGCACCCCTGAGCGGTTGCTGCGCAATGTGCCGCAGGCCGCCACCCCGATCATCGGGCGGGACGAGGCCACGGCGGAGGTGCGCGCGCTGTTCGGGCTGCTGCCCCCCGGCACGGCGGCGCTCCCGGAAGCGCCCGCGCGGTTGGTCACCCTGACCGGGCCGGGGGGCACCGGCAAGACCCGGCTGGCGCTGCATCTGGCGCGCGAGCTGGGACTCGAACTTGATGACGGCGCGATCTTCGCGCCGCTGGCGGCGGTCACCGACCCGGCGCTGGCCCCTGCGGCGATCGCCGCCGCGCTCGACCTCACCCCCACCGGCGGCGAATCGGCGCGCGAGGCGGTGCTCGATCACCTGCGAGACCGCCGCCTGCTGCTGATTCTGGACAACCTCGAACAGGTGATGGGCGTGGCCGGGTTTGTGGCGGAGCTGCTGGCCCAATGCCCGCGCCTACTGCTCCTGACCACCAGCCGCGAACGGCTGAACCTGCGCGGCGAGCGCGAGCTGCCGCTGCCGCCGCTGGCGCTGCCGGGGCGCGCCGGGAGCACCGCCGATCTGCGCGCGGCCTTCCCGGACCTCGCCGCCGTACAGGGATCGCCGGCGGTGCAGCTCTTCCTTGATCGGGCGCGGCGCGTCAAGCCCGATCTGGACGTGACGGAAGAGAACGCGGGCGCCATCGCCGAAATCTGCGTGCGGCTGGATGGCCTGCCACTGGCGCTGGAGCTGGCGGCGGCGCGCGCCCGCCTCCTCTCCCCCGGCGCCATGCTGGAGCGGCTCGACCGGCGCCTCGATCTGCTGAGCAAGGGCGCGCGCGATCTGCCAGACCGCCAGCGGACGATGCGCGACACCATCGCGTGGAGTTACGAGCTGCTGAGCCCGGAGGAGCAGCAGATCTTCGCCGGGCTGGGGGTGTTCGCCGGCGGCTCCTCACTGGAGGACGCCGAAACGCTGCTGCTGGCCGATGACGATGGCGACCTCGACATCGAGCTGTTTGAATCGCTGGCGGACAAGAGCCTGCTGCGCATTAGCGGCGATGATGAGCCGCGCCTCTCGATGTTTGGGGCGATCCGCGACTTTGCGCAGGAGCAACTGGCCGCCAGTCCGCGACACGACCCGCTGTACGAGCGCCACGCCTGCCTGTATCTCGCGCTCGCGGAGGAAGCGGAGCCGCACCTCGGCGGCGCGGTGCAGACGGCGTGGCTGCGCCG
>JASGGF010000421.1:0-4639 GCA_047605145.1 Thermomicrobiales bacterium | reverse complement strand
CGGCGCGGGACGCCGCCGGGAGCGCGCCGCCATCCGGCCGGAGGGCGCGGCGTCGCCCAGCGTCGCCGGGGGCGGGGCGGAAGGGGCAGGTGGAGCCTGTCGCCCTGCGCGCGCGGGGGGCCGCTGCTCCGGAACCGTCGCCAGCGAGCTCATGCGTAGCTGACCCGGGGATCGATCACCGCGTAGATCAGATCCACCAGCAGGTTCACCAGCACGAAGACCGCGCTGAACAGCAGCACCACGCCCTGAATGATCGGGTAGTCACGGCGCAGCACGGCGTCCACCACGAGACGCCCCACCCCCGGAATGGCGAACACCGTTTCCGTAATCGCGGCGCCGCCGATGAGCGAGGCGAACCCGATGCCCACAATCGTGGCGATGGGCACGCCCGCGTTCCGCAGCGCGTGGCCGTACAGCACCGTCGCGCGGGAGAGCCCCTTGGCGCGCGCCGTCCGGACGTAGTCCTGATTGAGGGTCTCCAGCATCGCTGACCGCGTGGTCCGGGTAATGATGGCGATGTAGGAGCAACTGAGCGTCAGCACCGGCAGGATCAGGTGGCTGAGCCACGGCCCCACGCCCTCGCCGAGCGGGGAGTACCCCTGCACCGGCAGCCAGCGGAGCTGCACCGCGAAGACCATCGCCAGCAGGTAGGCGACCAGAAACGCCGGCAGCGAGTAACTGAGGATCGCCAGCCCGGTCAGCGCGCGGTCCGCCAGCGCGTTGTGCCGCGTCGCCGCAAACGCGCCGGCGGGAATCGCCAGCAGCAGCGAAAAGGGCAGCGTCAGCGCCAGAATTGAGAGGGTCGGCTCGATGCGTTGTGCGATCAATTGGGTCACCGGCAGGCCGCTGAAGAGCGATTCGCCCAGATTGCCCTGCGCCACCTGCCACACCCACGCGCCGTAGCGCGCCAGAAACGGCTGATCCAGCCCCAACCGCGCGCGCACCTCGGCGATATCCGCCGGGCTGGCCTGATCGCCGGCGATGACGGCGGCGGGGTCCCCCGGCGCGAGATACACCAGACTGAACACGCAGAACGACACGATCAGCATCACCGGGAGCACCGAAACCGCGCACCGCACCACGTAGGTCTTCACACGCGCCGCGTCCTTCCGTACCGGGCCGGCGCGCTGCGGCGCCGGTCCGGGTAATGGGCGCCGTCAACTGCGGCGGATGCCCCACGGCAGGGGGAAGGGGTACACAACCCGGCCCGTCAGGTCGCTGCGGTACGCCGTTTGCACGAAGTACTGGCCCACCGGCGCGTTCGGCGGGTCCTGCCACAGGCTCTCGTGGATGGCGGTGAACACCCGCTGCCGCTCCTCCTCGGTGTCCGCCGCCACCCATTCGGCGATCAGCGCCTCCTCCTCCGGGTTGCTGTAGGCGCCGGCCCAGCCGTCCGCGCCGAGGCCGCGAATCGTCGGGTTCGCCACCGGGTTCGCGAACCCGGCCGCCGGGCCATCGGTGGGGAAGATGCTCCAGCCGCCCTCCTCCACCGGGGCCGTCACCGCCCGCCGCTCCACCACCGTGCCCCAGTCCATGGCCTGCAAATCGACGGTGAAGCCGAGGCTTTGCAGCAGCGCCGCGCCAATCTCCGCCAGCGGCTTGAACGTCGGAATATCCGTGGGGTTGAGGATCACCACTGTCTCGCCGGCGTAACCGGCCTCCGCCACCGCCGCCCGCGCCTTCTCCAGATCCGGCGGCGTGGCGATGAACTCCGCGCCAAGCTGCTCGACATACGGCAGGCCGCAGGGGAAGAACGACAGGCAGACCTGCGAGTTGCTGGCGTTGGCGCCGGCCACCGCGCTCAGGAACTGCGTCTGATCGATCGCCGAGACCACCGCACGCTTGATCGCCGCGTTGTTGAAGGGCGGGATACCGGAGTTGAAGCGCAGGAACGAGAAGAACCCGTACGGGTCCGTGTTCTCCAGCGTGATGTCGGGGTTGTTCTCCAGCAGCGGGTTGAGATCGGGCGCGGTGAACTGCCACCAGTCCACCTCGTTCGCCGCCAGCGCCGAGGCCACTGTGGCGGCGTCCGGGATGATGTGCCATTCCACCCGGTCGAAGAATGCCTGCTTGCCGCCGCTCAGCCAATCCGCCGGCTCAGATCGCGGCGCATATTCCGCGAAGCGCTCATAGGCCACGAGGCTGCCGGGGTTGTACTCGTCCGCCAGAAACCGGTACGGCCCGGAGCCGATGATCTCCGTGATGCTCTCGTTCGGGTCGGTCTGCGCGATACGCTCCGGCATGATGAACGGCGCGCTGGGGCGCGACAACGCATCGAGCAGGTTCGGGAACGGCCCCGTCAGCTGCAGGCGGATGACCGCGTCGTCCGAGGTGTCCCAATCCGCCACCAACGCATCGAGCAGCTTGCCGTAGACATCCCGCTTGCTCCACCGCGTGATGCTGGCGGCCACGTCCTTCGCCCGCACCGGCTCGCCGTCGTGGAACGTCAACCCGTTTCGCAGCGTGAATTCCCACGTCAGGCCGTCGTCGCTGACCGTGTGCGATTCCGCCGCCTGCGGCTGCGGCGTGAACGTGCTGTCCGGCGAGTAGAGCGTATCGAAGACGTGGTAGCCGTGCGTCTGGGTGATGCCGGCGGTCGTCCAGATCGGGTCCAGCACGGCGAGATCCCCCTGCGGAACCAGCCGCAGGGTGGAACTGCCGCCATCCTGCGCGCGGGCCGGCGCGCCCTTCAGCAGGAGCGGCGCCGCGCCAGCGGCCTTGAGCAACGTACGACGGGTGACCATGGGTGTTCTCCTTCGTCTCGGGTGATCGTGGGGTGGGTGAACGGCCTAGGCTGGCACGGGCGCCGGTTGGTGGCCGTACCGGTAGCTGGCGCCGGTGTGCGTCCCGGCGAGGCGCGCCCGGCCCGCGCCGAAGAGCTTTTCGCGCAGCGTGCCCTCGGCGTAGTCGCGCTTGTAGCGGCCACGTTCCTGCAGAATCGGCACGACGAGGTCGATGAAGTCGGCGTGGCATTCCGGCGTGACGGTGCGGCCCAGATTGAAGCCGTCCACCCCCGCCTCATCGAGCCACGAAATCAGCTCGTCCGCGATCTGCTCCGGCGAGCCGACCAGCGGCACGATGGACCCGTGCCCCATCTGCATGCGCTCCGTGATCTTGCGCACCGTCCACGTTTCGCTGGAGCGCGAGGTGATCGATTCCACCAGCGAATTGTTGGCGTCGTTCTTGACGTGGGTGATCGGCTCATCGAGCTCGTACAGCGAAAAGTCGATGCCGGTGGACGCCGAGAAGTGCGTCAGCGCGCCGTCGATGCTGGTGTAACTCCGGTACTCCTCGGCCTTGTCCCGCGCCTCCTGCTCGGTGCGCCCCACGATGACGGTGCGCCCGCAGAAGAACTTGATATCGGCGGGATCGCGCCCTGCCTCGGCGGCGAGGCGGCGCACATCGTCGGTCAACGCGCGCACGGCGGGTTTGGTGGGGCCGCCCACGAAGACGCATTCGGCGTGGCGCGCCGCGAACTGACGCCCTCGCGTCGAGGCCCCCGCCTGATACAGCACCGGCGTGCGCTGCGGCGATGGCTCCGCGAGGTGCAGCGCGTTCAGGCGGAACCGCTGCCCCTCGTGCTGCACCGGGTGGACTTTGGCGGGATCGGTGAAAACGCCGCGCGCCCGGTCGCGCTGGACCGCGTCATCCTCCCAGCTCCCCTCCCACAGCTTGTACACCACCTCCATGTACTCATCCCCGGCGTCATAGCGGTCATCGTGGGGGATTTGCCGGTCCAGCCCCTGCGCGCGGGCGGCGCTGTCGGTGTACCCGGTGACGATGTTCCAGCCGATCCGGCCATTGGTGAGGTGATCCAGCGTGGACATGCGCCGGGCGAACTGGAACGGCGGCTCGTAAATGAGGTTGCAGGTCACCCCGAACCCGAGGTGCGTCGTGGCCTGCGCCATCACCGGGATCACCAGCGTGGGGTCGTTGATCGGGATCTGCACGGCGTGGGTCAGGGCGGTGGCGGGGCTGCCCCGGTAGACGTCGTAGACGCCTAGCACATCCGCCAGAAAGACGCCATCGAACAGGCCGCGCTCCAGCAACCGGGCGAGATCGGCCCAGTACTGGAGGGTGTTGTAGTTGCTCGACTGGTCGCGCGGGTGCGTCCACAGCCCCTGATGACCATGCCCCACCGAGTTCATCTCGAAGGCGTTGAGAAGCATCTGCTTCGGCATCTGGCGCTCCCCAGATCTGGCTATCGCGGACGTCTCCGGCGGCATCAGACCACCCTCGTCGCCAGCGCTACGTTCACTTGAACAGCGCAAACATACTATTGTCGATCATTATTATCAAGAATATCGGATTGGTGGTGATAGCCTGCGGGGCATGGCTGGGTGCGGATGCGTGCTGCAGCGCCATGCAGATGCCAAACCTTGCCAACTCCACCCCATCGCAAACGTGGGCAGCCTTGGCAGCCTTGGCAGCCTTGGCGGGCATACCCGATGGTTCGCGGTGGGGAGCGGAGAGTTGGGGCCATGGTGGCCTGGTTGGGGGTGGGCGGTCCCTCGCTGCGGCATCGGGACGACACCGGGGTGGGGAAGGACGTGGCGGGGAGCGGAGCGTTGGCGCCGTGTACCCGGGGCTTGGGGGTGGGCGATCCCTCGTCGGCGGACACGGGACGACAAGGTGGTGG
>JASGGF010000420.1:0-4670 GCA_047605145.1 Thermomicrobiales bacterium | reverse complement strand
CCGCTCCGTACCCAAGCGAGCTTTCCGCGCTCCACCGCTTCCTCCCAAACCCCGTTGTAAACCCGACGAAGGAGGGATCGACCACCCCCAATTTCAGGGTCACATCTCCCGCTCTCCGCCAAAACGGCGTGGTCTCGCCGCCATGGTGCTGCTCCCGCTGGATGGGGGCGCCCCGAGAGATGTGTCGCGGTGACGGAGTGGGGGGTGGTCGATCCCTCCTTCGTCGGGATGACATCGGGGTGGGGAAGGTGCGTAGTGGGGAGCAGTGAGAGACACTGCGCGCGAGCCCGCGGGTGTTCGTGGAGTTCGCGACCCGGAGGCGAGGTCCTTCGACAAGCTCAGGACACACGCGGAAGCTGGGGTGCTGACCAACGCTGGAGTCGCCTGTACGCCCGCTGAGAAGCGGCGCCGGGTCGAAACGCACGTGGAGGGGCGGCTATACAACCGGTAGCCGCCCCTCTGTGCCTATCTATGAGTTGCCGGTCTGCTTCGCATGCGCCTCGGTTTCCGGGGTGGGCTGGACGCTGTCGGGGACCGGCTCCGGGGCGCGGGCAGCCCAGCGGTGGCCGGGGGCGATGCGCTCGGCGAGCACTTCCGCGATGTGGCGGCTGTGGCGGCCGGTGAAGTGACCGATCTGCTGCCGGCAGGAGACGCCCGCCACGCTGATGACGGCGGTTTCCGGCATGGCTTCAACGGCGGGGAAGAGTCGGTCTTCGCCAATCTTTTTCGAGACGTCGTAGTGCTCCGCCTCGTAGCCGAAGGAGCCGGCCATGCCGCAGCAGCCGGCGCCGCTCTCCTTGGCGGAGCAGCCGGCGTTGCGCAGCATCGCCATCGAGGGCGCCATGCCGATCAGCGCCTTCTGGTGGCAGTGGCCGTGGAAGAGCACTTCCGGTCCCGCGTCGTCCTTCCAGACGATGCCGAGGTCGCCGGCCTTGTCCAGCTTCGCCAGAAACTCGTCGATCATGTACGACTCTGACGCCACGGTCGCAGTGACCGGATCGTCCGGTAGCAGGTCCTTGTACTCGTCGCGCAGGGTCAGGATGCAGCTTGGCTCCGTGCCGACGATGGGGATGCCATTGCGGGCGTACGGCGCCAGCACGGCGATGTTTTGCTTCGCCAGCGCGCGCGCTTCCTCGATCAGGCCCTTGGAGAGCATCGGGCGGCCGCAGCAGGCGCGGCGCTCCTCGACGATGACGTCGAAGCCGGCAGCCTCCAGCAGTTTCACCGCCGCCATGCCGATGTGCGGGTAGTTGTACTCCGCAAAGGTGTCGTGGAAATACACGATCTGGCCGCGCGTCTGGCGAGGCTGGGCGGCGTGCTGCTGCTGGTGCGCGTGCCAGCGCTGGGTGAAGGTGCGGGAAGCGAAACGGGAGAGCTTGCGCTCTGGCGCCACGCCCAGCGCCTTCTTGACCGGCGCATCAAGCCCGAGGCGCATGGTCAGGTTCACCAGCGGCGCCATCGGCGAGGCCAGCTTCGAGATGTCGTGGATGTGCCCGAAGAACCGCGAGCGCAGCGGCGTGCCGTGGACATCGTGGTAGTGCTGCAGGAACTCCGTCTTCAGCTTAGCCATGTCCACACTGGAAGGGCACTCGGTCTTGCAGGCCTTGCAGGAGAGGCAGAGGTCCAGCGTGTCGTAGACGTCCTTGGAGGCGAGGTCCGGGCGGTCCAGCATGTCGCCCGCCAGCGCGTTGCGCAGGGCGTTGGCGCGGCCGCGCGTGGAGTCTTTCTCGTCCTTGGTGGCCATGAAGGAAGGGCACATCGTCCCGGCCTTCAGTTTGCGACAGACGCCGGCGCCGTTGCACATCTCGACGGCCTGATCGAAACCGCCCTCGGTGGCGAAGCTGAGATAGGTGCGCGGCTTGCGGGCGTGATACTTTGGGCCGTAGCGCAGGTTCTCCGTCATCGGCGGCGCATCGACCTTCTTGCCGGGGTTCATCAGCAGCTTCGGGTCCCAGATGCGCTTGTACTGCCGCATGGCTTGATAGAGTTCTGGGCCGAAGATGCGCTCATTCAGGACGGAGCGCTGCAGGCCGTCGCCGTGTTCGCCGGAGAGGTGGCCGCCGAAACGGTGCGCCAGATCGGCGGCGGCGTCCGCCATCTCGACCATGGAAACAACGCCTTCGCGCGTCTTCAGGTTGACCAGCGGGCGGATGTGCAGGCAGCCGGCGGAGGCGTGCGCGTAGTAGGCGGCTTCGGTGTTGTGGGCGGCCACGAGGTCTTCGATGGCCCCGACGTACTCGGCGAGGTGCTCCACCGGCACCGAGACATCCTCGATGACGGCGATGGGCTTGTGATCGCCGCGAATGCTCATCAGCAGGCCGAGGCCAGCCTTGCGCACCGTCCAGACATCGGCCTGTTGCTGGACATCGAGCACGGTCAGGGGATCGGCGGTGGTCTTGATGCCCCGGTCGATAAGGTGCTGCTTGAGATTGTCCGCCTTGCGGATCAGCTCGTCCTCGGTTTCGCCGTAGTACTCAACGACGAGGACCGCCGCCGGGTCGCCCTGAATCATCGAGATCTGGCGGGCGAAGCCGGGTTGCGAGCGGGTCAGGTTGATGAGCAGGCGGCCCATCAGCTCGACAGCGGAGGGGTCGGTCTCGAGGATGTGCGGCGTGGCCGACATCGACGCGACCAACTCGTCGAATTGGAGGAGGACCAGACCGGTCTTCGTCGGGCGCTTGTAGAGATTGAAGGTGACATCGAGCAGCGTCGCCAGCGTCCCCTCGGAGGAGACCAGCAAGCGGGCGGTGTTGAACTCGTCGTCCGGCTTGATGAGCTGATCGAGCGAATAGCCGGTGGCGCGCCGCCAGTGGCGCGGGAAATCGCGCTCGATGAGGGCGGCGTGTTTCTCGCGGAAGGCGAGGAGGTCGCGGTAGAGGCGGCCTTCGCCGGTATCGCGGGCGGCGACGGCGCGCATGGCCTCGGGCGTGGTGGGGCCGAGTTCCAGCACTGTGCCATCGGCCAGCGAGGCGCGTGCGCGCATCACGTTGTCGCCGGTCATGCCATACAGGATGGAGTGGGAGCCGGTCGAGTTGTTGCCCACGATGCCGCCGGCAGTCGCGCGCTCGGCAGAGGCGGGGTCCGGCCCAAACATGAGGCCCGTGGGCCGCAACTGCATGTTCAGCGCGGCGACGTTGATGCCGGGCTCGACCGTGACGGTCTGCCCCTCGACATCGAGATCGAGGATGCGGGAGACGTACTTGGAGAAGTCCATCACCAGCGCGGCGCCGACCGTTTGCCCGGCCAGCGAGGAGCCGCCGCCGCGCGGCAGCAGCGGCACGCCGTACTTCACCGCCAGCTCAATGGAGGCGCGCACATCGTCGATGGAGCGCGGCACGACCACGCCAACCGGCTCGATCTGGTAGTTCGAGGCGTCGGTGCTGTAGAGCATGCGGGAGGTGGCGTCGAAGCGCACTTCGCCGTCGAGGCGCTTGCCGAGTTCTTCCTGGAGCTCTCCGGCGAGATCGGCGGCGGGTCCGGCGTGACGGCCGTTTGCGGAAAACGGCGCGGCCTTCGGCGGCAGCGTGGCGGTCATGATGTCCCAGTTCCTCTCCAGGAAAATGGCGGCGGGGCGGCCTGATCGGTCCCGCAACGGGCCGCGAGTGTAGCACCGGGGGCATACGATCCGGCCTCACGCTGGCTCCAAACGTCCGTTGTTGTGAAACAGGGCGGCGGTTACCATCTCGGCTCTGCGTCCGGCGATTTGCCAGCATGGGGCCACTGCCGCGACGGTGGCTGACTGATTGACCGAGAGGAGTTCCGGTGCTCGAACCCACCCGCTACCTGCTGCCAGAGGAAGCGATCCCCGCCAGTTGGTACAACGTCGTGGCCGATCTGCCGACCCCGCCGCCGCCGGTGCTGCACCCCGGCACACACCAGCCCATCGGCCCGGACGACCTCGCGCCGCTCTTTCCGATGGCAATCATCGGGCAGGAAGTGACCACCGAGCGCTTCGTGCCGGTGCCAGAAGAGGTAATGGCGGTCTACCGCCTGTGGCGCCCGACGCCGCTGCACCGGGCGCGAGCGCTGGAGCGCGAGCTGGACCTGCCGGGCGATGTGCGCATCTTCTACAAGTACGAAGGCGTCAGCCCCGCCGGTTCGCACAAGCCGAATACGGCCATCCCGCAGGCGTACTACGCGAAGCAGGAGGGCGTGAAGCGGATCGCCACCGAGACAGGCGCCGGGCAATGGGGCAGCTCGATGGCGCTGGCGGGCTCGCTGTTCGGGCTGGAAGTCAAGGTCTACATGGTCAAGATCTCCTTTGCCCAGAAGCCGTACCGGCGGGCCCTGATGGAGACGTGGGGCGCGAGTTGCGTTGCCTCGCCGAGTGTGGACACGAACGCCGGGCGCGGCGTGCTGGCGCGCGATCCCGATTCCAACGGCTCCCTGGGCATCGCCATCTCCGAGGCCGTGGAGGACGCCGCGACGCGTGAGGACACGAAGTACGCGCTGGGCAGTGTGCTGAACCACGTCCTGCTGCACCAGACGGTGATCGGGCAGGAGGCGATCCTGCAGATGCAAATGGCGGACGCCTACCCGGACGTCGTCATCGGCTGCGTAGGCGGCGGCTCCAACTTCGCCGGGATCAGCTTCCCCTTCATCCCGGAGAAGCTGGCGGGCAAGAACATCCGCATCATCGGGGTGGAGCCAGCGGCCTGCCCGACATTGAC
>JASGGF010000419.1:0-4671 GCA_047605145.1 Thermomicrobiales bacterium | reverse complement strand
GTGCGCGGCGTCCGAGGCGCCTTGCACGCCGCAGGTCGGCGCCCGCGCGGCGATGGCGCGGGCGCCATCGGGGTGTCCGGACCGCTCGCCGCAATCTCTGGCACAGGCACGACTGGCCCGCTCACGGGCGGCTCGGCCGGAGGCGGGTCCAGGCGCGGCAACTGCGGCCGGCTAGTCTTCGATGTCGAGGGAGGCACGGACATTGCTCCGGGAACCCGAGATCATCAGCGCGGTGCGCATGGCGCGGGCGATGCGGCCACCCCGGCCAATCACCTTGCCCAGCTCCTCTTCCGGCACCCGCAGGCTGACGAAAACGCTACCGCCACGCTGGCGCGCCTCGACCTCGACCGCCTCGGGGTCATCGACGAGATTCGTGGCGAGGTAGACGATCAACCCGCGCAGGCGCTCCGCTGCATCGGAGTTCTCCACGTCGGCCATCGCATACGCGTCGTCCGCCGGAGCGTCCTCCACGAACGCGTCCTCGCTCACCACCTCGTCACGGTCATCGACCTCGACGTCGACATCGGAATGGTCCATGCGGCTAGCTCCTCATGGTTGAGCGGCAATGTCCGAATGATGCACCGAGAGGCGACCGGTCAGGGCCGCCTCTCGATCTCCGCGTCGTGCGGGCGTGGATTGGCAGCGCGATGCCTACTCGGCCACCACAACGACGACCTCGGTCTCGCCGAGGACCCCCGCGCGGTTCAGCAACGAGCGCACCGTGTCCGTCGGCTGCGCGCCGACGCTCAGCCAGTGGCGAGCGCGCTCGGCATCGACCTTGATGGTGGCGGGCTCGGTCAGCGGGTCATAGTAGCCCAGCGTCTCGATGAAATCCCCGTCGCGCGGAGAACGGCTGTCGGCCGCAACAATGCGATAGCTGGGGCGCTTCTTGGCGCCCATCCGCCGGAGGCGAAGCTTGACCACGCGAAAGTACTCCTCTTGCATCCAGTGACGCGCGCCAGATGGCCGCCCACTGCGAATCCTCAACCACAATGCGTACGATGCTGCGAAATGCGGCGCACAAGGCGCCACTGCCCGGCCGCAGGCACACTCAGTATGTCCCACGCCGGGGCGAGAGGACGTCCGACTATAGCATTGGCGCGGTTAGGGCGTCAAAGCACGAGAACCGCCGCGCCGCCAATCAGAGACACCGGAAGCGGTGGCAATTTGGCGCGCGTCAGTCCTCGCGGCGGGGAGCCGCCGTGCCGGCATCCAGCGCCGCCGCGCTACACGCGACCACCAGTGTGCGCGTCAGCTCCGGCGAACAGCCAATCCGCGTGGCGCGCACTGCCAGCCGCAGCGGCCCCTGCCGCCGCACCAGCGCCTCCGCGACGACCCGGCTAACGCGCGTCTCGCGCTCTGTTTCGGGGTGGGCAATATGCATGAACGGGGCCTCCCTTCCCGGGATGGTGGCGGAAGTCGGGGTGGGCGTCCCGCCGGAAAAAGCGATGCAGGCAGGCCGCATCGCGCCAATCTCATCTGATCCTAACGGGCAAACCGGCCCTTGGCAAGACCTTGAACACAGGTTTCGGCACATTTCCTGCCCGATATGGCGATATGCGGATGCCCCACAAAGCTGGAGCGCGCATTGCAACGATGACGCGCATGATCTATACCCACCTCACCAATTCGCCCCAGCCTGCCTGAGGGGGTCTTCGTGGATGCACCGCCCCTTCCTGACGCGCCAATTGCGCCGCCATTCGCCCGGACTCGCCTCATCGACCGGGTGCATGAAGTGGCCCGCGCCCGCGCGGAGTTGCTCGATTCGAACGCGCCCATCCTCACGCTGACCGGAGTGGGCGGGGTCGGAAAGACCCGCCTCGCCCTCGCCATCACGGAAACCGTCGCCGCGCATTTCCGCGATGGCGTGGTCTGGATCGACCTCGCCCCCGTGACAGCGCCAGAGATGGTGGCCGATGCCCTGCTCCGCGCCCTCCGCCGCAACGCTGTCACCGCGACCGCCGCCGGGGATGAGGCAGTGCACTGGCTGCACGCCCGCCAAATGCTGCTGCTGTTCGACAACTGCGAGCACCTGCTGCCCGCCGTGGCGGATCTCGCCGCCCAGCTCATCGCCGCCTGCCCCGCCCTGCAGGTGCTGTGCACCAGCCGCGCAGCGCTGCGCCTGCGCAGCGAACAGGAGCTACCCGTAGAGCCGCTGCCACTGCCGTGGCGCGCCAGCGGCCCGGAAGGGTTGCTGAATAATGAGTCGGTGCAGCTCTTCGTGGACCGCGCCAAACGTGTGGCGCCAGCACTGCCGCTGGACGACGCCACCCTGCACGCGGTTGGCGATATCTGCCGATATCTGGACGGTCTGCCGCTGGCCATCGAGCTGGCTGCCGCTCGTGTCCGGGTGCTGCCACCCGCCGCGCTGGTGCAGCAGATGCCAGACCGGCTCGCCCTGTTGCGGGACGGCCCGCGCGATCTCCCGCCCCGCCAACAAACGATCCACGCAACTATTGGCTGGAGTTACGGCCTGCTCTCCTCACCAGAGCAGGCGCTGTTCCGGGCGCTCGGCGTCTTCACCGGCGGCTTCACGCTAGAGGCGGTCGCCCACACTCTGCCAGACACCCCGGCGAATACGCTGCGGCTGCTGGAATCGCTGCTGGAACACAACCTGATCCGGCGCGCCAGCGCGGAAACCGGGGCGCGTTTCACCATGCTGGAGACCGTGCGGGAGTTTGCGCGGGAGGCGTTGGCTACCTCGCTCGAATACGCGTCCGTGCGCGATCGCCACGCCGCCTACTTTTTGACGCTGGCGGAAACCGGCATGATCAAGATCGAGGCGAACACTGCGCCGGAGTGGCTGAACCGGCTGGAGAACGACCACGACAACATCCTGACCGCGCTCACCTGGCTGGCTGAAGGCAGCGATCCCGAACTCTTTGTACGCCTGGCCGGTGCGATGGGCTGGTTCTGGTACTACCACGGCCACCTGGGCAGCGCGCTGCCGTGGCTGCACCGCGCCCTGGCTGCTGCCGCCACCACGCCAGACACCGCGAGCCTGCGCACGGCCCATGCCCACGCGCTGGTCGGGCTCGGGTTGATTCAGATGGCGCTCGGCGCCGGCGACGACGCCACCGTCTGCTTCGCAACGGCCGCCGATCTCCGTGAGCGCAATGGCAATCTCGCCAGCGCCAACTACGCACGCAGTCTGCGCGGCGGCGCGCTGGTCAGCCTCGAGCGCTACGACGAAGCAGACGCGCTGATGCAAGACCTGCTGCTCTGGTGGGAAGCGGAAGGCAACGACGTGCTGACGGCGCACGCCCATTTCCACCTGGGCCTCATCGCGTTTGCACGCGGCGACAACGCCGCCGCCCGGGACCAATGCGCGGAGGCCGTCGTCCTGTACGACCGGGGCGGCTCCGGCCTGGATGCGACCGATCCGCTGCATTATCTCTGCCTGCTGGCCTGCGCCGAGGAGGATCTGCCGGCCGCTGCCGCCGCGGCGAAAAACGCCCTCGCCCGCCTCGCCACCCGTGGGAGCCGCGCCGATACGGCGCTCGGCCTTGCCGATGTGGCAGTGATGGCCTCCACCCGTGGCGATCACCCCGTCGCAGCGCGCCTCTTCACGGCGGCGCTGGCGATCCGCGCGCAAGACGGCGGCCCGCTCCCCATGCCGGCGCGCCCTGCCTACCTCGCGGCGCACGCCCGCAGCAAGGCCTGGCACGGCCCGGATGCCGGGGAGCCGGCGACAGCGGCGGGTGCCGCCGTGTCGCTCGAAGCTGCGCTGGAGCTGGCCATCGCCGAGATCGCGCGCTGCGCCGTCGCCACCGCCACGCCGGGCTATGTGCCGCCGCCCAAGCTCCACACGCCGCCGCTCCCGCTGCCGTCAGCGACACTCGCGGCCAGCGAGCAGAACGCCCTGACGCGCCGGGAGCGCGAGGTGCTGGCGCTGCTCTGCCAACGCCGCACCGACCGCGAGATCGCCGAGCATTTGTTCCTCAGCTCACGCACCGTGGAATCCCACGTCCGCAACATCATCAGCAAGCTCGGCGCGACCAACCGCCGCGACGCCGCCGCCATCGCCGCGCGCCTCGCCCTCGTCTGATCCTGCATCGGCGCCCCGTGTCTCAAGCGTGTCGCGAACCTTCGTTTCGTCGCTCACCGCGACGAGGTCTTTCGACTGCGCTCGAGACCCTTGGCGACGGCAGTGGCGTCTTTCCGGATTACGGGTGTGGCTCCTCCCGAAATTCAACCACGCAGAACTCGTTGCCCTCGGGATCGAGCATCACCCACCAGCGCTGCGCCGGGTCGTGGTCGAACGCGCGCAGCCGCCGCGCGCCCAGCCCCTCCAGCCGCGCCACCTCGGCCTCCAGGTCGCCATCGCGCGGCGTCAGGTCGAGGTGCACGCGGTTCTTGACGATCTTGCCCTCCGGCACGGGCTGAAACCCGAGCGCCACCCCGGCGCCAGCGGGATCGAACAACGACCCACCGACGACTTCACGGCGAATCACATAGCCCAGCGCCGCGCTCCAGAAGGCCATCTGCCGCTCCGGATCCGCGCAATCGATGGTTACCACAGTTACCCGGCTGGACATCGCGGCGTTACCTCCCACGATCGGCGTTTACGCCGCAACCGCCGTCAGCAGCGCGTTCGCCAGCACGATATCCAGCGCCAGCGTGCGGTAGCCCACCGTGTTGAACAGCACCACCATCGTCTCGCCGGCGTAG
>JASGGF010000418.1:0-4678 GCA_047605145.1 Thermomicrobiales bacterium | reverse complement strand
GCCCCTCTCCCGCGCATCGGGAGAGGGGTTGGGGTGAGGGCTTTTCGGGGCATTTAGGCATCGCAAAGGCTAAGCAGCGGCGAGCGTAGCGTCAGGGCCGCAGCGCCATCGGCGGCGTTCACGCGCTGCACCGTCTCGCCGTCTGCGCCGATGATCTCGATGCTGGCCGCCTCGGGGTCCACGATCCAGTATTCGCGCACCCCGCCGCGCGCGTAGAGGGCGCGCTTGCGTACGGTGTCGTGCGTGCGGTTCGACGGGCTCAGCCCCTCGATCATCAGATCAGGCGGCCCCTCGACGCCGCGGTCGGAAAACCGGGCCCGGCCCCCGGGGAAGAACGCGAAAAGGTCTGGCTGCACGGGATCAGCCCCGGCGAAGAAGATGTTGAGGGCTGCGGTGAGGAAGGTAGCGCCGAGTCGATCACACACCGGTAAGAGCAACCAGATGAGCGCCATGATGGCGACGGCGTGCGCGGGTTTTGGGCTGTGTAGCTCGTACAGCTCCCCATCCATGATCTCGTAGCGCGTGCCGTTGTCTGGCAGCAGAGCCAGATCCGCATAGGTCCATGTTCCGGCGGGTCGTGCGACCGCCATGGCGTTCCTCCAATTGCGCATTGTTTACCGCCGCCGGTGTAGCGCGCATGTTCGCCCCCCTGTGCGGCGCGCCACACTCGCCCAAACCTCCGGCATGTCCCGTGCGCTCTCTGGCAGCGCCCACCCCGGGCCAGCCGACAGGAGGAACCGCACCCATGACCGACGCCACCGCCATTCGTACGCAGCCGTTCATCGACGCGCTGGCTACGCTGGAGCGATACCGCGACGCGGAACCGATTGCCGCGCTCTTCGCGCCGGAGAGCGAGATCGGCAACATCGTCTCGCTGCACGAGTTCACCGGCCCGGAGGGCGCCCGGGAGTTCTGGACGGCGTACCGAGAGACCTTCGGCGAGATGCAATCCGAGTTCCGGAACGTAATTGAAGGGGAAGACCGCGCCGCGCTGGAGTGGACGACCACCGGTACGAGTGCGCACGGCGCCCCGGTCACCTACTCCGGCGTCAGCATCATCGAGTACGCGGATGACCAGATCACGCGCTTCCGGGCCTACTTCGACCCGGGCGATCTGGGCCGGCAGATGGAGCAGGGCGGGACGGCAGGCGGCTGATGCCCGTGCCTGACCTCGCCCCGGCCGCGCCGCCACCGCCAGACCGCCTCGGCGTGGCGGTGAAGATGCTGGGCCAGCCCGGCCTGAAGAGCGACGACGCCCGCCGCTGGCAGAACGAGCCGCACCTGCGGGTCAGCCTCGGATATCTGGACGCGATCTTCGATTACCTCGGCGAGCTGGGTGTGCGGATGTACCGCATGTCCTCGAACATCGCGCCCTACGCCACGCACCCCGACATGCCGCAGTTCCACGGCCAGATTGATGAATGCCGCGAGGAGATGGCGCAGTTGGGCGAGAAGGCGCGGCGGCTCGATCTGCGCCTTTCGCTCCACCCGCCCCAGTTCATCGTGCTCAACTCGCCGCACGAGCACGTCGTGCAATCGGCGCTGGGGGAACTGGCGCATCAGGCCGCGCTGCTGGATGCCTTCGGCTGCGGCCCGGAGGGGAAGGTCATCATCCACGGCGGCGGGGTCTACGGCGACCGCGCCGCCGCCATGGCGCGATTCGTCGAACGTTACGCGACGCTGCCGCCGGAGGTGACGCGGCGGCTGGTGCTGGAGAACGACGAGACCTCGTACAGCGTGCCGGACATCGTGGCGATGCACGAGCAGTGCGGTGTGCCGCTGGTCTTCGACATCCTCCACCACCGCGTCAACAACCCGGCGGGCCTGAGCGAAACGGAGGCCTGCCGGATGTGCCTCGCCACGTGGCCGGCAGACCAGATCCCGAAGATCCACTACTCCTCGCAGCGCGTCGCCCCGGAGCCAGCCCCCGGCGCCGAGGGCGAACCTGCCGCGAAAACACCGCGCATTCAACCCGGCCACCACGCCGACTTCATCGACGGCGCCGATTTCGTGGCCTTCATGGCCGCGATGCCCGGCGCCCGCTTCGACGTGATGCTGGAGGCGAAGCAGAAGGACCTCGCGTTGCTGCAACTGCGCGGCGATATTGCGGAGGCGAGTTTGCAGGGGCGCATCTGGTAACCAGTGTCACGAGGGGACTATGAGCGCCGGCGCTTGCCTCGGCCCTTCCCCTTCCCCTTGCCCCGCTTGCGGCGCGGACCACCCCCGGCGTCGGAGTCAGCTGGTGGCGCGGAGGCGCTGGGGTCTGGAGCGGGCGGCGGCTCATCGACCGGCGTGGCGTGCAGCATATGGTCCAGCGCGGCGGTGAGGCCGGGCGGTGGGTCTTCGGTGAAAGTCAACGGCGGGATGCTGTCTGAAGGTGGCGCGGCCGCGCTCCTGACCTTCGTGCAGATCGTGCCGAGGGTGGTGCTGTTCCGGCAGTAGACGCCATCGAAATAGCCGCCCGTACACAGCGTCGATATGGCGCCCACCGACCAATCCGGGTAGCGCACGACATTGGTGACCGCGCCGTGGCCGCCCCCCAGCTCGCAGATGGCAAGCTGCCAGTTCGAGTTGTCGTTCACACCCGGGCCAGACTGGTTGGCGCTGGCCTCCGGTTCCCGCGCGGCGAGCGCGGGCACGGCGGCGCCGACGAACGCGACGGCGGCGCGCTGCCAGATGGAGCGGCGCGACAGGGTGCGGTGCATCATGCTCATGGTCGGCTCCTTCTCCTGAAGGGTGGCTGCTGCGGTGAACACGTTGTCTGTGTCACTACCCTACCGGCGCTGAAGAACGCGGGCTGTTCGTGGCGCCGCACGGGGCCGGTCAACCGGGGAACAGCTTCGCAACGGCGCGCGCCTATGCTTCGCCGGTGTCACAGAAGACCAGCATGCCGGCCCGGCCCAGCGACCGTGATCAGGATGTCGCCGGATCGGCCACCAACGACGGGAGCCAGCGCCATGACCGCATCTCAACCGCACACCCGAAATCTTCACCGGCGGGATCTGCTGAAGACCGGCCTCGCCGCCACCGGCGGGCTCTTCCTGCCCGCCCACCTCGCCCGTGCGCAGGAGGCGACGCCCGCCGCCACGCCCACTGCGCTCACCCCGGAAGAGCAGGGCTGGGTCGATGCCGCCAGCCGTCAGGACATCAACGGCTGGATCCACCTGCGCATCGGCGGCGAGCCGTTCGCGCGTGGCTTCCAGCACGCCTACCTGACCGTGGCGGAGTACATGGACGCCATCCGCGTCTACGAGGCGATGACCTACCAGACCACCGGGTTCGAGTACGCCTTCTTCGTGGAGAAAGCGGCCGAGTACCACAAGGACAAGATCACGCCGGAACTCCTCAAGGAAATGGAGGGCATGGCCGCCGGCTACAGCAAGGGCGGATTCCCCACCACCCTCGATGACATCATCGGCTGGAACGCCTACATGGAGATGACCGGCTACTGGTGGCCGACCGTCGCCAGCCAGTACGTCAACGACGCCCCCACCGGCAACCGCAAGAACCACTGCAGCGCGTTCATCGCCACCGGCTCCGCCACGGCGGATGGCCGCATCGTGATCGGCCACGAATCATTCACCGAGTTCTGGAACGGCCAGTTCATGAACGTGATCGTCGATATCACGCCGGCCGAGGGGAACCGCATCGTCTACCAGACCAGCCCCGGCTGGATCGCCAGCATGACCGACTTCTGGCTGACCAGCGGCGGCATGGTGGTGGTGGAAACCACGATGGTCGGCTACGAGGGGTACGATGTCGACAAGGTCCCCGAGTACGTTCGCGCTCGCAACGCCTGCCAGTACAGCGCCAGCATCGACGAGTGGGTGACGCTGATGGATGCCCAGAACAACGGCGGCTACGCCAACATGTGGCTGCTGGGCGACATCAAGACCGGCGAGATCGCCGACTACGAGCAGGGCCTCATCTATCAGGATCTGCGCAAGAAGACGGACGGCTGGTTCTACGGCGACAACGCCCCGCAGGACCCGCGCATCCGCCACGTCGAGAGCACCGACACCGGCTACAACGACATCCGCCAGCAGACGGGCGCCCGCCGCGTGCGCTGGCCGCAGGTATTGACCCAATACGAGGGGCGCATCGACGCGGAGATCGGGCAGACGATGCTTGGCGACACCTTCGACCCGTACCTTGGCTACCTGAACCCGTCGTCGCGCACCATCTGCTCGCACTACGACGCCGACCCGATGCAGTACGTCAGCGACCCGAACGCAGTCTGGAACATCCCCTTCTACCCGGCGGGCTCGGTGGAGGGGAAGGTGACCACGGCGGCGCTGGCGGAGGAGATGAGCATGTGGGGGCGCTTTGGCCGCGCCGATGGAGCCCCGTTCGATGCCGACGAGTTCCTGCGCATCCACCCGCAGTGGGGCTGGCAGGAGGGCTACCTGTACAGCCGCCCCTCACAGCCGTGGACGGAGTTCCCGGGCGCCGGGGAATAGCCCGGCCCCACAGCGCATCGCCGGACGTCAAAGGATCGAATATCCTCGACATCCGGCGATGCCCATCGTTCCTCGCGTGGAGACTCCGGGCTAGAGATCAACCGGTTGCCCGGTCTCTGCCGAGCGCCGGATCGCATCGACGATGCGTGTGGCCTCTACGCCATCTGCACCCGTCGCCAGCACCGGCAGATCGTACAGCACGGCGTCGGCGAACTGCG
>JASGGF010000417.1:0-4699 GCA_047605145.1 Thermomicrobiales bacterium | reverse complement strand
GTCGCTGATGGCAGCGGAGAAGGCGGCGTTCGTAATGGTGAATGGTGGGGCTTCGAGGGTTGCGGTCATGGAGTGGTGGGTTCCTTCCGGGTCTGGGTCGTGGGGTTGATGATGGCCGGGGTGATTGTGCGGTGCGACGCGCCGGGTGTCGAGGGGCGTGCGGCGTGCGGCGTGCGGCGTGCGGGCGCGCGCGGTATCGCTCCTGCGGCGTTCGCGCCACTGCGGCGCCCGCGCCGCCACCAGTGTCCGATGTCGTCCCGAGGCCGCAGCCGAGGGACCGACCACCCCCAACTGTGCCACCGCGAGCCAGTTCTCCGTCCCCAACCGCCGGGGTGGCTGGCGGAGCGAGGGCGCCGTGACCACGGAGTTGGGGGTGGGCGGTCCCTCCTGCGGTCGGGACGACATCGGGGTGGGGCAGGTCACGGTGGCAAGCGGAGAGCTGGCGCCGTGACCCTGGAGTTGGCGGTGCGCGGTCCCTCATCTGCGGATTCGGGACGACATCGAAGATGAGCGGCGGCGCGGGCGCCGTGGTGACGATGCCCCGGCGCCGGGGCAGTGAAGACGCGCGGCCTCCGGCGATTGGTGCGCCCCTCCGCCCGCCCCCGTCGCGCGCTACTCCGCCTGCTGGCGGCGCTCGGCGATGGTGACCGGCACGTCCTGCGCCTCACCGCCGCGCACGATACGCACCGGCACGGCGACGCCGACGCGGTCGCCGGTGAGGCGGTCCTGCAACTGCTCGACGTGCTCCACCGGCTCGCCGCCGATGCCCAGCAGGACATCGCCCAGCATCAGGCCGGCGGCGGCGGCCGGACCGCTTTCCTCCACCGAGACGATCAGCAGCCCGTGCCGCTGGCCGGCGGAGTCGGCCAGCGCCTGCGGGAGGTGGACGGTCTGCGCGCCGATACCGAGGTAGCCGCGCCGCACGTGGCCGTGCTGCAGCAGCGTTTCAATGGAAGCGGCGATGCTGGCGGCAGGGACGGTGAGTTGGCCGGAGTGGCCGAGCGTGGAGGAGTTCAGGCCGATCAGCGCGCCGGTCATATCGACCAGCGGGCCGCCGGAGAAGCCGGGCAGCATGGCGACATCGGCGCGGACGAAGCGCGGCAGCGAGGCGCCACCCCGGAAACGCAGCGGGCCGCCGACCGAGGTGACCGCGCCCAGCGAGGCCATGACGCCGCTGGGGCCGGGGCGGCCCAGCGCGAGGCTGAGCGCGCCCACACGCGGCTCGGCGGCGTGCGGCAGCGGCGCGAGGCCGCCAGTGGCGAGGTCGCTTTCAGCCACGGAGAGCAGGGCGAGATCGGAGGCGGGATCGCGGCCTACCAGCCCGGCGGCCAACGTGCGGCCATCCGCAAACGCCACCCCGATCTCCTCGTCGCGCTCCACGACGTGGTTGGCGGTGACGATGAGGCCGTCCGCGCTCCAGACGATGCCGCTGGCGGGATGGCGGCGGCGGGCGTCGATGGTGACGACGGCGGCTCCGGCGCGCTCGACGGTATCGGCCAGTTCATTGGAAAGCGAGGCGAGGATGGAAGGGGTGGTGATCTGGGTATCGGTCATGGGAGGGGGCTCCTGTTTGCGGCGATGATTGGCGCATCCCCCGCGGGATGGCTGCAGCGCAACGCCAGCGATTGGTGTGGCGCAATGGTGATCCACTGTCAGGCGCCAGCCCGGAGCCGTCGCGCCATTCCGGGCTGTGGGCTCTGGCATTGCCGAAGCCGCTCCCGGTTTCGCCATCTCGTGCACGGAGCTGCGAACCGGGGAAGCCGAAATAGCGAGACGGACCCGAGCGGCCCTGAACGTGGAGTACGCCGGCGAGGCCGCCACGCCTCATCGACTGGAGACAAGCCTACGCCCGTGCTTCCGCGCCAGCATCGCCCAGCCGGGGCGGCGCGGCCCTAGCCGTTCGGGGAGTGCCGGCGCCGCGCCCACGCCTGCGGATGCCGTTGGGCACGGTATGCATCACAGAGGATTGATCTTTCATCGAGGTGCTGTTCATGCTACAACGCATTGCACGTCACATGTGCACTCGATCTGCGTTGTGGGAGGTCTTGATGTTTCGCGCCAGTGAATCCCTCATCGTGCTCTCGCAGGCGCTGGCCCAGCGAGCGACCCGCCGTGCGGGCCTTGCCGCTACGGCCACCGCCCTCGTGGCCGTGGCCGCGCCAGCGCTGGCCGGGGCCAGGAAGGGCAAGAAGCGCACCTTCTGCCTGAATGGCTCCACGGTCAAGGCGAAGCACAAGAAGAAGAAGAACCGGCTGAAGCGGCAGGGGGCAACGCGCGGCGCGTGCACCAGCACGTGCCCCAGCGGCCAGAAGAGCTGCAACGGCGCGTGCATCGCGTCCAGCGCCTGCTGCACCAGCGCCGATTGCGCCAGCGGCCAGACCTGCGCCAGCGGAACCTGCAGCGCGCTGGCCTGCGGCGCGGGCGGGCCCTGCACCGTGTTCGTCACCGCTGCCACGTTCGACGGAAACCTCGGCGGCATCACCGGCATCACCGGCGCCGACAGCAAGTGTCAGTCCGCAGCCGTCACCGGCGGGCTCACCGGCACGTACATGGCATGGATTGGGGATAATACGACCACGCCCGCTGTCCGCTTTACCAACACCGGGAACGCCGGGCCGTACCTGCTGCCTGCCAACAGCGCGCTCGATGGCAGCGGCCCACCCCCCACGGTGGCGGCCACCTTCGCGGCGCTGACCAGTTGTGCGGTCAGTGGAGACTGTCTGGAGAACCCAATCAACCGGGATGAGAATGGAACGGAGATCACCGCGTCGTACGGCGTCTTCACCGGTCTGTTCGCCACCGGTCTCGCCGATACGAATACCTGCAGCAACTGGACCACGAACAACCCGATTGGCTTCGGTCAGAGCGGCGGCGCGACAAAAACGGATAGCGACTGGACGGCGAACACCGCGACGCCCTGCAACGTCTCGCAACGGCTCTACTGCTTCGAGCAGGCCTGACCGCCGCGCCTTCAGTGGGCTCCCGGCTGCAGCTAGCCGGAGGCCCACTGAGGGCGCCTAGATCGCGGCAGTCCCGCGAAAGCAGGTCGTGGTGGCGCCCCCGCACCAGACATTGCCGCGCTCATCGATGCTGATCATGACCTGACCGGCGCGACCGAGGCGCGTGCCCTGCGACACGGTGTACCCCGACGTGACCTGACCGGTGCGGAACAGCCATTGGCCGACCGACGCATTCATGCTCCCGCAGATCGGGTCTTCGGGAACGCGCACTCCGGGCGCAAAGGTTCGCAGCTCAAAGGCGTCTCGTGATCCTGCCGGATACGCGCCAATCGCCCCCACCATGGCCGTGGGAATCTGCGCGAGGTCTGGCTCGAGCTGGAGCACCGCATTGGCCGTCGCCAGCTGAATCACCGCCCAACCCGGGCCGTTGTCGACCCACTGGTGCTCCAGCACCTCATCCCGCCTGATCCCGAAGGCCTGCGCGATCTGCGTGACGTAGGCTTCCTCAAGGGGGCCGCTGCGCCGGGTCGGTGGCGCCGCAAACGACAGGACGCCGTCGCCCCGGCGCACCTCGATGTGCCCCACGGCGCACTCCTGCACCACGCAATCCGGCCGCTGCGACACGCCCCCGTGCTCCATCCACGCGTGCGCGGAGCCCAGCGTGGGGTGCCCGGCAAAGGGGACCTCACCCGCCGGGGTGAAGATGCGCACCCGGTAGTCGGCGCCGGCGGTGGTCGGGGGCAGCAGGAAGGCGGTCTCGGAGAGATTGGTCCACCGGGCGACGCGGTGCATCGTGGCATCGTCGAGGTCGGTGCCGTCCAGCACCACGGCCAGCGGGTTCCCGAGATACGGGGTTGGCGAGAACACGTCGACCTGAGCGAAGTGGCGCAACCGAGCCATGGATTTCTCCTTCCCACCGCCTCGTCATTCTGCCGGATGAGCGTACTCGCGGCGCCGGTCGTTACGGCGGAGCCCATGGCGCAACAGTGGCTTTCGGGGGCAGTCCCCAGCGCTGGCGACACGTGTGGGCCAGATCTGTCGCTAGCGCTGGGGGACGGAGTTCTTTATCACGTGAAGCAAATTTATGAGGTATCATGTGTCTTAAGGAAGTGAACAGCATACAGGAGTTCCCATGTCACGCACGATTTCCTCGATGACCGCGCTGTCCGGCGCGCTGGCGCAGCGTGTCTCTCGCCGCGCGGGGGTGGGCGCCGCGCTGGCCGGAGCCCTCGTGGCGCTGGCCGCCCCGGAGCTGGGCGAGGCGAAGAAGAAGCGGCGCACCTTCTGCCTGAACGGCGCGACGGTGAAGGCGAAGAACAAGAAGAAGAAAAATCGCCTCAAGCGCCAGGGCGCGACGCGCGGCGCGTGCCCCTGCGCCACCGGCCAGAAGGTGTGCAACGGCGCCTGCATCGCCGCTGCCGCCTGCTGCACGAATGCCGATTGCGCCAGCGGCCTGATCTGCGATAGCGGAACCTGCATTGCCCCGGGGTGCGGCGCGGGCGGCAATTGCACGGTCTTTACAACGTCCACGACGTCCGCTGGCAATCTGGGCGGACTGGCCGGGGCGGACGCCACGTGCCAGTCACTGGCCACCGCTGCCGGGCTGACCGGAACCTACATGGCCTACCTGGCGGACTCCACCGCTACCCCGGCCACCCGCTTCACCAACACCGCGAACGCGGGGCCGTACGTGCTGGTTCCGATCCCCGCTGACGGCGCAAACCCGCCGCCCACCGTGG
>JASGGF010000416.1:0-4704 GCA_047605145.1 Thermomicrobiales bacterium | reverse complement strand
GGCGATGTCGGACGCGGTCACGCCGGCGTCGCTGCCGGGGTTGCTTGCGGCGTGCCGGTCGGCGGCCCCAGCGGGTTGCAGCCGACAGACGCGGGTGTGCAGATTCCCGGCCCGCCGGGCAGCGCCTCCGAACTCGTCGCGCAGCAGAGCAGCGTCGTGGGGCCGCAGGGGTACTGCGTGCCAGTGTGGCAGCCGCAGCCCACGCCGGGCCGGGAGGGATCGGTGCATACAGGAAGCGGGGTGGGCGTCGCCGATTGCGCCAGCGCGCGCTGGGCAGGTCGCGTTGCGGCGGCCAACCCGGCGGCCAGCCCGGCCAGTCCGGCGCCTACAGTGGCGCGGCGAGAGATGTGCCGGCTCAGTGTCCGGGCCAACGCGTCGAAATGGTGGTCATCCATCGCCAACGCCTTTCAGGGCAGGCTGCTGCTGTCGCCGA
The DNA here is from genome assembly GCA_047605145.1 of Thermomicrobiales bacterium. Taxonomy (GTDB): domain Bacteria; phylum Chloroflexota; class Chloroflexia; order Thermomicrobiales; family UBA6265; genus JACCXM01. Next base: position 4,271 of record JASGGF010000416.1, on the reverse strand, counting down.
TGGTCCAGCCGCCATCGACCATCGTCACGGCGCCGGTCATGTACCGCGCGCGGTCGGAGGCGAGGAACGCCACCACCTCCGCCACTTCCTCCGCAAGGCCGAAGCGGCCCAGCGGCGTCCGGGCGCGGATGCCCTGCACAAGCCCCAGTGCGAACGCCTCGTCGGCATCCGATGGGGCGCCGCCGCTCGCGATCAGGCGGTCTGCCGTCTCGCGCACCGGGGCGTTCATCGCCGATTCGACGTAACCGGGCGCCACCGCGTGGACGCGCAGGCCGTGCCGCCCCCAGTCGCGCGCCAGCGCCTGCGTCAGGCCGATCATGCCGGCCTTGCTGGCGCAGTACATCGCTTCCAGCCCCACCGGCGCCACCCCGGCGATGCTGGCGATGTTGATGATCGTGCCGCGCCCGCGCGGGATCATCTCCCGCGCGGCGGCGACGGCCAGCAGGTAGGCGCCCTTCAGGTTGGTGTCGAGGATGGCGTCCAGTTCGTCTTCCGGGAAGTTTTCGGGGGCAGCGCGGCGGGTGGAAACGCCGGCGTTGTTAACCACGATATCGAGGCCGCCCCATTGCGCCACCGTCGCCGCCACCAGCGCATCAACCTCGGCGGCAACGCGCACATCCACCGCCACAGCGATCGCTTCGCCGCCCGCCGCCACGATCTCGGCCGCCGCCTGCTGCGCCGCCTCGGCGCGGCGGGCGGCAATTACCACCCGCGCGCCCTCCGCCGCCAGCTTCCCGGCGATGGCGCGGCCGATGCCCTGACTGCCGCCGGTGACGATGGCGACGCGGCCTTCCAGTTCGCCTCCGATGCGTGGCGCGGGCGCGGCCATGGCGCTACTTCACCATCAGGTCGGCGTAGGTCTCGCCGACATTCGCCGGGGGGCGGTAGTCCTCGCCGCGCTCCACCAGCACGTAGTCCTTGTAGAGCTCCAAATCCTCCGGGGTGGCGAAGGTGCGCGTGCGGTCGTTGATCTGCTCGGCCAGAAAGTGGCGGGCGATCATGCGGCCCGTTGTCGCGCAGAAGAGCATTTTCTCCTCGTACCAGAGGGCATCGTTTTCGCGCCATTCCGCCATCGTTACGCCCCTTCCTCGCTCGTGGTCTCCGGATCGTAGCCGTAGAACTCGCGCGCTGCCTCCGCCGAGATGAAGCCCTGCCGGACATCCACCTCGACCAGTTCGCGCGGGCGTTCCAGCGGGTCGCCGAAGCCGCCCCCGCCTGCCGAATTGAGGACGATGCGGTCGCCCATCGTCACCGGCACGCGCGTGAACTTGCTGTCGGAGACGGTGCCGAATACCTCGGAGAAGCGGCGGTACTCGTCGCTGCCGGGGCGCTGGATGAAGATGCCGCCGCTGGCCCCCTCCATGCCGCCGAAGATGCCGGGGCCGTGGGTGCGGGTGCGGTCGAACAGCGCGTTGACCGTGATCTCCGGCGCGTTGACGCGGAAGGTGCGGCTGCTGGCCAGCCCGCCGCGCCACTTGCCGGCCCCGGCGGAATCGGGCCGCAGCTTGTACTCCTCCACGATGAAGGGGTACTTCGTCTCCAGAATCTCGACCGGGGTGTTGCGGCAGTTGCCGTTGTTCGGGCAAAGCACGCTGTTGCCATCGTGGTCGATGGTGCCGCCCCAGCCGCTCCCCTCGATGTGGTAGTTCGTGTAGTAGTCGCCGTACTCCGGGTGGAACCCGCCGAACAGGAAGTTGCAGGAGGATGCGCCTTCGCCCGCCTGCACGCGCTCCGGCACGGCTCCGGCCAGCGCCCGCAGCACCACGTTCTGGATGTGCGGGTGCGTCTCCGTGTTGCCGCCGACCGAGGGGCCGGGGTGCTTCACGTTCATCATGCTGCCGGGGCGCGTCACCAGCCGGATTGGGCGGTACGCGCCGGAGTTGATCGGGATGTCGTTGGAGACGACGTGCAGGAAGCCGCTGTAGCAGGCCGCCGCCGTCACTACGAAGGTGGCGTTCACCGGCCCCTTGGCCTGATCGTCGGAATCGGTCCAGTCGCAGATCGCCTCGTCGCCGCGGATCGTCAGGCGCAGGCGCATCCAGTACGGGTTGCGCGTGACGCCGTCGTCCTCCATCTGGTCCTGCGCGTAGTAGACGCCGTCCGGCATCTCCGCGATCTCGGCGCGCATGAAGCGCTCGGAGTAGTCGAGGAGCTGGTCAGAGGCGGCGGTCAGGGTCTCGGCGCCGTATTTCGCCAACAGCTCGTGCACCCGCGCCTCGGCCACGTTCAGCGAGCCGATCATGGCGTGGTAGTCGCCCCACGAGGTCTTCGGCGTGCGGTGGTTGGCGAGGATGACCCGCCAGATATCCTTCACGTACTCGCCGCGGTCCATGATCTTCAGGGGCGGCAGGCGCAGGCCTTCCTGATAGACCTCCGTGCCATCCGCCGCGAAGGAGCCGGGGGCCATGCCGCCGATCTCGCCGACGTGCGCCACATTGCCGACGAAGCCCCAGATCTTCCCCTCGTGGAAGACCGCCTTCACCACGAGGTGCTCTGGCATGTGGTTCTGGCCGCGGTAGGGGTCGTTGTGGATGTAGACGTCGTCCTCGTTGAAGGCCTCCAGCCCGACTTCGTCCAGCATCCATTTCATGGCGTACTGGCAGGAGCCGAGCATGGTGGGGCAGAACTCCGCCTGCCCGATCAGGTCACCCCGCGTGTTGAACATCATGCAGGAGAAGTCGAGCCCTTCATTGAAGATGGGGGAGTAGCTGGTCCGCATCATGGCGGTGCCCATCTCCCGGCAGACGTTCACGAAGGCGTTGTTGATCACGCTCAGCGTGACCGGATCGATGGCGTTCTGGGTTGTGGATGTGGTGTCCATTTTTGTGTACCTCTGAGTTGCGTTGCCGAAGAGCCTTTGCCCCGGAAGAGCCCTCACCCCAACCCCTCTCCCGATGCGCGGGAGAGGGGCTTGGGGCCCCGGATTCCGCGTCTTCTTCGGGATTTGAGCGCCGAGTGTTGACTGCGACGCTCCGGGACGGCTCCCCTCTCCCGCGCATCGGGAGAGGGGTTGGGGGTGAGGGCCGTCCCCTGGGGATCGAGGGCGAGGGCCGTCCCCTACAGGTCAATCGTCATCACGCCCGAATCATGCACCCGCAGCGTCTGGCCGGGATGCACCACCGTGGTGGAGCTGACCTCCTCCACGATCATCGGCCCCGCCGCGCTGAAGCCCGCCGGCAGTTCCTCGCGTCGGTAGATCGGCGTCGGCGTCACCCCGTGGCCGTGGAAGTAGACCTCGCGGCTGCCGCTCGGCTGTCCGGCCGGGCGCGAGCCGTTGCTGGGCATTGGCGGCAGGGTGACGCCCGCTGCCTTGCCGGAGACGGTCACGTTGAAGCGGATCAGTTCAATCACTTCCCCGGATATGGAATAGCCGTAAACCTGCTCGTGGACCTTGTCGAAGGCGCGCAGGGTCTGCTCCAGCAGCTCCGGCGTGACCTCGCCGGCGGCCATCGGTACGTCCTGCTCGTAGTTCTGGCCCCAGTACCGCATGGAAACAGCGCGCTCGATCTCCGGCTCGCCGGTGTACCCCTCTCGCTGCAACTGGTCGAGCGCGGCGGCGACCATGTGGTCGAAGTGCTCGCCCACCGTCTTCGCGTCGATAGCGTCGGAGCGGAAGTGCTTGCTCCAGACCTGCGTGATCTTCGGCTCGGCGATCAGCGCGCCGAAGGCGGAGGTCAGGCCGGGGTAGACCGGAATGATCACCTGCGTCATCCCCATCTTGGCCGCGATATCCGCCGCGTGCAGTGGGCCTGCGCCCCCGAACGCCACCAGCGCGTACTCGCGCGGGTCGAGGCCGCGGTCGATGCTGAGCACCCGGATGGCGTTCGCCATGTTCTCGTTCGCGATATCCAGCACCGCCTGCGCGATCTCGTTGCGCCCCATGCCGAAGCGCTCGCCCAGCTCGTCCAGCTTCAGCTCCGCCTTCGGCATGTTGAGTTGGATCTTGCCGCCGAGGAAGTACTGCGCGTTCAGTCGCCCCAGCGCGAGGTTGGCGTCGGTGACGGTCACGCTCTCGCCGCCGGTGTCGTAGCAGACCGGGCCCGGCGCAGCGCCGGCGCTCTGCGGGCCCACGCGCAGGAGGCCACCCTTGTCCACCCACGCGATGGAGCCGCCACCGGCCCCAATAGTGGTCAGGTCGATGGTCGGCGTGGCGACCGGCAGGCCCCACTCGATCTCGAAGTTGTTGGAGTGGGAGATACGGCCATCCCGTACCAACCCGACGTCACAGGAGGTGCCTCCCATGTCCAGCGTGACGAGGTTGCTGGCGCCCG
>JASGGF010000415.1:0-4715 GCA_047605145.1 Thermomicrobiales bacterium | reverse complement strand
CCGGTGGCGACCGAGGTGGGGATCGCCAGCTTCAGGATGCGGTTGAGGTGGAAATCGAGCGGGCTTGTGCCCTCGCGCTCCATGGTCATGGCGGCGGCGGTGGCGCCCATCCGCGTCTTGGGGCCGACGGCGACCACGATGGCGCGCCCGGTGCCGGCCACGACATCGCTGCCATCGAGGATGATGCGATCTGCCTCGCTGGCGGCGTCCGGGCCCTTGGCGACTGGCAGCGATTCGCCGGTCAGCGCGGCGTCGTCCACCTCGATGCCCTGCGAGGTCAACATGCGGGCGTCGGCGGCCACGCGGTCTCCGGCGGCAATCAGCAGGATGTCGCCCGGCACGACCTCGGTGGCGGAGATGGTGGTGGGCTGGCCGTCGCGCAGCACGCGCGCCGTGGGGATGCCCAGCTCGGCGACGGTATCCGCCGCGCGGGTGGCCATGCCGTTCTGCCAGACTCCCATGGAGACGTTGGCGGCGATGACCCCGCCGATCATCACCACGTCGAGGAAACGGCCGGTAGCGAGGGAGACCAGCCCGCCCGCCAGCAGGATGCCGGTCAGCGGCGAGGTCAGCTCATCGAGCACCGGCTTCCAGAGCGGATCACGCTTCGATTCGAGCGCGGCGGGGGCCACGCGCGAGGCGGCTTCTTCACTGGTCAGGCCTGTTTCGGCGGTATTGAGCGCGCGCAGCACGCTCTCGATATCGCGGCGGCCCCAGCGCTCCGGGCGGGGATCGACGAAGCGGGCGGTGGCCCACTGCGGACGCTCGCCGCCGCGCTGGCGCAGCCAGCTATCCGCCAGCGAGATGAGCGCCGTGGCATACAGAATGTTGGAGGCCTTGAGCAGGCCGGGCCGCCGGTGCAGGCCCCACGCCGCCCCGGCGAGGTTGGCGATGGCCGCGAGGATGACGGAGTTGCGCACCGAGGTGTCGCGGCGCGTCGTCGCGGCGACCACCTCCGCCACGGCGGTGAGATCGGGCGCCAGCAGGTCGGCGCGGGCGGGGAATTCGCTGCGGCCATCGGTGAGTCCAACGGCCAGATCGGCGAGATCGAAGGCGGCGGCGGCCTCCACGCTGTCCGCCACCACGGCCACCAGCCCGCCGCGCTCCTGCACGGCGGTGATGGCCGGCAGTGCGGCCTCGAACGTGTGGATGGCGGCGCCGGTGCGGCGGATGATCGCCTCGGCGGCGTGGGGGGAATCGCCCGCCACCAGCCCGAGTTCGATATCGTGCGCGGCGCAGGCCTCCGCCAGCGCCTCGACATCGGGGGCGAGTTTTGGCCGCAGCCCGATGACGCCGACCGGCCACGTGTCATCTTCACGGCGCAGCAGCAGGACGTATTCGCCGCGCTCACGCAAATGCTCCACGCCGGCCCAGCCTTGCTCCGTGGTCACCGGGCCCAGCGTGTAGCGCACGTCGCCAAACGTGCCGCCGGCGGTTTCGCCATCGAAGGCGCCGTCCGCCAGCACGGTGACCGCCGCGTTGGCGAAGACACGCCCCCACGGCGACCCGGCGGCCAGTGAGAGAGCGGCGGCGCGGCGCTCGATATCCTCCGTGGTGTAGGCATCGGAAAGGGGCAGCACGCTCGCCACCTCCAGCCCGTCGGTCAACAGGCGTGGGCTGGACAGCAGGAGCAGATCGGGGCGGGTCAGCTTGCGGGCGGGCCGGGTGCCCACGTAGGTCGCGCCACCGCGGATGACGCGCGACCACGCGGCGGATTCCGCCGATTCCGCGCCGGTGACGGCGGTGCGCGGGTTGAAGAGGAGGACGGTGGCGAGCGCACGCTGCGGCGAGCGGGTGAGCACGGCCATCAGAGCCGCGTACCCCAGCGAGGCGATGCCGTTCGCCTTGAGGTAGCGGTTCATCAGCGTTTCGCGCGGGGCCACCGCGCGCGTGAGCGGATCGAACGCCTCGCCCGCCAGCAACTCGGCGGAGAAGGGGCCGCCGAAGAGGCGCGCGCCGGCTGGGGCGATGCGCCCCGGCGCCAGCGCCACCGGCAGGCCATCTGCGCCGATGGCGGTTCCGGCGCCGGCCAGAATAGCGGCGGCGCGCGGCGCGCGGTCCTCCGCCTCGAAGCGCACGACGTCGCCGGGGCGGGCCGGGGTGGTTTGTGCTTCCACCTCCTCATGGCGCTGCCACGAGGCGCGTTTATTGAAGGCCGCCGTGCCGGAGAGCGCGCCCTCCAGCGCGGCGAGGCCCATGCCAACCCGGTTCCCCGAGAGCGCGAGGGTGACGCTGCCGGTGGCGGCGATGAGCACGTCGGCGGCGTTCTTGCCGAGCAGGTGGCGCAAGCCGGCGCGCACCGCCGGCATGTTGAGCGTCACCCCGACAATGGCCGCCCGCTCTGCCCCCCCGCTGGACCCCGCCAGCGGCCCGGCGATGCCCAGCGCGCCGCGCGCCGTCAGCAGCGCGAAGCCGAGCGCCGCGCCGGTCACCCGGGTGAAATGGCGCAGCAACGGGCCGCGCTCCAGCGGGTGCAGGGGCCGGTCCTCCGTCGCGTCCAGCGGTAGCTCCAGATCGGAGACATCGCGCAGCAGCTCGGTTTGGCTGACCTGCGCGGCGTCGAACTCCACGAGCACCCGCCCGGTGAGCGGGGCCGCGCGCACTAGTTTCACCCCCGGCCGCTGCGCCAGATACATCTCAACGCGGCGCGCCAGCTCCGGGTCGCGGTCCAGCCCGCGCACGGCAATGCGCGCCCGCCGGACATCCCCGGCGCGTTCGCCGACGGCCGGGGGCGTGTCGAGCGTGATCGGGATGGGGATCCCCGTGCCCGGCTGGGGCGCCAGCGCGCGCACGGCGGCCAGAATCTGCTCCTGCCGGCGGGCGCGGGGATCGAACTGGATGAGGACGTTGCCAGTGACCGGGTTGGCGCGCACGCGGCGCACGCCCGGCTCGGCGGCCAGCCGATCCTCGATATCGCGGCGCCCTTGCCCCGACCAGTTCGGCAAACTGACGCGCACACGCCCCGGCAGGGCGTGCAGGATTTCTGCGGGAAGAACGGCGGCAGTTGCGCTCATCGACGGGGGAGGGTCCTTTCCGGGAAAAGCGGTGGCCAGCCCGGGGCGCGCAACGGCGTTCTTCCCGGGTTTCATCAACGAGTTGGGAGTCAATCTGGGAAACCGGGTGACCACCCCCGCGTCAGGACGACGCGGGGGTGGGGCCGGCGGCTAGTCGGGGCTGGCCCGTTCGCCGCGCCGGATACTCTCGGCTTCGGCAATGAAATCTTCGACCGCTTCGCGCGCCCGCGCAGTGGAGCGGTTCACCTGCTCGCCGCTGAAGCGCAGGAATTGGCCAAGTCGCTCGCCGGCGCGGTCCATGATCGCTTCCGCCCGGACCACGGCCTCGGGCGGCGCCTCTTCGGCGACGGCGTCCGCAGCGGTCGTGCCGTCCGCGTCTTCCGCCACCGCGTCGTCAACCGCTTCGGCGGCCTGCGCCCGCAGGCGCCGGATCTGCTCGCCACCGCTGCGCAGGAACTGCCCGGCGCGTTCTCCAGAGTGCAGAAGCTGGCCGACGCGCTCTCCCGCCAGTTCCAACAACTCGTCTGCTCGCGTCGCTGGCTCGGTCTCCGTGGCTGCCGCCGCGGCAATCGCTTCGGCTTCTTCTCCCGCCTCCGCTTCCTCTCCCGCCTCGACGACCTCGGCCGCTGCAGCCGCTTCAGCCTCTTCGGCGGCTGCAGCCTTCTCGGCTTTCTTGACAGCTGTGGATTTCGCGGCGGGAGGAGCGGTCTCCTCCTCCGTGGTTAATGGTTCAGCCGCCTCCTCGGCGGCAGCCTCTGCATCCTCGTGGGATGCCTTCTTGCGGGGGGTCACGGCGTCACATCCGACGACGCAGCCTCCGCCAGCGCCAGCGGGGCATCGCCCTCGGCGGCGGCCTGCCGGATGCCACGCGCCGCGCCCCGGCCAAAGGATGCGACAGCGTCGCCGGCGATCAGGATGCCGGCCAACCCGTAGGCGGCGCCCCGCCGGATCAGCTTCCGCACCGGCGGCGATAGCAGAACCGCGGTGGCCGCCACCGCGACCGCCACGTCCCCCTGATCCTGCAGATCTTCTAATGACGCCATCTCACACCTCCGTCACGACAAACGCGTCCGCGACAGGATACTTGAGTTCGTTGTCAACAATCACGTTTTTGCAACGATTGCTCATCATTAGCGCACCGCCAGCGCCAAACTGGAGAGCCACGCGCCCGCGCCCGCGTCCGGCGACTCCAGCACGCGCCAGATGATGGCGAGCAGGAGCACGACGCCGATACCGGCGAGCAGCCACGGCGAGGTCGTGGCCAACCCGACCAGCCCGGAGGTGGAAATCGCCGCCACGCCGGAAGCGACGGCGAACGTGGCGTTGATGGCGCCGGAGATCCATGGCCGGGTGGGCTCCGGGCGGGCGTCTGCCTCGCGGTACATGCGAGTGGCGTTGATGGCGACGGTACACCCGGTCTCCGCAACTTGCGTCCACCCGGGCTTCAGCCATTTGCCCAGCGCCAGCGTCACCAGCGGCGGGATCGTCTCCGCTGCCAGCTCGTAGGCGTTCGGGAAAGCGGTTTCGCGCGCCGGCGTGGCGGTGACCGGGGCAATCGGGGCGACCGGAGCAACGGGCGCCACCGGGGCGACCGGCGCTGTCGGGGCCACCGGTTCTGCGAAAGCGGCCACCGGCGCCGGGATGCGGGAGCCCGTGGCATCGCGGCGGGTGGTGACCAGCGCGCGCTGACCGGCCAGAAAC
>JASGGF010000414.1:0-4718 GCA_047605145.1 Thermomicrobiales bacterium | reverse complement strand
CTGCCCCACCACGATGTCGTCCCGACCGCACGAGGGACCGCCCACCCCTAACTGCAAGGTTGCGGCGCCATCTCTCCCCCTGCCACCGCCGAGCCGCCGGGGCCGGGAACCGGCCGCGAAGCGTGGGGGGTGGGCATCGGAGCGTGAAGCCGTGGACCCGGGAGTTGGGGGTGGGCGGTCCCTCCTGCGGTCGAGACGACATCGTGGTGGGGCAGGTCGCAGTGAATAGTGGAGAGCGGGTGGCGGTCCGCCTGTTACCCCAGCAGCTCCCGCGCCAGCGCCAGCGCCTGCTGCGTTTCGGTATCGCGGAAGCTCTGCCCGTTGATGATGATGGTGGGCGTCGTCGTGGCGCCGTCCGCCGCCGCGCGGGCCAGATCGGCCTCCACCGCCGGGGCGTGCCGCCGCGCCGCCAGATCCGCCGCGAACTGGTCCGTATCCAGCCCCAGCTCCTGCGCGTAGCCCAGCAGATCGTCGTCCTGTAGCGCGATATCGCCCTGCAGTAGCCGCGCGTGCATCGCCCAGAAAGCGCCCTGCGCGCCCGCCGCCTCGGCCGCCTCGGCGGCGGGGAAGGCCCGCGCGTGCTTCGCCAGCGGCAGGTGGCGCGTCTCGAAGCGCAGGCGGTCGCCAGCGGTTTCGCGCAGGGCGGAGAGGCGCGGCTCGGTGTCCCGCACATCGGGGCACTGGTAGTTGACGTACTCGATGATGGTCACCGGCGCGTCCGCCGGTCCGCTGTTCTGGGGCATGGAGTCCTCGCTGGGTACGTGCGCGCTGTTCATGCCGCTATTGTCCATCAGCCGGCAGCGGCGCGGAGGGGGAAGTCCGTGTCCCGATGCGCGGCTGACTGGGGGAGGTACTTGGAACGTAGACGCCCCGGCGGTGATGAACCCTCACCCCAAACCCCTTCTCATCCCGACAGTTTGCGCAATGCGCGTCTGCCTGGGCCGAAAGCGGGGTTCGGGGGTAGGGTACGAGGCGCCGCGCCCGGCCCGCTGGGGGCTAAAGACCCCCAGCTACCACCGACGAAAGCCCTATAAATAGGGCTGTTATAGTGCATATCGCCTCGTCTCGTGAGGGCCCACGCCGGTAGAGACACGGATCTGTCACAGGCCCGTTTACGGGCCTTTCGGTGGGGTAGCTGGGGGTCTTTAGCCCCCAGCGGCCGGGTCGCGACGCCCTGTATTCCACCGCGCGGGCCCCAAGAAGCGTGCAATACGCAAACTGTCGGGATTTCAGCCGCGCATCGGGAGAGGGGGCGGGGGTCGAGGGCTTCCCCGGAGGGCCCTCACCCAGCCGCCGCCAGCGCCAGCTGCCGCCGCGCGTCGTAGTACGGGCGGAAACGGTCGTACAACGTCACCAGCAGCGTCAGCAGCAGCAGGCCGAAGAGCGTGGCCGGGGCATCCAGCGGCACGCGCATCATCGGCAGGATCAGCCCGAACATCCCGAGGATGCCGAGGTTCACCACCGCCATCACCACGAACTCGCGCACCGCCGAGGTCCATTCCACCCCGCGCTTGATCAGATACTGGCTGACCACCGTGTTGGCGACAATGATCAGCGCCACGCCCACCGCCAGATGCAACGATCCGGCATCCACCGTCGGCAGCACGCTGGCGAAGATCACCGTAATCAGCGAGACCAGCGCGATCTTCTCCCACAGCATCGCGCTGAACAGCTTGCCCGCCGCCGCCTGCTGCGCCGCCAGCACCTGCGCCGGCGTCACGCCGAGGCCGTGCGCGTCCGCCGAGAGTGTGAAGCCCCAGTCGGCCGGGGGCAGCTGCGTGGTCAGCAGCCAGCGCGCCAACACCACCAGCGCCACGATGGCGGCCAGCAGCGCGATGGTCACCGGCACGTTCGCGCCAAACGCGGCGCCCCACGCGGTCTCCGCCGGCACGCCCAGCACGCGCTCCTTGAAGCTATCGGTGAAATCGAGCTGCGCGATGTGGATCCAGTATTCCTGCGGCACCTTGATGAACACCCAGATCGCGAACGCCGCCCCGATCACCAGCGCCACGCTCATGCGCTTCGGGTTCCAGCGCGTGCGCACGCCTTCATAGAAGAGGAAGAAGTATTCGAACGTATTGGGGAAGAGCAGCAGCATGGCCCGGAGCTGCAACAGTTCGAAGAGCAGCACGCCCACCAGCCGGTAGTACCAGAGGAAGCGGCTCATCGCGAACGCGGAGAGGTTGCTCCAGTTGCGCATGGTCGCGAGGTAGGCAATCGCCAGATAGTAGATATCCAGCGCCTTGTCGTACCCCTGATACCAATCGAGGTTCATATCCGTGAAGGCTTCGAAGATACCCTTGTCCAATCCGTCAATCACCAGACACGCAATGCCCGCCGGCAGCGGCCACTTCGGGATGAGCAGCGGCACAAACAACCGCAGCCCCAGCACCACCAGCATCACGACGAGCTCACGGCCTTCGAACATCGGGGTCCTTTCGGAGGGGGAGACGCCTCTGCGGAGGCTTGGGGGGAGGCGCGCTGCGGCGCTTAGGGGGAGACGCTTCGCTTAGGGGGTAAGGGAGTGAGGCAGAAGAAGTGTATCAACGGTCTTCTTTCTCCGTATTCCCTTACCCCCAAAGGCCCGCAGGCCGTCTTCCCCTAAGCCTCCGCAGAGGCGTCTCCCCCTAAGCGCCCGCAGGCGCGTCCCCCCCTCGTACGATGCAGCGAAACGACACATGGTTCGTCCCCGTATCGATGGGGTGGTGCATGCGGGCGGCGGGGCGGTAGCGCTGGCAGTAGTTCTCGGCGCAGGCGAAGGAGCCGCCCTTCAGCACCTTGCGCGGGATCGCGGCCGGCTCGTTCGGGTCGATGCTGGCCTCGCGCGCGCCGCCGGTGGGGTTCACCGTGGCCGCGCCGCAGCAATCGCCCGCCGGCGCGTGCTGGGAGGTGTACCAGTCGCTGGTCCACTCCCACGCGTTGCCGATCATGTCCACCAGCCCGTAGTCGTTCGGCGGAAAGGACCCGACCGGCGCCGTGCGGGGAAAGCCGTCCAACTCGAGGTTCTGCCACGGGAATTCGCCCTGCCAGTAGTTGGCGAGCATCTTGCCCTTGGGCGCCAGTTCCTCGCCCCACGCGAAGGCGCGCCCCTCGTGGCCGCCGCGCGCGGCGCGCTCCCACTCCGCCTCGGTCGGGATCACCTTGCCGGCCCACGCGGCATACGCCTCGACATCCTCCCACGCCACATGTACCACCGGGTAGTTTTCCCGCCCGTTGATGGAGCTGCCCGGCCCGTCGGGATGCCGCCAGTCGGCGCCCGGCAACCAGTTCCACCAGTTGTAATGCGTGTTCATGGGGACGCGGCCCGGCGGCTGCTGGAAGACGACAGAGCCCGCCACCAGCATCTCCGGCAGCGCGCCGGGGTAATCCTCCGCCCGGGGAGCGCGCTCCGCCACCGTAACGTAGCCGGTCTCCTTCACGAAGCGGCGGAAGGCGCGGTTCGTGACTTGCGTGCGGTCGATCCAGAAGCCATCCACCGTCACCGGGTGGGCTGGCGCTTCTTCCGGGTAGTGGTGATCGGAGCCCATCAGGAACGTGCCGCCGGGAATCCAGATCATGTCCTTTGCCGGCGGCTTGCCGGGGGCCTGCGAGATCAATTGGGCGGCGGTGAGGGTAGCCATGCTGCGGTTCTCCTGCCTGCGACGGCCGCAGGCCACAAAGTGACCAAGAAATGATCCGGTACAGTATGCCTGCGCCGGGACACGATGGCATGGGAATTGCTGCCGGCATCATCATCGTCCCCGCGAATCCCCGCCCCAGCGAACAGGAGCACCGCGTGGTCATCGTTGCCGGACACATCATGGTGGCGCCAGCCGAGCGCGAGGCGTACCTCGCCGGGTGCGTGGAGGTCGTGGCGCAGGCGCGCGAGGCCGCCGGGTGTTTTGATTTCGCCATCTCCGCTGATCTGCTGGACGCCGGGCGCATCAACATCTTCGAGCGCTGGGCATCGCAGGAGGCCGTCGAGACCTTCCGTGGCAACGGACCCGATGACGATCAGGCAGGCGCCATCCACTCCGCAGCGGTCGCGGAATACGACATCGCGGCCGAGCGCGCGCTGTAGCGCCGCGCGAACTCCGCGAGCCGCCGGGACTGCGGCTCCACCCGGAAGACCCCGAACGTGCGAAAATGCGCAGTGGACAACAATGGGGACCAGCGCGCCCCGTTTGTGCTATGCATGGCGGGTACGCGAAAGACAACGACACCTTGCGGCGCAGGTGATCGTGCGGGAAAGGCGAGAGGCGAATGTTCGGGATCCGGTTGCTGACAGCGGTCTACACGCTCGTCTTTCTGCTGCTGGTGGTGCTGGCGATTGGCTCCATCTTCGGCGTCTTTGATAACCCGCTGATCGACCCGGGCCTCTAGCGCCGGCAGCCTTCCTCAACAGAACCATCCGCGAGCGCCCGGTCGAGCCATCCTGCGACCGGGCGCTCGCGCTGTTGCCTCGCCTCGATGCCACGTTGCCCGCACCGCTATCGTCCCGCCCCCACCTCGATCTGCCACACCCCGATGTCGTCCCGAAATCGCAGATGAGGGACCGCCCACTGCCAACTTCACGGTCATGACGCCCTCTCACCGAATCCCCCTGCAGATCGCGCCGCTTGCCCTCCCGGCCGCATCCCCGTACGCTATATCCGATGAATTTCGTCGGGTATAGCGGCTGCCCACAGTGCAGCCGACAGGAGAGGGTTGATGATGAACGCACACCCGGAGGCCGGAGC
>JASGGF010000413.1:0-4728 GCA_047605145.1 Thermomicrobiales bacterium | reverse complement strand
GTTGCCACAGCCCAAGGCAGATGCCCAGCAGCCCCAGCCCGAACGCGATCAGGCCCAGCTGGCTGCCGCCGCCGAACCAGAGCGCCAAGCCGCAGGCGAGCGACCCGGTCAGCAGAATGCCGACCCCCTGCCCCGTCTGGTAGGAGAGTTGGCGGCGCCGTTCCTCGCGTTCCCGCTCGCGGGCGACCAGCAGATAATCGGGCAGGGTGAATTGCGTCTGGCGCGCCCGCGCCAGACCGCTCGGGGTGACGCGGTCGAGGTATTCGCCGCACTCGGCGCAGAATTCGGCGGTGGGTGGGTTGATGTGGGAGCAGGCGACGCATCGTCGCGGCCGCGTCTCCATGGCTCAGGTCCCGTCTGCTGCAGCGTGCCGGGCGCAGCCTACCCCAGCCACCGTCACCGGCGCAGTACCGCGCCTACCGGGGGACCTGCGCCACGCAGATCGTCCATGGCAGCGAGCCGGTCAGCTCGGTCACCCGGAACTGCTCGCCGACCATGTCGCCGAAGGCGGCGCGCGACCAGAACTGCTTGTGATCGGGATCGCTGCCGCGCGGCCGGATATCGAGGTTCTTGCCGCGCGCCGCGTTCATCAGGCTGAAGAACGGCTCGTGCGGCACGCTGAGCACCACCGCCTGGCGCGCCACGCGGCGGAACTCCTTCAGGGCGGCGCGAGGGAGATCGTCTGGCAGGTGCTCCAGCACCTCGAAGCAGCCGACCACGTCCACGCTCTTGTCCGGCAGCGGCAATTCCAGCACGCTGCCAGTCACGATGGTGGCGCGCGGGTTGGCGCTGCGCGCCACCGCCAGCGCTCCTTCGGAGAGATCGCAGCCGGTCAGCTGCAGATTCGGCAGCGCCTGCATGAGCAGGTTCGCCACGAAGCCCTCACCGCAACCGGCGTCGAGGAAGCTCTGCGGCGAGAGTTGCACGACCTCATCCACAATGCGGCGGTGGAAACGGTCGATCAGCGCCTGTTGCACCGGGTTGCCAGAGGTGTGCTTGCGAAAGTTGCTCGATTCCAGCGCGTGCGATGCGAGATCGAGGTCTGCGTTTAGATTCAGGCTCATGCCGTCTCCCTGTCAAAGCGCCAGCCGCCGGTTACTGCCGGCGCGTCGCGACTGATTTCATGACCCGGAGCCCGCCCCAGACGAGCGGGGTCACCACGAAGAGCGCCAGCCGGTAAGCCACCGCCGCCAGCAGCACCGGCGCGCCGGGCTGCCCCTCCACGCGCGCCATGGCGGTCATCAAGGCCTCGCGCACGCCGGCGCCGCCGGGAACCGGGCTCAGCATCCCGATCAGCATCGGCAGGCCCATCAGCCCCAGCATCAGCGAGGGCGTCGGGGTGACGCCGAACAGCGCCACCAGCGCGGCCATCACCCCGGTTTGCGCCGCCCAGAACAGGGCGGTCAGCGCCACCGCCAACAGCGCGTAGCCGGGGCGTTGCGCCGGAGCCAGCAACAGCGGCTTGATCCGGGCGACGGCGCGCCGCCCAATGGCGGTCTGCCGGCCAATGACGGCGAGCACGATCACCCCGATTACGCCCAGCGCGGCGATGGCCCCGATCAGGCGCGGATCAGGCGCCAGCGTCTGCAGCAGCACCCAGCCGCCGGTCACGATCCACGCCAGCGCGATCAGCGCCAGCGCCCCGGCGTCCAGCAGCAGCTCCCAGCCGACCACCACACTGCTTTGCATCGGGGTGAGGCCGAGATCGCGCACCGTCAGCGCTGCGCGCGTCGGCACGGCGAGGCCGACCGGCGCGGCGTAGTTGACGATGACGGAAGTCAGGAACACCTCGGCGGAGGCGATCCAGTGCGGCCGGCCGCCACCGAGGCTCACCAGCACATCCCAGCGCAACCCGAGCACGAAGATGCTGCCGGCGTACACCGCCAGAATGAGCGCGACCCGGCGCGGGTCGGCATCGCGCAGCGCCGTCGCCACGTCGCCGAGGCTCCCCTGCCGCCACAACGCCCACGTCGCCAGCAGCGCCGCCGCCACGAAGATGACGGGCGTGGGGATGGCGAGCAACGGGCGAAGCGCCCGCCGCCAGCCGGAAACGGGTGCCGGGCGTGACTCGTCCGATTCGGAAGGAGCGGCTACCGTCACGAGACCGCCGGCGAGTACAGGCCGGAGCGCTCCAGACGTTCCGCGCTCATGCCCACCACCTCGCGCAATGGCGTGGGTTTCGCGCGGCCACCGGGCGCCTGCGTGCCGTGCACCAGCAGTTCACCCAGCAGGCCCATGCCGAAGAACTGCACGCCCACCAGCACCAGCAGCACCGCCAGCAGCAGAAGCGGCCGCCCGCCGATGGCGGCGCCGGTGATCAGCTTCTCTGCCGTCAGCCATAGGCCGAGGAAGACGCCGACGGCGATCGCCGCCAACCCCGGCAAGCCGAGCATGTGCATGGGCCGCTGCCGGTACTGCGTCAGGAAGGTGACGGTCAGCAGATCGAGGAAGCCCTTGACCAGCCGCGACCAGCCGTACTTGGAACTGCCCCACTTGCGCGCGTGGTGCTTGACCGGCAGTTCGCCGACCTTGAAGCCCTCAGCGTTCGCCAGCACTGGCGTGAAGCGGTGCAACTCGCCGTACAGACGGATGTTCTGGGTGACATCGGCGCGGTACGCCTTGAAGCCGCAGTTGAAGTCGTGCAGCGGCACGCCCGATGCCTTGCGCACGGTGGCGTTGAACAGCCGGCTGGGCGCGGTCTTGCCGAGCGGGTCCTGCCGCCGCTGCTTCCAGCCGGAGACAAGGTCGTAGCCGTCATCGAGCATCGCCAGAAAGCGCGGGATCTCCTCCGGGTCATCCTGCAGGTCGGCATCCATGGTGAGGATGATCTCGCCGCGCGCCACTGCGAAGCCCGTGGCCAGCCCGCGCGCCTTGCCGAAGTTCCGGCGATGCCGCAGCGCCACCACCCGCGGGTCCGCTGCCGCGAGTTCAGTCATGATTCGCCAGCTTCCATCTGAGGAGCCGTCATCGATCAGGATCAACTCGAAGGTCAGCCCGAGGGGTTCCACAGCGCGCACGATGGCGTCGTGCAGCTCGACGAGGTTGCCTTCCTCGTTCATGGCCGGGGCCACGATGCTGAGGTACGGCGCCGGGGCGTCATCCGCACGCTCGCCCGGCCGGAACACCGGCTCACTCTCGCTGACTGGCGGCAGGAGCGTCAGGGGTTCGGGCGAGCGGAGTTCGTCCCGTTGAGTTGACCGGTACGTCACGGGGAGGCGTCCTTCCTGGGGCAATCGCTGGTGCGCTGTGCGGAATTATGCCGAGTGTGCGGGTGGCGCGCCAAAAGCAGGCGACCATGCGAGTAAAGTTCACGCTGGGAACGGGAATCTCGGCGCGGCAGGGGACCAGAGACGAGCGTGACGCAACCGCATTGGGGGTCAACCTGGCGTAACGCCCGGCGTCTCGCCGTGCCGCTGGCTGGCGGCGGGCTGCTGTTGCTCGCGGGCTGCGGCAGCGGCGGTCCTACCGTAAGCGACCCGCCTACGGTCACCCCGGCCGCCGTCGTCGTCACCGCGACAGAACCGCCAGCCGCGCCGGCGGGAACGCCGCTGCCCACGCCCACCCCCCGACCCGCTGGCCTCGGCGCCGTTCGCTGGTCCAGCGATGAGCCGGGGATCGCCACCCCGGCGGCGGGAACCACGTTGCTGGCGGCGGAGGCGCCGCGACTGGTGGCCAGCGTGCCGGCGTATTCATTGCCGCCGGGGAGCCAGGTCACCGCCGCCTGGTTCTACAACAACACGTCGCTCGATGCGTTCACCACCACCGTCACCACCGAGGCGCCACAAGCCGAGCAATGGCTGGCGTTTCAGCTGACGCGCACCACCGAAACACCGTGGCCCGCGGGCACATACGAAATTGTCGTTTCGCTCAATGGCGAGCAGGCGCAGCAGGCGTCTGTCGAGATCGTCAGTCCATCGTAAGGGGCTGGGCCTGAGTGGCAAAGCGGCAAAACGCGGTGCTACCCTCTTCGCGTCGGATTCGGAAGCAGTGCACCGCCCCGCCTGGAGAACCAGTCTTTCCGGCGCCCTTCTCCACCACAGGGCCACATCCATAGCACGGCTGCGGCATGCTCTCTACGGCGCCGTAGAGACAGGAGCTCACGAGTGCCAACCGGCGCAGACCCACGACCCAACGATGACGCCAGCTTTGGCCGCGTCCCGACGATGACTGTTGGGGCAACCTCTGCGCCCTTCGCGTGGCAGGATGGCCGCCGCCTCTGGCTGCTCGATGGCCGGCCTCGGCACTGGGTGCTGGCCGAGCTCGAGTTCGACCAGACCGCTTGCCGGTACATCGAGGTGCGCCGCGCCACCTACCGCTGGCCGCGAGAGGCCGCAGGCGCGCTCCTCGGCCGCACCATCGCCAGTGGTGAGCATATGGCCGAATCCGCCGCGCAGGGCCTCTCCGACTGGGCGATCCGGGCCAACATGGTCTTGTAGCCCGAGCTTCGCTGCTTCGGTGTCTCTGGCGAAAACTTCGGCTCTCTCGTGCAACCTTTGTGTCTCGAGCGCATTCGAGAAACCTCGTGGCTCCCTGCGCAACATTGACGTGATTCCCGCTTAGTTGTGAATCACGCCAACGACGCCCGGAACGCCGAAACGCCCTCACCCCCAACCCCTCTCCCGATGCGCGGCTGACTGGGGTAGGTATTCGGGGAAGAGGCTGCACTCGTCGCGACGGCCCTCACCCCCAGCCCCTCTCCCGATGCGCGGGCTATGCATTCCCCACATT
>JASGGF010000412.1:0-4732 GCA_047605145.1 Thermomicrobiales bacterium | reverse complement strand
CCGCTGGTGTATCGTGTGATTCCGCCCCCCCCCCCCCCCCGCGCTTTATGTAAACATTGCTCTCCGCGAGCGTGTACGCGCGGAACCCGAGGTCCAGCGGCGCACCGCCATCGAGCGGCAGGGAGCCGGCGCGCTCGGCGGCGATGCGCTGGCCGGCTGCTATGAAACGGGCACGGGCAATGTCTGCAATGGTGCGCATTCGCTCATCAGGTTTCGGCAATAGTTCGGGAAACTGAACAGACATGTAATGGCGATTTCCTCCATCAGCTGCGTTCTGCTGCATCACGGCATGGCCCATTACGCCTGACCCTGCAAAAAAGTCGAGGACGATATCTCCTTTAGTCGCACTAGTTGCGGCTTGAACCATCCGTTGAATCAGTCGTGACGGCTTGACAGAGTTCAGAACATTTTCGGTGTCTGTGAATTCCACCGTGTGCAGAAGTTCTTGCTTGGCTTCCTGCGTATGGCCAACCTCGCTGTAGGTCCATAGCGTCTGTGGAACGAGTCCCTGCTTAACCGCGGAAAGAAATCTCTTCTGGGCCGGCATATTGTCGCCGGTCGCTCCCCACCAAATCTCATCATTGCGGTCCATCTCCAAGAAAGCTTCATAGGAACTACGCCAGTACCGGCCAACGCCAGAAGTAAATACTCTGCCCGTCGGCCCAACAATTTCGTATTGCCCTTTGCTGTAGTAGTTTCTCGCAGTTAGATCGCTCGGTTTCCACGGTCCTCTAGGATCGTTGTCAGGGTTGAGATAACGGGCATTTGCTTCAGCGCTTCGGGGCAGCAATTCTGGCAACCAGACACCACCATTGCGGGCATAAACGACAACATAGTCATGGTCTTCGGAGAAGTGGCGTGCCGTATTCTTTGGTGCATAGACCTTCTGCCATATTACTGTCGCGACGAAATTCTCTTCACCAAAGATCTCGCTCAAGAGCATTCGAAGGCTATGTATTTCGTGGTCATCAATGCTAACGAAAATGGCGCCATCGTCGCGAAGCAGGTTCCGCGCAAGAAAAAGGCGCGGATACATCATGTTCAACCACTTTGAGTGGAATCGCCCTTCTGTATCAGGATTTGTGGTGAGCTTGACCCCCTCATCGTCAACTTGCCCTGTCATCCGCAGATACGTTCCGAGTGGGTCTCGGTAGTCATCACTGTAGATAAAGTCATTCCCCGTGTTGTACGGCGGGTCGATGTAGATCATCTTGACCTTGCCGTAGTAGCTCTTCTGGAGCAGCTTCAGCACCTCCAGATTCTCGCCCTCGATGATCACGTTTTGCGTGGTGTCGAAGTCCACGCTTTCCGCGCGGTCGGGGCGCAGCGTGCCCGTGCTCGGCTGCTGGATCGTGCGCATACAGGCCGCCTTGCCCGGCCACGTCAGCCCGAAGCGCTCCTTGCCCGGGTCCACCCATTTCCCCAGTGAGCGCTGCAGCGCGTCGAAATTGATGACGCCGTCCTCGAACACCTCCGGGAAATCCTCGCGCAACCGCGCCACCCGCTCGGCGACGATATCCTCCGAGGCCAGATCGAGGTGTTCGATGAGTGGGTCGGTCATACCAGTCTCCAGCGAATCGTGAAGCGGTCGGTCAGCACCGTGGCCTGCGCCAGCCGCGCCTCCACATCGTCCAGCAGGGCGTCGCGGCGGGCGCGCACCTCGCGGCTGGCGGCGCGGAACGCCAGCTCGGCCTCATCGTGGCGCGCCTCGGCCCCGTTCAGCGCGCGCTGCGCCGCCAGCCGCTCCGGCATCGCGCCCGCGCCGCGCACCGCCTTACGCAGCGCCTTCATCTCGCTCTCCAGCTCGTTCATCGCCCGCCGCGCCGACAGCCGCTGGTCATCCGCCCACGCGTCCAGCTTGCGGGACTCCTCGTCCAGCCACGCCATGTTGCGCGCCGCGATATCTTGCGCGATCTGCGCTGCCTGCGCCGCAATGCCCGCGCCCAACGCCGCTGGGGCCTCCGCTGCACGGGCCGGGCCATCCACCCACGCCGGAATGCTGAAGAAGCGGCTGGCGTCCGCCGGCAGCGGCGCGCCGTCGTCCGTCACGGCGGCGGCCAGCAGGTGGTCCTCCGCGCTCTCCGGCCCATCCACGCGCAGCAGCGCCAGCCGCAGCCACCCGCTCTGCCCGATAAACGGCTCCAGCGCCGCCATCCGCCCCTGCCGCTCCGGGTCACGCAGGTACGCGCCGTAATCGAAGGTCACAGCGGCGCAGGGGAGATGGCGCGCGGTGGCTTGCGCCAGCACCGCCTCCGCCAGCGGGTGGGTCAGCCGGTAGAAGTGCGCCTCCCCCTCGCGGCGCGGCAGCTCGTAGCGGCCCAGCGGTACGGGCGGCACGGGCGCGGGGAAGGGGTTGCGCCGCAGGGTGAAGCCGCTCGGGGTGAACTCCGCGGCGTCCGCCAGCTCGTGCTCGGTCAGGCGCAGCAGCATCCGCTCGGAGCGGTCCAGCGCGGCGCGGGCGCTCTCGTCGCGCAGGCGCAGCTTCTCGGTCACCTCCACATCGAAGTGATCCAGCAGTTGCTGCCGGGTGTCGCGGATCGCCTCGCTGATCTCCCCCTCCAGCTCGCGTTGCAGCGCGTCGAAGGCGTGCCCGATCTGCTCCGGCGTGCGGCACTGCTGGTAGATGGCGGCGATGCGCTGCTCGAAATCAACACCCGATTCCGCGATGCCCAGCACGTCGTCGCTGGCCCCGAACACCCCCTCGAAGAGCTGGAACTTCTCCGACAGCAGCTCGAAGACGCGCTGATCGGCGGCGTTCGTCTGGTTCAGGAAGTTGACCACCACCACATCGTGCTGCTGGCCGTAGCGGTGGCAACGGCCGATGCGCTGCTCGATGCGCTGCGGGTTCCACGGCAGGTCGTAGTTCACCACCAGCGAGCAGAATTGCAGGTTGATCCCCTCCGCGCCCGCCTCGGTGGCGATCATGATTCGCCCCTCGTCCCGGAAATAGTCCACCAGCGCCGAGCGCATATCCGCCGTGCGCGAGCCGGTCACGCGGTCGCTGCCCTGATGCCGTTTCAGCCACGCGGCGTAGATCTCGCGGGAGCGCGCGTCCGTGTTGGAGCCGTTGAAGAGCACGATCCCCTCGCCGAACTCGCTGTGGGCCAGCAGACGCAGCAGGTATTCCTGCGTCTTGCGCGATTCAGTGAAAATGATCGCCTTGCGCGCCGCGCCCAGCCGCGCCGCCTCGGCGAAGGCGCGCTCCAGCGCCAGCAGCAGCGCCCGCCCCTTCGCATTCTCTTCAATAGAAAGCGCCAGCGCGGAAAACGCGCGCAGCTCCTTGACCTCGGCGGCCACCGCCTCGCGCTGTCCCGCGCTCAGCGGCTCCGGCGCCTCGGGCGCGTCCCACTCGTCCGCCGTCTCCCGCAGCGCCTCGTAGTCGGCGTCCAGCGCGTCCGCCAGCGCCGGGGCCTCATCCGCCACCGGCCCCAGACTCGCTTCCAGCCGGCGGGTCATCGTCTCCAGCGCTCCGGCGATGGCGAAGGTGGAGGAGGCCAGCAGCTTGCGCAGCACCAGCGTCATCAGCGCGCGCTGGCCGGATGGCAGCGCCTGCAGGTTCGGGCGTTGCAGGTACTCCGAAACGAGCCCGTAGAGCTGAAACTCGTCATCATCCGGGGTGAAGGGCTGCACCAGCGGCAGGCGCTTCGTGTAGCGCACGTAGGGCAGCACCTGCCGGCGCAGGGTGCGGTGGCAGACGGGTTGCAGGCGCTCCCGCAACTGCGCGAACACGGCCTGCTGCCGCACGCTGCTGTACTGCTCGCGGAAGCTGTCCACATCGCCAAAGGCGTAGTCGTCGATGAAGCTGACCAGCCCGTACAGCTCCAGCAGCGAGTTTTGCAGCGGCGTGGCGGTCAGCAGCAGCTTCTTGCGCCCGGCCAGCGCCAATTTCAGGGTCTGGGCGATCACGTTGTTCGCTTTGTAGACGTTGCGCAGGCGGTGCGCCTCGTCGATCACCACCAGATCCCACGGCACGGCGTGGACGTCGCTGGCCTTGCTGCGCGCAAACTGGTAGGAGCAGATGACGACGGTGTTCTGCTCGAAGGGGCGGAATTTCCCCTGCTTGAACGCGTCGGTGTAGGCCTTGGCCTCAAGAATGTGGCAGGGCAGAAAGAACTTCTCGGTCAGTTCCTGAAGCCACTGCTTGCGCAGGTTGGCGGGGGTGATGACGAGGATGCGCCCCTTGCGCTCCGCCCACATCTGGGAGATCACCAGCCCAGCCTCGATGGTCTTGCCTAGCCCGACCTCGTCCGCCAGCAGCGCGCCCGCCGAGAGCGGCGAGCGGAAAGCGAAGAGCGCGGCCTCGATCTGGTGCGGGTTCAGGTCCACCTGCGCATCAATCAGCGCGCCGGTCAGCCGCTCGGCGCTCCCGGCGGGGTAGCGGCGGGTGAGGCTGTGGGCCAGCCATGCTGCGTGGTAGTCCGTCAACGCCATGGTGCGCGGGGGTTCCTGCCTCGGTTGAGTCGATTTCGGACGATTCTACTTGCCCTCTGCCTTGCGAGGCACACGCGATACCGGTTGATGTACCGGGTTCTGCGGCCACCCCGCCGTGGCTGTTGACACCCAACATCGCTGTCACACATAGTGGCCAAAAAGATGCCGCTCACGCGTTAATCTCGCCGTCGCTGGCGGCGAGTCTCGCCATCATGCCTACAGGAGACGCAATGCCGCTCAACCGTGATCAGGGTTCCGCATCGGGCGCCGCGACCGCCCGCCACTCTCGCCGCGCCATGCT
>JASGGF010000411.1:0-4751 GCA_047605145.1 Thermomicrobiales bacterium | reverse complement strand
TGGTCTTCCATGCGAGCGTGGGGGCGGCGGCGCTGGCGGCGCTGGCAGCGTCTTCCCCGAACGTCGCGTTTTTCGGGCCGGTGGTGCTGGGCAACCTGCACGGCGAGCCCAGCGGTCTGCCGGTCGCCATCGGCAGCCTCGTCAACACCCTGACCGTGATGCCCGCCACCGTCATCCTGCTGACGTGGGACGCGGAGCAGCGCGCGCAACCGGTGGGATCACACGAAGCATCGCCAGCAGCGCGGCCCACCGGATCGGCGCGGCGCAACACGCCTCTGGCCCCCGTCATCCTTGCGGCGGCCCGGCAATCGATCGTATGGCTGCCGGCGCTGGGCGTGCTGGGCGTGCTGCTGAGGTTCGCCATCCCCGCCGAGCTGGCGGGTGGGCTGGAGCTGCTGGGGCAATCCGCCACCGGCGTGGCGCTCTTCGCCGCCGGCATCGTCATCGCCGGCCACCGCGTGATCCTCGACCGCACGGTGCTGGCGCTGGCCGGCCTCAAGAACCTCGTGCAGCCGGCGCTGGTGCTCGGCGCGCTGGCGTGGCTGGGCGCGGGGAATCAACTCATCAGCCTCGCGGTCATCTCCGCTGCGCTGCCCTCGCTAGTCGCCATCGCGCTCTTCGGCGTGCAGTACCGCGTGGCGGAAACGCAGGCCGCCTCGGTACTGCTGGTCAGCATGGCCGGGTCGCTGGTCACGCTAACGCTCTTCATCGCGCTGACGGGCACCTGACACCGCGAATCCCGTAGCGACTGCCACCTGTCGCGACGCGAGGGTTCGTAAAAATGCGTAATTCTACCAATGTGCTCTTCTGTGCCTCCCCTGACACTGATGACCAGTGCCGTGCACGATCATGCAGGAGGAGCCAGTGGATACCCGGCAGTTCGATTCTCTCGCCCGCAGGCTGTCAACGGCCACACAGCGGCGCGCCATGCTGGGCGTGCTGGCCGGGGGCGCGCTCGGGAGCGTGGGACTCGCACCCGCCGAGGCGAAGCGCAAGAAGAAGAAAAAGAAGAAGGTGAAAGTCTGCCTGAATGGGCAAACGCTGACCGTCCTCAACAAGAAGAAGGGCGACTACTTCGCGCAGGGAGCCTTCGAAGGAACCTGCGGGCCCGCAGAACCGCCGCCTGATCCGGAGCCCGAACCAGAGCCCTCCTGCTTCGATGGCGTGCAGAACGGGGATGAGACCGGGGTCGATTGCGGGGGATCGTGCGCGCGCTGCGAGAACAACCAAACCTGCGGGCAGCGCGACGATTGCGCCAGCGCCAACTGCGTGAGTGGCGTTTGCCAGCAATGCACGTCGTCGCCGCAGTGCGGCAGTGACGGCTCGGGGACGTGCACCTGCAACAACAACATCTGCACCAGCCGGTCAGGGATCGAGCGCCTGAATCAGGCGTGTGACTCCTGTCCAGTCGGGACGGCGGCGTGTCAGCCCGCCATCAACGGGCGACCTGGTGTCTTCTGCCGGCCCCGGTGTGGAGTCCGTTTCCCCACATAGCCCGCCAGTGTCCGCCAAGCGGCGCGGCCAGCGCCCCTACGGCCCGGAACATGGCGTTCCGGGCCGCATGCGAGGCATCAGATCGCCGGGCTATCGCACGTCGGCCAGCAGCGGCCAACGGTGGAACCGCAGGTCAGGCCCGTGCCGCTCGTGGCCACGGCGCGGCAGTACCAGTGGAACCCCAGCCGCTCGCGGCAGAACTGCGACGAGGTGCACGAAATCAGATCCGTGAATTCGATGTCGTCGCCGTCGGCGTCGGACTCGTTGACGCAGACGTTGTTGCCTTCCGTGCTGCGGTAGCAGCCACACGTTCCGACCACGCCGCCCAGGCCGGCCACATCCCCGCAGTACGGCGCATCTCCGCCGAACCCGGAGCAGATGAACGGCGCCGGGCAGCGGTTCGGCTGCGGCACGCAGGTGCTGCCCTGACAGGTCAGGTTGTAGCCACAGGCCGGGTTGCAGTTGCCGGCCACGCAGACGCCGTCGTTGCTGCAGGTCTGCCCGGCCGGGCAACTGCCCACCGTGCAGATATCGCCGCAGCCATTGGGAGCGCCGCAGGCCTGCCCCGCGCAGTTCGGCGTGCAGCCGGGGGTGGTGCAGCTCCCGTTCACGCAGGTCTGCCCCGCCGCGCAGGCGTTGTTGCAGCCGCCGCAATGGGCCGGGTCGGTCTGCAGATCGAAGCAGCCCACGCCGCGGCAGAACGTCCCCAGCCCGGGCCCGAACTTGTTGCGGCAGATCCTCTTTTCCTTCTCCTTGCGCTTCTGCTTCTTCTTGTTGCCTTTGGCATCGACCGTTGAAACCGGCGCCGGCTTCAGCGCCAGCGCGGCCAGCCCGGCGCCCACGGTGTGCAGCGCCGTGCGCCGGCCCAGCCGGCCCGTCAGTCGCCGGGCGAGGGAATCAAAACGGGATGGATCCATGGACAGCCCTCCGATGACGCGGTCACCCGCGCTGCTGGGAGCGCCAGCGAGTCGCGAGAACCATTCGAGGCGCAACGGAGCCTCCGCTGCGGCAGAACCCCAGCGTGCGCTCACCCGGCGTGGAGGACATGGGCAAAACTACGCATTCCCCGATGACGAACCGCGTGGGACGTACGTACTTATGGCGACTGCCTACGCATCGCTCCATCGGCGATGCGCAGTCCGGCTCGCCCGCGCAGCGCTACAGCCCGCCGCGCTCCTGCAGCCGGCCATCCCGCCCGATCTCGATGACCGTGCTCACCGTGATCCGTTCGAGGAACGGGTAGTCGTGGCTCACCACCAGCAACGCGCCCCGGTAGGCGTCCAGCGCTTCCGCCAGTTGCGCCACGCGCCCGATATCGAGGTTGTTCGTGGGCTCGTCGAAGATCAGCAGTTGCGGCGGCGGCTCCGCCAGCAGCAACCGGGCGAGGGCCACGCTGAAGCGCTCCCCGCCGGAGAGCGTGCGCACCGGGCGGTCCACGCTGTCGCCGACCAACAGGAGCCGGGCGAGCTGGTTGCGGATCTCGGCGGCCGCCATGGTGGGCGCGACCGCCTGCACGTTCGCCACCGCGCTGGCGTCATCGTCCAACGCGTCGAGGCGCTGCCGCAGGTAGCCGACCCGCGTGGTGAACAGGCGCCCGTGCGGCCGGCCCGGAACCGGCGCGGCGCCGGAGGTGAGCTGGTCGAGCAGGGTCGTTTTCCCGGTTCCATTCGCCCCCACCAGCGCCACCCGCTGCGGCCCCTGTAACAGGATCTCGCGGTCGCCATCGGTGAACGCCGCGATGCGCTTGCCGCGCGGCACATCCGGGTCCGGCAGGATGAGGCGGATGTGCGCGTCGTCGCGCACGCGGGCGTCGGCCTCCTCCAGCGCCGTTTGCGCCGCCTGCACCTTGTCGTCCAGCGTGCCGCGCAGGGCGCCCGCCGAGGTCTGCGCCTTGCGGGCGAGGTTGCCAGCCACGATCTTCGGCACACCCCCCTCGCGCTGGGCTTTCTTCCCGGCGCGTTCGCGCCGCGCCAGCTTCGTTTCCGCCTCCACCCGCTGCCGCTGCTCCACCTTCAGCGCCTGCTGCGCGGTGCGGGCGGATTGCAGCGCCGCCGCCTGCTCCAGCGCCTGATGCGCCTGCCACGCGCTGTACGGCCCGCCGAAGGTGGAGAGCGTGTTGCCGTACAGCTCGGTGATGCTGTCCATGTGCTCCAGCAGCTCCAGATCGTGACTGACCACCACCAGCGTGCCGGGCCACTGGTCCACGAAGCCGGCCAGTTTGGCGCGCGTGGGGCGGTCGAGATTGTTGGTCGGCTCGTCCAGCAGCGTCACAGGCGCCCGGCGGATGCGCAGCCCGGTCACCGCCAGCAGCATCGCCTCGCCGCCGGAAACCTCGCGCACGCGGCGGTCAAGATCCTCCGCGCTGAAGCCGATCTGGTGCAACAACTCATCGGCGCGGGAGACGATGTCCCAGTCGTCGCCGATGGCGTCGAAGTGGCGGGTGTCGCTGTCGCCCGCCTCGATGGCGCGCATCGCGGCGAGGACCGCGTCGATCCCGAGGAGCTGGGCGATGGTGGTGTCGTGCTGCAACGTCAGCGTCTGCGGCAGGTAGCTGACCTCGCCGGCGGCCTCGATCTGGCCAGCGGTCGGCTGCAGGATGCCGGCGATCAGGCGCAGGAGCGTGGATTTCCCCGCGCCGTTGCGCCCCACCAGCCCGGTGCGGCCCGGGTTGAACGCGCCGTTCACGCCTGACAGCACCACCGAGCCATCCGGCCACTCGAAGGTCAGATCGCGCAAGGTGATGGCAAAACGGGATGACATAGGCTGGTGGTTGCTCCTGATCTCCGGGCTCTAGAGGAACGCCGCCGGGCCGATGCCAGAGGGTTCCTGTCGCCGGCGTGGCTCCTGTTCTGAAACGGCGCCACCCCCGACGCGTGAGATTACCAGCCAGAAGTGGGACCATTGCGCGCCGCCACCCGTTGACGACTCACGTTGCAGGGTGTACATTGCCGCCAATCCACTTTGTCTACAAATTGTGTAGACAAAGTGCGAATTCGCAGATGCTCGCGTTGCCCCCCGCGCAACGCCCACGCCGGCCGAAGCCGCGCGGAAAGGCAAGGATGCACGTGGCACGTTCCCTGAGTGAGGCAGCCGGCGAGATGCGCGCCGCCCCGCAATCACGCGCCAACACCGTCCTCTGGCTGGTCGAGCCGGAACTCCAGCCCGCCGCGCCGCAGTTCGCCAACGCCAGCGAGCGCGCCGGCGCCGAATTCGGGGCCTTCGCGTGGCGGGTGCTGGGTGGCCCTCGCCGCTGGTTC
>JASGGF010000410.1:0-4751 GCA_047605145.1 Thermomicrobiales bacterium | reverse complement strand
GGGTCGCGAGCCCCTCTCCCGCGCATCGGGAGTGGGGTTGGGGTGAGGGCTTCTCCGGGGAAAACGCGCCTCTCGGAAGCCAATTCACCCCAACCCTGAGAGCCCTCGCTCCTTCGCACGCCGTGACGAGGTCGCTTGACGACGCGCGAGATACGGTTTCTGCACGATACTGCACGGTCGCCAGCGACAGCGACACGTTGCCGAGGCTCCCAGAGTTCGTGTCGCCGCCCCGCGCCTCAATCTCCACCGGAGGCGCAGCGTGACCGCCCCGCCCACCACCCCCGCGTGGCGCGACGCCCGCAACCTGCTCGTCGTGCGGCTGGACAACGCCGGCGACATCGTGATGCTTGGGCCCGCCCTGCGCGCGGTCAAGGCGACCGCGCCGGATGCGCGGATCACGCTGCTGGCCTCACCCGCTGGCAGCCGCGCCGCCGAGCTAATGCCGTGGATCGACGAGACGCTGACGTGGCGCGCGGTCTGGCAGGATCTCGGCCATCTGCCGTTCGATCCCCCGCGCGAGCGCGAACTGATTGCGATGCTGGCGGCGCGCGGCTTCGACGCGGCGCTGATCTTCACCTCGTTCAGCCAGACGCCGCATGTGCCCGGCTACGTGTGTTATCTCGCGGGCATCTCGCTGCGCGCCGGGGCCTCGCACGAGTTCGGCGGGGCCAGCCTCTCGCACGAGTTCCGCGGCCTGCCCGATAGCCTGCATCAAGTCGATCGCAATCTGCACCTCGTCTCGGAACTCGGGTTCGCCGGTATCGACCAGCGCCTCCAGATCGCGATTCCGCCTACCAGTCACGAGGCGGTGGCGCAGCGGCTGCACGCCCTCGGCATCGAGATCGGCGCGCGCCTCGCGGTGCTGCATCCCGGCGCAAGCGCCCGCGCCCGGCGCTACCCCGCCGGGCGCTACGGCGCGGTGGCGGCGGCGCTGCGGACGGCTGGCTGGCGCGTCGTGCTGACCGGCTCCGAGCGGGAACGCGAGCAACTCGATGCCGCCAGCGCGGCGGCGGGCGAGGCGCTGCCGCACCTCACCGACCTGACCATGCCGGAGTTCGCCGCCCTGATCGCCCGCAGCGCGGTGGTGGTCTGCGGTAACACGCTGCCGCTGCACCTTGCCGATGCCGTGGGCACGCCGGTGGTCGCGCTGTACTCCGGCACCGATCTCATCTCGCAGTGGGAGCCGCGCTTCGTCCCCGCCCGCATCCTGCAACAGCCCGTGCCCTGCGCCCCCTGCTACCGCTTCGAGTGCCCCATCGGCCTGCCCTGCCTCGACATCGCGCCGGCGGAGGTCGTCGCCGCCATCGAGAGCGTGACGGCGCAGCCCGCCGGCTCCCCCCGAAAGGCTCTGCCATGACCAAACGTCAGCCCCAGCGCATCGCCGTCTTTCAGGCCGCGCAGCTCGGCGACCTCATCTGCGCCACCCCGGCCCTGCGTGCGTTGCGGGAGGGCTACCCGCAGGCCGAGATCACGCTGATCGGCAGCGTTTGGGGGCAGGGTCTGGCCGCGCGCCTGCCGATGCTGGACAGCTTCATCCCCTTCCCCGGCTTCCCCGGCATCCGCGAATCGCCGGCCGTCCTGCCCGCTGAGCCGCCGGTCTGGCCGCCCTTCGACCTCGCCATCCAGATGCACGGCTCCGGCGATGTCAGCAACGGCTTTATCACCACGCTGGGCGCGGCGCAAACGCTCGGGCACGCCCTGCCGGGCGACACGCGGCTGGACATCGCCCGCGCGTGGGAGCCAACCGAGGCTGAGCCGCGCCGCTGGCTGGGGCTGGTCACGGAACTGGGCATCCCGGCGGCGGGGCTGCAACTGGAGTTCCCCTTTACGCACGAAGAGCGCGACACAGCGGCCCGCCTGATCGACGCCACGGCTGATGAGGCGGTGATTGGCGTCCACGTCGGAGCCTCCGAGTTGCCCAAACGCTGGCCGCCGGAAGCGTTCGCGCAGGTGATCGACGGGTTGGCGGAAACGCTGCCGGCCCGGTTCGTCCTCACCGGCGCCGCGTCGGAGGCGGAGTTGACCGCCCGCACCGCCGCCGCCGCCCACACGCCGGTCATTGACCTCGGCGGGCAAACCACGCTGGGGGAATTCGCGGCGGCCATCGCCGGGCTCGACCTGCTGCTGACGAACGACACCGGCGCCTCGCACCTTGCCGCCGTCTACGGCACGCCCAGCGTGGTGCTCTTCGGCCACACCGACCCCCGCCGTTGGGCGCCGCTGGACGCCGAACGCCACCGCGTTATCGCCGCCAGCGTGGTCTGCGGCGAACCCGACGGCGCTCGGGCGCTGCAAATGCTGCCGCCGGATGCCGTGCTGGCGCACTGCCGCGAGATGCTCCACGACAGCTACATACGAAATCGCCGTAACCGGGAGGCCATTGCATGACTCGCTTGCGCGTGCTGATCTGGCACATTCACGGCAGCTATCTCAACTCGCTGGCGCGGGTGGATCACGACTGGTTCCTGCCCGTGAAAACCGGCAAGCCGGAGGGGTACGGCGGGCGCGGCCCTACCTTCGACCTGCCGCCAAACATGCGCGAAATTCCGGCGGCGGAGGTCGCGCTCCACGACTACGACGCGGTGGTGCTGCAAACCCCGCGCAATCTGCACGACGACCTGCCCGCCCTGCTCGGCGAGCGGCGGCACGAGCCCGCCCTGCTTTATCTGGAGCACAACGTGCCGCGCCCGGACGCCGTCAACACCCGCCACCCCTTCGCGGATGGCGACCACGACGGCCTGCTGGTCCATGTCACCGCCTACAACCAATTGATGTGGGACACCGGCGATCTCCCCACGCGCGTGATCGAGCACAGCGTGGCCATCGACCCGGCGATTACGTGGGATGGCGCGCTGCCACGCGGCATTACCGTCACGAACGGCATGCAGGGCCGCCCGCGCATCACCGGGCTCGATCTCTTCGAACGGGCCCGCCGCGAGGTTCCGCTCGACGTGGTCGGGATGCAGACCGAGGCGCTGGGCGGCCTCGGCGATGTCCCCTACCGCGATCTGCACCGCCTCACTGCGCGCTACCGCTTCCTCTACAGCCCCATGCGCTACACCAGTCTGCCGCTGGCCGTGGTGGAGGCGATGACCATCGGCATGCCGGTGGTGGCGCTGGGCACGACCGCGCTGCCGGAGGTGATCGAGCACGGCGACAACGGCTTCATCGCGCAAGACCCGGCGCGGCTCATCCCCCTCATGCAGCAGTTGATCGCGGAGCCGGAACTGGCGCAGCGCATGGGAGCCGCCGCGCGCGAAACGGCCCGCGCCCGCTTCGGCCTGCCCCGCTTCGCGGCGGAGTGGGACGCCGCGCTGCGCGAGGCGGTCGCACTGAAAGGGCGCAGCCGCCGCGCCGTAGGGGCGGCCTCATGACCCGCCGGGTGGCCTTCATCTCCGAACACGCCAGCCCGCTGGCGCTGCTGGGTGGAATCGACGCCGGCGGTCAGAACGTTTACGTTGATGCCGTAAGTCGCCATCTACCCGAGCACGGCTACGCCGTTGACGTCTTCACCGTCTGGAACGACCCGGCCCAACCGCAGGTGACTGAGCTGGCGCCGGGCGTCTGCGTCGTCAACATCGCCGTGGCGGACGGCCCGCGCGAGAAGGACGCCCTGTGGCCGCTGATGCCCGCCTTCCGCGATGGCATCGCCCGCTTTGCCGCCGCAGCGGGCCAGCCCTACGACCTGATCCACGGCAACTTCTGGATGTCCGGCTGGGTCGCCGCCGAACTGCGCGTCCTCTGGCAGGTCCCGGCAGTCCAGATCTTCCACGCCACCGGCGTCACCAAGCGCCGCGAGCAGGGCGCTGCGGACCCCAGCCCGCCGGAGCGCATCGCCGTGGAGCGCGAGATCGTCCAGCGCGTCGATCAGATGATCGCGCAGTGCCCCGCCGAAGAGGACGAGCTGCTGGCGGACTACGGCGCGGCGCCGGGGCAGATCGCCCGCATCCCCTCGGCGGTGGACACCGCGCGCTACCGGCCCCTGCCGCAACCGGAGGCGCGCGCCAGCCTCGGCCTCGATCCCGCTGCCGAG
Organism: Thermomicrobiales bacterium; assembly: GCA_047605145.1. Taxonomy (GTDB): domain Bacteria; phylum Chloroflexota; class Chloroflexia; order Thermomicrobiales; family UBA6265; genus JACCXM01. Next base: position 718 of record JASGGF010000410.1, on the reverse strand, counting down.
TTGATCGTGTACGTGGGCCGGGTGATCCCACGCAAGGACATCCGCAACATCGTGCGCGCGCTGGCAGCGCTGGCGGCAGAGCACGCCGCCCGACCGCACCTCCTGATCGTGGGCGGCGAGACGACGGAGCCGGACGAGCGGGCCACCCCGGAAATCGCGGTGCTGCGGGCGCTGGCGGCGGAGCTGGGGGTGGCGGACCAGCTCCACTTCGCGGGCCGCCGCCAGCCCGCCGAGCTGCACCGCTGGTACAGCGCCGCCGATGTGGTGGTCACCACGCCGAGGTACGAGCCGTTCGGCCTCACTCCGCTGGAGGCGATGGCCTGTGGCGCTCCAGTCATCGGGGCGGACGTGGGCGGCATCAGCTTCACCGTGGCCCACGGCGAGACCGGCTTCCTCGTCCCCCCGCGCAATCCGGTAGCGCTGGCGTCCCGACTGGCGGAATTGCTCGATGATCCGGCCCTGCGGGAGCGCTTCGGCAGGGCCGGGGTGGCACGAGTGCTGCATTTGTTCACGTGGCCGCGAGTGGGCGCCCAGACCGCAACCCTGTATGACCGGGTGCTCGACCGCCACGCCAGCAGGCCCCATTCCATGACCGATTTATCGGGAGACGCCCCGGCGTGGCCGGGCGCGCCTTCCGTGCGTGTGGGAGTCCCCTCGTGAGTGTCCCTTCATTGGAAGGCCGCGCCGCCCTCGTCACCGGCGCCGGCAGCGGCCTCGG
>JASGGF010000409.1:0-4759 GCA_047605145.1 Thermomicrobiales bacterium | reverse complement strand
CTGCGCGCGTCGCAGGCGGCGGGCGCCACGCCAGCCAACCGGCGCGCTGCACCGGGGGCGCCAGCCCCGTGACAAAGGTGGCCCACAAGGAGGAAGCGATCCCCTCCCCGGCGCTCCAGAGCACGAACGCGGCGATCAGCGGCCAGACCGCGCCGCCGGGGGTGGCGATGGCCAGCGCCGCGGCCCCTACCAGCGCCAGCCGCCCGACGACGAGCGCGCCCAGCACCACGCGCGCTACATCCCCCAGCCGGCGCGCCAGCAACGGCCCCAGCACCGAGGCGCTAAGCCCCAGCAGGCTGACGCCCGCCGTGAAAACGCCCAGCATCGCGACATCGGCGCCGCGCGCCACCAGCAGTGGCCCCGCGAACGCCGCAACCAGCGCGGTGAGGATGCCCCACGCTCGCGCTTCCGTAGCGACCCGCCGCCGCCCTTCCGCCAGTTCTCCGTACCAGACCTGGGTGGTCTCCATGCTGCCGTCCCTCGCGGCGCACGCGGTGGCCAGCTCCGCCGGGGCTTCCCGGCGGCGTGGCTCCGCATACATTCCCGTGTGGCACGAACAGTGGGCCGAAGAAGGTCAACGATGAGAAGGATGATTGGCCGCGCGAAGCAGCGCACGTATGACCCGCCCAGAGGCTAGCGCGCGGCCCGGAGGTGGCGGCTAGGCACGCTGCACAAGCGTGCCCAGCCCTGCTGCACGGCTGACTGGAAGGATTTTCTCGGAGGGAAAGCGTTTGCGCCGGGCGGCTACGCGCGCTGGCGGGCCCAGCCCTTTACCCCGGCGCGGACCAGCTCCGTGCCGGAGGCGACGGCGGTGTCGCCTCCTTCGCCGTCCGTCCAGATGCTGACCACCGCGAAGACGGCAACCTTGCCGGTGTCCATCACGGTGTCGATGGCGGCGCGCACCTGCTCCATGCTGGGGCCGTTCGGCTCCACGGTGCGGTGGTTGGGCACGTAGCGGCCATCGAGGATATCGGCGTCGATGTGCAGGTAGAGTATGTCGCACTTCGCGGCGAGGTCGTCAATGGCCCCCTGCAGATCCGCGCCGGGGAACCCCTCGGCGGGCGCCGCGATGACCACATCGGTGGCGCGGATCAGTTGCTCCTCTGCCTCATCGAGGTTGCGCACATCGACCATCACGATGCGGTCGGTGGGCAGCGGGACCTCCTGCCCGGAGCCGGTGCGCCAGTCCGGGTACGCGAGGCCGGCGGAGACGGCGACCGGCATGCCGCCCAGCATTCCCGAGAGGGTGGTGCGCGGGGTGTTGAAATCGCCGTGGGCATCGAACCAGATCAGGCCGATCTTCGCGGCGGGGCCGTGGGCCTGCTGAATGCCGCCGACGATGCCGGGCACCGCATCACACGTGCCGCCAACGACGAGCACCGGCTGGCCGGCGCGCCGACCTTCGGCCACCGCCGCCGCGATCTCGGCGCCGAAAACGCCCAGCTTTTCCACCGGCTCCTTGCCTTCGTGGCCGGCGGGCATCTGCGGCTCGACGACCGTCGGCGCGCCGAGCAGCTCGTAGACGCCGGAGGCGGCGTAGTGCGCGACGGGATCGGCGGCGGCGGTCCACCGCTGCGCGACGTCGTAGCGGTTCTGCACCACGTGCAGGCCGCGTGTGGTTTCGGTTGTGGACATGGGGAATGCTCTCTCCAATGAGGCGCGATTCGCGCGAGTACCGATGGCACAGGGTATCGCACGGCGGGGGAGGGTGTCACTGGGTGCGTATGTAGCCATAATTTTAGAGCTATAAGTCATTGACGCCTAGACATCATGTATAGTCATGGAGCGAAGTGTCCCGGTGTGCACTGAAACGATCGGCCAATTGCCGGTCTATTCCCAAAAGGGATCAGGTGTGCATCGGGTCACTTTTTTTGGGTTTCCAATGCCAAACCGCGAACTTGTTGAGAGCGGTTTCGTGGGAAAAATGCTGTAACCCCAAATGTGTGAGTACATGCACCTGAAGCCCGAGTTTGACCGGGTGCTGATTTCCAACGAGGTCGCCAAACACGCATCCCGTTAACAAGTCTGCCAGTTGCAGTATTCGCGTTGACTTCGAGTTGCGGGGTTGGGCATCGGCAACGCATGGCACGCTCCGGCGCAGGTACTCGCAGAGGTTGTCCTTTCTCGTCCGAGACTTTTCGTCGACAAACACCATTGCTCGCTCGTGCTTCTCAATATTCCGTCGCAGCAACTGCGCATAGGTGTAGTTGTACGCAAGATCCTGCGCGGGGATTCCCAAGTGGTTCTTTCGGTATGGTCCTATGGTGTGAATGGCTTTCGCTTTAACGATGCAGCGAAACTCCGTGTCTTCTCGCCGAAAGAAGCAATCGATCATGGCCATTTTCGCTGGGAGCATAATCCGGTTCGTGCTGCTGTACTTGATCTCGCAGGCGACTCCGAAACTCTTGCAGATTGTATCCAGATCCGCTTGAAGGAGCCTTGGCGCAGATGTCTTGACGCACCCCAACACGAAGAATGGTTGCGTCTTAAAGTCGCCAGACTCATCACCGTAGAGATGGTGCGTGATCATAAATCCTCGCCGAGAATTCCGGCATGGATGAAGCGGAAACTATCGTCTCAATCTGCTGCCATGTTAGTGTGTACGTACACCCAGATCAACGTGGGCGTGCGGGAAGCCGTCGCTATACTCCGCCAATCACGCATACCAATGCGAAGGATATCTCCTAGGGTCGCCGAACCTGTAGCGATTAGCATCGATCCGGAGAGCGAACTCGACGGGGCGATGGCCCAGCGGACAGGCTCGGTTCCGGTCCAGCGCGGTGGTGAGACCTGTCAGGCGACGCGTGTGGGCAGCGAGCCGCGGGGGGCGTACGATCCGGAAATGGTGCTGGAGCGCCTGAACGAAGTGGCGGACTCGATTTCGGATGAGGAAGCTGATCGGCTGCTGGAATTGGTGTATCGCGACCGCTGAGAGGGCCTCCATCCGCTCGATCGCCGGTGAGCCACATCACTGATACCGCCTGATTGTTCAGTGATTGAATCTGCATCAGCCGGGCTGACGCCTACTCCTCCCGCACCTCCAGCCCGCCCGGCAGGTCCGCCTTGAAGACGCGGAAGAGCAGCGCCAGCGAGGGGACCAGCACGAGGGAGCCGATGCCGAAGGTGATGAGCGCGGCGCGCAGCATGGCGGGGGTGGCGGCGGCGTTCTCGAAGGTGAGATCGGGGACCACGAGGTACGGGTACTGGGCGAGGGCCCAACCGGTGAGCAGCAGCGCGACCTCGCCGACGGCGGTGTAGCGGGCGAGGCGGTAGTGGCGGGTGAAGACCGCCCAGCCGGTTGCGACCGCCAGCAGCAGGCCGAGGGGGACGATGGCGATGGCGCCCGTGCCGGTCAGGCCGTCCCAAATCTGGGGGGCGTCGCGGCGGGCCAGCGGCAGCGCGGCGGCCGCGAGGACGGCGAAGACCGCGCCCGCGCCGAGCGCGCGGCGGCGGAAATCCTCCTGCAACGAGCCGGTCGTTTCCACCGTCAGGTACACGGCGGCGAGAAAGGCGCAGGTGGCGAGCGCCAGCAGGCCGATCACGCCCGGAAAGGGCGCCAGCCACGAAAAGACGGGGTCACTCTGGACCACGCCGTCGATGACGCGGATCTGGCCACCTGCGACCGCCCCCGCCGCCATGCCGAAGAAGACCGGCGTGACCACGCTGGCGATAGCGAAGACGCGGTCCCAGACGCCGCCGATCACGGCCACGGAGCGCGCCGGGGTGCGGAACACGAACGCCGCGCCCCGGAACACGATCCCCAGCAGCGCCAACGTCAGCGGGATGAAGAGCGCCACGCTGAGCGCGGCGTAGACGGGCGGGAAGATGGTGAACACCAGCACGATCACGAAGATCAGCCAGACGTGGTTCACCTCCCAGATGGGGCCAATGGCGTGGGCGATCACCTCGCGCTGCTGGTTGGCGCGGGGGCCGCGCGCCAGCAGGTCCCAGACGCCGCCGCCGAAATCGGCGCCGCCGAGGACGGCGTAGAGGATGACGCCCAGCAGCAGGATTCCCCCGAGGATGAATTCGAGGCTCTGCACGCTCTCATACCACGGCATGGAGGCCTCCATGGGGTGACGCCGAAGAGCCCTCACCCCAACCCCTCTCCCGACGCGCGGCTGACTGGGGGAGGTATCGGGGATGGACACGCCGCCACGGCGACGAACCCTCACCCCAAACCCCTCGCCCTTCGCAAAGGGCGAGGGGTTTGGGGTCGCGACCTTGGCCGACGTCCGGGAAAATCTGGCGGCCTGACACCGAGACACCACACCACCGCGCACCGGCTCCCCTCGCCCTTCGCAAAGGGAGAGGGGCTGGGGGTGAGGGTCTCGCGGCGTTTCGATTTTCCATAATCCGTCTCCCTCCCCCAGCCGGCCACGCGTCGGGACAGGGGCCGAGGGTGAGGGTTCTTCCGTTACCGCTCATGCTCCGCCTCCTGTTTCCGGCGCGCCGGGCGGCGGGAAACGGTCCGGGATGGGGGCGCGGCCAAGGCGCACCAGCAGCACGAGGGTGGTCACCGCGAGGATGATGTAGACCAGCGTGAAGCCGCCGTAGCTGTAGATCACGTTCTGGACCGGGGTCACGGCCTCTTCCGTGCGCATGATCCCCCAGATGATCCACGGCTGCCGCCCGACCTCGGTCACGATCCAGCCCGCCTCGATGGCGATGAACCCGGCGGGGGTCGCCAGCACGATGGCGCGCAGCAGCCACGGCCCCGGCGCGAACGCCTCGCCGCGCCGCCGGACGCGCCACGCGC
>JASGGF010000408.1:0-4765 GCA_047605145.1 Thermomicrobiales bacterium | reverse complement strand
GACCGTCCACTGTCCGGAAGTAGATGGCGTCCTCGGACGCCTCCACAATCGCCGCCAGGCGCGCCGTGACGGCCTCAGACTGGATGCGGGCGGTGACATCGAGCATGACGCCCAGCCAGGCGATGACCTGCCCGGAGTCATCGATCATCGGGGCCGAGACATCGCTGATCCAGATGTACTCACCGTTGGCGCACCGGAACCGGTACTCCAGTTCGACGCCGCCGAGATCGCTGGCGGTGGCCACCACTTCCTGCTGCACGCGCTCGCGGTCTTCGGGGTGAATCAGCTCCAGCCAACCCGCCGCGTCCGCGAATGGCAACTCGTTCGTTGCCGGACAGCCAGTCATCCTGGCGTAGTACGGGCTGATGTAGATCATGGCCGGGTTCGGGCGGTCATTCGCCTGGACATAGACGGTAGCGGGCAACTGCTCCACCAGCGCCCGGAAGCGCAGTTCGGCTGTGCGCAGCTCCTGCTTCAGGGCGCGCTCGGCGGTGATATCCCGCAGGAACACCGCGATCCCATCGTCCGAGGGGTACACGTTCAGGGTGTACCAGGCATTGCGCGGGGGATAGGCCACATCCGTGCCGCGCACCCGGCGGCGGTTGGCCATCGCGGTCTCCAGCGCGCCGGCGAGGGGCGCCTGCAACGCGGCGGGCGCGGCGTCCTGCCAGCGCTGGCCGGTCAGGGTCTCACGGCGGTCCCCAAGCAGGTCTGCGGCCGCCATGTTGATCCGGGTGATCCGCCAGGCGCGGTCAAGCTCCACGAACGCGCCACCGACCCGGTCCAGCACCTCCTGCATCTGGAGTTGCGCGGCAGACAGCTTTTCCCGGGCGATGACGCCTTCCGTCATATCGCGGGCCTGACAGATGGAATACTCGGGTTGTCCGGTTTCGTTGCGAACGAGCGACAGCTGGAAGTCCACCCAGCTGAGGCTGCCATCCTTGTGAATCAGGCGAATCTGCTGCGCATACCCGGATTGCTTCCCCTGCATCGTCGCCTCGTAGTCAGCGACGCCTTCCTCGATATCGTCCGGATGCAGGATGCAGGTGACATGCTGGTTCTGCAGTTCCGCTTCCGTGTACCCCAGCAGCTGGCAGCCGGCGCGGTTCACCTGCAGCAGCATGCCATCGATGGCCACCAGCGCTTCGAAGTTCGGCGCGTCGTCAAACGCCATGCGAAAGCGGCGTTCACTGGCCGCCAGCGCCGCCGCCACCTGCTTGCTGCGGGTGATATCCCGGGTGGTGGCGGAGAGGCCAATGGCGCGGCCCAGATCATCCAGCACCGGGAAAATGGTGAGTGAGACATCGATGAGCCGGCCATCCCGGGCGCGGCGCACGGTTTCGTAGCCTTCGATCTCCTCGCCCTGCTGCACCCGGCGCAGCAGATCCCCCACTTCGGCTTCGTAGCCCGGCGGCGTCAGCATGGCGATTGGCTGCCCAATCGCCTCGGTCGCGCGGTATCCATAGAGCCGCTCAGCGGCCGGGTTCCAGGTGGTGATCACGCCGTTCAGCGTTTCGCCGATGATCGGATCAGGGCAGGAATTGACGATCGCGGCCAGATGCGCGCGGGTGATCTCCGCCTCGGAGAGGTGGCGCGCAGGCTCCGGCGAAGCCGGAGAGACCGAATGCCCGGATATCAGAACGGAAGCGGGATCGCTTTCAGGCATGGCAACAGGTGTACAACCTCAACAGTGTGGAAAGGCAAGGCAGAAGTGGCCGGGGTCTGGCGCCGCCTTTCTGCATGATCTCATGGATTGTCGAACGAAGCAGCCAATCTCGCAATTTCATCTTCTGTCATGGCCGCCTCATGAAACCAGTGGTTCCAGAGCCCCCGCAGATCCTGGCCCGAAGCATCCTCGAACGCCGCGCGGAGCTGCTCCGGGGTCGGCTCCTGCCAGGCGTACTGCTGCGCAATCTCGCGCAGCGCGGCGTCGAACGCCGCCGCGCCAATCGCCTCCCGCACGGCCAGGAACCCCAGCGTCCCCTTGCCATAGAGCGTGCCGTAGCGGATCGCCTCGTCCTGGCCGTCGCTGGCGGGCTGGTCCACGATGGCGTCCCCGGCGCGCAACACCCGGCGGGCTGGTTCGATGGCCCACGCCTGCAGCTCTGCGCGTGCAGTATCCGGGCCAAAGGCGTCGTTGATGTACAGCAGGGCGGACACCGTCGCCAATCCCTCCGGGACATGGCCGTGCTTGTTGGAATCGCCACCCACCAGCACCCCCCACCACAAGTGGGAAATCTCGTGCGCCACCACCGCCGCCAAGCCGTCATCATTGTGGGCGCCGTAGCCTTCCAGCAGGGATGGCCCATCGAGAAAGAGCAGCCCGGTCCAGGCGATGCCCAACGCGCCGGAGGGGTTGACCTGAATCAGCTCCAGCTCCCGGGCGGGATAGGGGCCCCAGCGCGCCTCGAAGTTGCGCAGCACATCGGCCGCGAGATCGAGGGTGCGGCGGGCGATGGCAGGGTCCAGATCGGGCGCGATCCACAGGGTCACCTGCGTGCCGTCTACATCCTGCCGCAGCGGGATGATGTGCTCCGCCACCACCATCACGAAATCACGCGCCGGCCCGGCGATAAACCGCCGGGTCGTCTGGCCGCCCGTGGTGGTCGTCTCGGTCGTGCTGCCGGAGGCGACCGCCAGCAGCGATTCCGGCGCCGTCAGCGAGACATCGTAGAACGCGGCCGGGGCGTATGTGGGGTCCCCGAACGGCGTTACCGCCGGCAGCGCCCAGCCGGCGCCATCTTCGTACACCGCCAGGAGCGGATGCCAGTCCGCCAGCACCCACAGCCCGGCCTCCGTGTCGTGGGTGAAGATGCCGTACGAGCCGGTCGAATCCGCCGGGATGGTCGCCGCGAATTGCATGGCGATTTCGGCGCTCCCGCCCGGCGGCACGGCCCGGGGCAGCGGCACGCGCAGCGCGGTGTCATCGAGCGACAGCTGCGGCGCGACGGCTTCGCCATCGACCGTGACCGCGCGAACGGTCAGCGCGCCCTCGCCGTAATACGGCGCGTTCGGGAAGGTGCGAAACCAGACGGCAACCAGCGGGACAGCGGCGGGATTGCGCCAGGTCACTGCCATGTCGCCAGTGATGACGCTGCGGGCCGGGTCCAGCGTGGCGGCGATGCGCACCTCGCTCAGTTCCTGCAGCGCCTGTTCGGCGGCGGGCAGCGCGGCGTCTGGCACATCGGCCAGCAGCCCAGAGACGGGCGATGCCGCCGGGGTCGCGCTGCCCGTAGGCGTCCCCTGCTCGGCTCGGGCGGGGGAGCCAACCAACGCCAGCAGCACGACGAGCGCGCCAGCCAGCCGGCGCCACTGCACGCCGTCTTGCGTCATCACCCATTGTGCCAAGGCGAGCCAGTTCCTGCGCTGCGTCTTCATCTGGCGAAGTGTAGGGGACTTCCGGCATTGCACTGTTGGCCGTAAACTGCCGGGTCATGGCTTCTCCCACCAGCGGCTCCCCCAGCGAACCCGGCCCAGACCATGATCCTGACGCCGGGCAACCGGGCTGGAGCACGACGCTGTACGCAGTCTGGTTCGGCGAAATCCTGGCGTTGGTCGGGTTTTCGTCCCGGGTGCCCTTCCTGCCCTTCTTCCTCGGAGACCTCGGCGTCACCGATGTGGCGGGGCAGACCCTCTGGTCGGGCGCTATCAACGCCACTGGCGCCGCCGCGCTGGCTATCACGGCGCCGCTGTGGGGCGTGCTGGCGGATCGCTACGGCCGCAAGCCAATGCTGCTGCGCGGGCTGTTTGGCGGCGCGCTGTGCGTGGCCCTGATGGGGTTTGCCACCGCGCCGTGGCAACTGCTGGCGCTGCGTGTGCTGGAAGGCTCCATGACCGGCACCGTGGCGGCGGCGGCGGCGCTGGTCGCCACCAGCGCGCCGCGCCACCGCATGGGCTACGCGCTGGGCATGGTGCAAACCGCCGTCTTCGCGGGCGCGGCGGGGGGGCCGCTGCTGGGCGGCTACCTGTACGACTGGGCCGGACCGCGCGTGGCGTTCTGGGTGGCCGGCGGCATGCTCTTTGCCGGCGGCGTGGTGGTGGCGCTGTTCGCGCGGGAGCAGTTCACGCGGACCGCTCGGGCCCCGCTGCGCGAAAACGAAGGCCGCTGGCAGCGGCTGCGCGCCTCCAGCGCGTTCATGGTCTCCGCCGCCATGCTCACCCTGTTCGCCGCCATCTTCGTGGTGCGCATGACCGCCATGGCCATGCAGCCCATCATGCCGCTCTTTGTGGAGCAGCTGGCGCCAAACACGGCGGATGTCGCCACAATGGCCGGGATCGTGCTGGGCGCCGCCGGGTTCACCAGCGCGCTGGCGGCGGCCTACTTCGGGCGGTTGGGCGACCGCATCGGGCACCGCCGAGTGCTGGGCGTGTCGCTGGCGCTGAGTGGCGCGCTCTATCTGCCCATGGCGCTGGTCACCAACGCCTGGCAGCTGGCGGCGCTGCAGGGCCTGCTCGGGGTGGCGGCGGGCGGGCTCATTCCCTCCGCGAACGCGCTGATCACCCACCTCACCCCACACGACAAACGGGGCGCCATCTTTGGCCTCACCGCCGGGCTATCGGGCCTGGGCGGCTTCGCGGGGCCACTGCTGGGGGCCATCGTGGCGACCAGCTTCGGCTTCCGGGCCACGTTCGTCGCCTCCGGCATCCTTATGCTGGCGATATCGATTCTGGTGATCTGGAGCCTGGCGGCAGATCGGGCCCAGCCGCCACTGGCAGGCGCAGGGTAAACGTGGAGCCAACGCCGGGGGTGCTCTGGGCCGTGATG
>JASGGF010000407.1:0-4766 GCA_047605145.1 Thermomicrobiales bacterium | reverse complement strand
CCTCTCCCGCGCATCGGGAGAGGGGCTGGGGGTGAGGGCCGACGCTACGAGGTCAGCCAGTCCCCCATGACCTTCCCCAGTTAGCCGAAGTACTTGCGCAAGAGAGTGGAGCCCCTGCGTGGAGGCGGCGTCACGCGCCGGCGAAGCGCTCCGGGCGGTAGGGCGCGAAGAGGGGATCGGGTGGTTCGCCGAGGATCTCTGCCGTCAGGGCGCGGCCGATGAGCGGGCCGAGCGTGACGCCAGAGTGGGTGACGGCCTCGTAGTAGCCGGGGATGGCCGGCACGCCGCCGACGCTGGGGTAGCCGTCGCCGGGGATGACGCGGGGCGCGATGATGGCCTCCACCGGCTGGGCGGTGGCGAGGACGGGCGCGATCTCGGCGGCGAGCGCCACGAGGCGGCCGACCTGCGGGTGATCGAGCGGCAGCGGGCCGAAGGGGAGCGCGGCGAGGTCATCGCCGCTGTGGGAATCAAGGGTCATCAGGATGCGGCCGGGGCCATCCGGGCGAAGGGCGAGCAGGTCGCTGTGGTGGATGTGCAGCAGCGGCTCGATGCCCTCCGGCAGCGTGGCGCGCACGGTGAGGCCGGGGGAGTGCTGCATCGGCAGATCACGGCCCACCAGCGCCGCGATGGCGGGGGCGGCTGGCCCGGCGGCGTTGACCACGGCGCGCACCGGCAGCGCTTGCCCGCCGCGCAGCGTCACGGAGGTGACCCGATCCCCCTCTCGCCCGATGCCGGTGACCTCGCCAGCGGGGCCGGGCAGCACGCGGCCGCCGCCGTTGCGCGTGGCGGCGATCAGGCGCTCGATCATCGCGGCGGCATCGACCCACGCTTCCTGCGGGAACCAGCCGACCGGGGCGTCCGGCGGGATGGCGCTGCCGGCCATCGCGGGCTCCAGATCGACGATTACCTGCGCGGCGGGGAGCAGCTCGGCGGCGTAGCCCCACTCACGCAGGCGCTCGACGCGGGCGGCGAGTTCCTCGGCGCCGGAGGAGCCGGTGTACCAGATCAGGTTGCCATCGCGGTGGTACCAGGTGGCCGGAGCGTGCTGCCAGGCCAGGCGCTGGTACTCCTGCATCCCCGCCACGTTCAGGTCGTAGTAGGCGCGGGGCAGCTTCTGATTGGCGTTGACCCACGCGAAAGAGGCGCGGGTGACGCCCTGCCCCGGCGCGGCGGCATCCAGCAGCAGTACGGGCGCATTGCGCTCGGCGAGGCGCGCCGCGATGGCCACGCCAACGATGCCGGCGCCGATGACGGCCACGGGGGGCGGCGTGCGCATGGGGTAACTCATTCTGGCAGGGGCTGGCGGCCCCGGTAGCCCGCGTCGATATCGTGCCAGAAGCGGATGACGGGGCCCTCGCCTAGCTTCCAGCAGAGGAAGACCACGCGGCCCTCGTACAGGGCGGGGAAATCGATCAGCCCGTGATCGAGGTTCTTGATGTCGATGCCCTGATCCGCAAGGTGCTGGATGCCGGAGGCTAGCTCCTCCGTCATCTCCTGAATGCGCGCTTCCAGCTCGCGCGCCTGCGCGGCGTGCCCATTCATACGCATGGCGGGCGTCAGCGCGGCGAGAGCGGAGACGGCGGAATCGAGCGTGACCTTGCGCGAGCGCAACTCCAGCAGCAGCGGCATCACCTCCGGCAGCAGGTCGTTCGCCTCGTCCAGCGTGAAGAGGCGCGGCCACGTTTGTGGCCGCTGCGGATCGCGCACCCAGTCGGGACTCATGAGGCAGGCTCCTGCCGCGATGGCGGCGGTGTTTCCGGCGGCGGGGTGACATCGTTTCGGCCGCGCCAGAGGCGCGGGTCATCGAGCGCAAGTTCCGGCGGCGGCGCTTTGCCTCCGCGCCCCAGCAGGCGGGCGAAGAGGCCCGGCTCCTTCGGCGGCTTCGCGGCTTCTTCCAACTGCTGGCGCAGCGCCTTGTCCAGCCGTTTGCGGTCGGGCTGGTACAGGCGCATGCCGGGCGGCTCCGATTCCGCTACGCCCGGCACGACCATGTCGGCCGCTTCGTAGAGGCCGAGGCCGTGGTCATCGGCGAAGCGGGCGGCCTCCAGCAGCAACCCGACGTAGGCGGGGGCATCCATCTCTGCCTCGGCCATGCGCCGGGCCAACCGCTCCAGACTTCCTTCGAGGCGCGCCCGGAACTGGGGCACCTGGTTCGGGGGCAGCACGGCGCCGCCCATGCTGCCGCCAGATGCGTCGAGACGGATCGGCATGCGGCGCGCGGCGACGGTTTCCAGCCCGGCGTCCGCGAAGAGGCGGGACGGGGGCCGGAGCATCATGCCGATGCCGCGGTCGAAGCGCGCTTCGAGCTGGGTGAGCCCGGCGCCGGGCACGAAGTAGACCGGCATGGTGGCGCCCAGCAGGCGGGCCAGCTCGTGGCTGACGATATTGGCGCCGGCTTCCTCGCCCCGCAGCGCGCGCCCGTAGCCACGCTGCGCCCGCGCGATCTCCCGTTCCGTCCAGCCGGGAGCGCCCGGCAACAGGCCAGCGGCGGGCGCCTCGCCGCGCACGATGGCGACGTAGCGCCGGACGAACGCCGGGTCATAGGGATGGATGGTGGCGAATTCGCTCACAGCGGCTCCTGTCGCTCCGGCTCTCTATCATAGCGGGCATGACGCATGGCATGTCCGTTCCGGGCCTTCCGCTCGCCGCGCAATTGCCGCCCGGCGGCGTTCTGCTGCTGCTCGGCGGCGATGACCAGTTGGCGCGCGATCTGGCGCGGTCCGGGTTTCTCGTGCAGCGGCACGCGCTGGACACCGGTCCACTGGCGCAACTGGCGGGCATCCCGTTCACGCCGCCGCTGGTGGCGTGGCCCTTCCCGGACGCCACCTTCGATGCCGTCGTGCTGCTGGACGATCTGGCGCTGGTGGTGAAGGAGGAGGAGGCGCTGGCGGAAGCGGCGCGGGTGCTGCGGCCCGGCGGCGCGCTGCTGCTGCGCGTGCCCGCCGAGGGGCGGCTGGCGTGGCTGGACGGCTTCAACGTCTACCGCTACTTGCAGGAAACGACGCGCCGGGGCAAGCGGCACCCGGCGGTGTCGGGCGTCGGCTGGCGGCGGCACTACCCCCGACCCGATCTGATCGCGCTATTGCAGCCGCACTTCGCCGAGATCACCGTGCAACCCTCCGGCGTTGGGCTGGAGGACAGCTTGCGGCTGGCCGGCAACGTGTGGTTGCGCTGGCTGCGCCGCGACGAGACGCACGATGCCGCCGTGGAGCGCGCCGCGCGGCGGGCCGCCCGGCTGGAGAGCGGCTGGCGCGTGGGCGGCTGGGGCTACGGGCTGGTGGCGGCGGCGCGGCGGCGCGGGTAGCGGCTGGCGGCGCCTGAAACGCGCAAAAACTTCCAACAGGAATGTGAGTGAAAATGTGAGTCCTCTTCATGGTCAAAACGCCATGAAGGGCGCATGATCGTGCCTCCACAAGTAGCGGCAGCGCTTCCGCGGGAATGCGAAGAAGAGGGAGGGAACCGTGGCCCGGCAGATGATCATGTTTTGCAACCGGTGCTACCGGAACCAGATGTTTGAGTACGGGTACAAGAGCCACGGCCTCTTTGGCGGGGGGCACGAAGACTGGCACTGCACGGTCTGCGGCGAGTGCGACTACGACGCAGCGCGGTAGCAAGCCGGGTCGGTAGAAGGACATGCGGCATGGAAGCCGGGTTGCTGACCCTCGCCATCGCGCTGCCCCAGAACTTCAATGCGAATGGGCTTGAAACAGCAGCGACGATCGCGGTGGGCGTCATCGTCGTCGTGTTCCTCGGGTTAACGGTGCTGCAGTTCCTCGGGACCGTGCTGGCGGTTTTTCTTCGGCTGCTGTTCTCGCCGATTGGGCTGGTGTTCCTGGCTCTGACGGGCGGGATTTTCGCCTGGATGAAGTTCACCGGCAGACACTAGCGAGAACCCTGCTGATTCGTCACTTTCGGGGGAACACTGATGCCCGATGTGAAGTTCTCCGAGCAAGGGCGGCGGCCGGGCGATTTCATGGGGGTACAGGACCGGATCGAAGGTCGCCATGAGTGGGCGATCGTGCTTGACAACTCCGGAGCTGGGAACACTTTCGCGCCGGAGAGGCCTCACTACGAAGTCTGGGTGAACAGGCAGTTGATGGTTACCTGCCACACCTCAGGCGAGGCACAGAGCGAGATGCAGGAGTACCTGTCGGGACGGCGGCATATCCCTGGGTAGCAGCGTCCGTGCTGCAACGGAGCAGAGACGGCCATGTCGATTGATGTGAAGTTCTACGAGTTCGGCCGCAAGCCGGGGGATTTCTGGGGGGTGCAGGAGCGCATCCAGGCGTGCCACGAGTGGGCCATCGTGCTGGACCACACCGGCTGGGGGAACATCTTCGCGCCGGCAGCGCCCACGTTCGATGTCTGGGTACAGGGCTGCCTGGTAGTGACGGTGGCGACCGTGCTGGAGGCGCAGTGCCTGATGCGGCAGTACCTAGACGGGCGGCGGCGTTTGCCCAACGCGCGGATGCCGATGTGGACCGATACGGGCTGAGCCACTGCACGGTCCTTTCGATGTCTTGCAAGACAGCGCATTGCGGAAGACGCGAATATCGACAGAAAATCGTCGTGTCTCGAGCGCAGTCGAGAACGCCTGGAGCCTCTGCGTTTTGTCTGGGGTCCGTTGCCCCGAGAAGCGCTCCCCACCCTCGTCAACTCGCGGGGCTAGCTGCCTCCGCCACCTCCGCCGCCAGCGTGGCCGCTTCGTCCATCGCGGCGTCGAGGGGGAGGGCGGCGCCGGCGGCCCAGGCGGCGGTGAAGGCGGT
>JASGGF010000406.1:0-4766 GCA_047605145.1 Thermomicrobiales bacterium | reverse complement strand
CTCCAGCAGGCTCCAGCGTCACGGTGACGACCGGCGAATCATCAGGGTCGGCGTCCGGGAAGCCCCACGTGAACACCAACCGCGTGTACGGCGTCACGTCGCGGTACACGCCGCCAGTGACAACGCGGTCACCGGTGGTGTCGTTGATCATGGTGTAGACGTACCGGCCGCCAACCCGCACATCCATCTCCATCAGTTCGCGCGGGGTCGTCGTGTTGCGCGGACGCCACCACTGCGCGGCGGCGTCCGGATCGGTCCACGCGGTCCAGACCTCTTCCGGTGTTGCGTCGAAGGTCCGGATGATGGTGAAACCCTTTGTGGCGTCAATCATTCCTGCGTCGTGTCTCCTTCGTCGGCGGCGGCGCGGCATTGCGCCCGCGTGACTTTCAGATGCTCTTCCAGCAGATCGAACTGCTCCGTCCAGACGGCGCGCTGCTGGGCGATCCACGTTGCGGCCTCATCCAGCGCGTCCGGCGCCAGCGCGCAGTCATGCCACTGCGCGCGGCGCCCGCGCACAATCAGCCCCGCCTTCTCCAACACCAGAAGGTGTTGCGAGACCGCTGGCCGGCTGATGGGGTAGCGCGCCGCCAGATCACCGACCGATTGCGGGCCGTCTCGCAGCCGCACGAGGATGTCGCGGCGGGTCGGATCGGCCAGCGCCGAAAACGCCACGCTCAGCTGATCCTGCCCGGCCATGTAAGTATCTCCTTACGTAAGGAAAAGCTTACACGATGGCGTAATCGCAAGCAAGCAGAGGAAGCTCCTGCGCCGTCGCGCTGCCTACAGCCGGCCCCGGTGGGGAACCTTGCCAACGCTGGTGGCGCCGCAAATGTTGGCAGAGTTGGCAAACTTGGCAGCCTTTCCCGCGGCGTTCCAGTGGCGTTCCGGCGCTGAGCGCGCCCGGTGTGTTACCGTCCTGTCAGGGAAGTTGTTTGCTCGGGGAAAGGGCGGTCGCCGTGCTGTGGCCAGTGTCCACAACGCGCCATGCTTGAGACGCTCACCGCGCCCTCCCCACTGTTGTTGCTGGTGGTGGCGCTCCTTGCGGCGCCGCTGACGCTCCTGCTGGGTTGGGGACGGCCTCAGCTGGCGGCCATCGTGGCCGTCGGCTCTGCTGGCGTGTGCTACGCGCTGACGCTGCTGAGCTGGCTGAAGGGCGGCGGCGTGGCGGAGGTGGCGTGGGTTCCCACATGGGGCCTGCAGGCGACGCTGAAGTTCGACGGCGTCTCCGCCATCTACGGGCTGCTGGCAACCGGCGTCGGGCTGGTGGTGCTGGTCTACTCCAGCGTGTACCTGCCCCGGCACCTGCACCACCATCACCGTGACCCCGGTGAGGCAACGGTCTTCTACGCGCTGATCTTGCTCTTCATGGCCGCCATGCTGGGTCTGGTCATGGCGGATGACCTGTTGTTGCTCTTTATCTTCTGGGATCTGACCGCCATCACCTCGTACTTCCTGATCGGATTCGACCGCGAGGAACCGGCCTCCCGGCCTGCCGCGCTGATGGCGCTGCTGGTGACCGGCGGCACGGCCATCCTGATGCTGGTCGGCATCATGATGCTGTGGGCTGGCGCGGGGACGACCTCCATCGAGGCGCTGAACGCGGGCGATGGCAGCGGGGCCGTGTTTTCGCTGGCCGTCTGGCTGATCGCGGTGGCGGCGCTGGCCAAGAGCGCCCAGATGCCGCTCCATTTCTGGCTGCCGCGCGCCATGGTGGCGCCCACGCCGGTCTCGTCGTACCTGCACTCGGCGGCGATGGTGGCCGCCGGTGTCTTCCTGCTGGAGCGGCTGCTGCCGCTGGTGCACCGGGCGGAGTGGTTGCCGCAGGCCCTGCTGCTGATCGGGCTCTGCTCGATCGTGATCGGCGGGTTGCTGGCTATCGGCCGCGATGACATGAAGCGGGTTCTGGCGTACTCCACCATCGGCCAGTATGGCTACGTGGTGGTGCTGCTGGGGCTGGGTGGCAAGTACGGCGCGGTCGGGGCCGCCATGTACGTGCTGGCCCACGCCGCCGCCAAGTGCGCGCTCTTCCTCACCGCCGGCTCCGTCACCGAGGCAACCGGCAAGAAGAACCTCTCCGAGGTGGGCGGGCTGGGCCGCCAGTTGCCATTGCTGGCGGTCGCCAGCGGTATCGCGGCGGCAGCGATCGCGGCGCTGCCGGGCACCATGGGCTTCTTCAAGGACGAACTCTTCTTTGCCGCCATGCACGAGCAAGGAGACCTGTTCACCGTGCTGGCGGTGGTGGCGGCGGCGCTCACGTTCGCCTACGTCGCGCGCTTCTGGGGCAGCATCTTCCTCGGGCCGCTGCGCCGCGAGCCCGGCGCACTGCCGCCGCTGATGCCACTGTCCGTGGCGGTGCTGGCCGGCGTGTGCATCCTGTTCGGCCTCTGGGTCGGCCCCGCCAATGAGCTGGCGAACGCCGGCGGCAGCGCCTCGTTGTCGCAGCGCGTTGCGGTTGGGCTGGCCTACCACCTCGATACTCGCCCGGAGAATCTGATGGCGCTGGGCGCGTGGGCCGGGGGGCTCGCGATCCTCGCCACGCTCCCGGTCTGGCAGGCCATCTCGCGCGCCGTGGCGCATCTTGGCGAGCGCTTCGGCCCCGAGGCCATCTACCGCCGGTCGCTGGAGGTGGTCAACGCCGCATCAGATCGCATGCACGGCTTCGAGGTGCACGACCTGCGCAGCCGCGTCGCGACGGTGCTGGCGCCGGTCGGCCTCTTCGTGCTACTTGGCCTGATCTTCACGCCGAACGAGGGCGCATTCACCTTTGGGGAACTCGCCAGCAGCGACATCAAGGTCATCCTGTTGCTGGCAGTGGTCTGCCTCGCGGCGGTCGTGATCACGCAGGTGAGCGGGCACCTGACAGCGGTGCTGCTGCTTTCGGCGGTCGGGTTCCCGTTGGCCGGCATCTACGCCTTCCTCGGCGCGCCGGACGTGGCGCTGGTGGCGGTGCTGATGGAGACGGTGCTTTCGCTGCTCTTCGTCGGGTTTCTCGCCGCCATGCGTGACCGCCCCCGGGTGTCAGGGTTCGAGACGGGCGGCAAGGCCTCGCACGTCAATCGTGACCGCGCCATTGGGGTCGTTGCCTCGCTGGCGACCTTCGTCGTGGTGTGGGGCATCTTCAGCAAGCCGGCGGCGCTGGAAAGCGTGGCGACGCAACAGATCATGCTGACTCCTTCGGCGCACGCGAAGGATGTCGTCACCGCGATCCTCTCCGACTTCCGCGGGCTGGACACCATGGGGGAGATCACGGTCATCGGCATCACCATGATCGGGCTGATCACCCTGTTGCAGCGCCCGTCGCAGCGGCGGAGCCGCGAATGACCCAGCAGATTACCCGCCTGCTCTTCGCCCCCACGCTGATGGTGGCCTTCGCCGTGCTGGTGAAGGGCTATGTCGGGGGCGGCGATGGTTTTGCCGCCGGCATCATCGCCGGGCTGGCCTTCCTGATGCAGTTCGTCGCCTTCGGCGAGCGCAGTGTGCGGCGCAGCCTGCACACGAAGTATGCGCCGGTCGTCGCCATGAGCGGGCTGGCGCTGGCGCTGGCCTGCACCTTCCTGCCGGTGCTGCGGGGCCTGCCGGTGCTCACCCACTGGCCGCCAGCAGACGCCAAGGTCTGGCACTTTGGCTCGCTGGAGATCCTGACGGCGTTCGTCTTCGACGTCGGGGTGTTCCTGCTGGTGGTCGGGTTCACGGTCACCAGCCTCTCGCTGGTCTCCCGCGCCGAAGGCCGGGGCGAGGCGCAGCCGTGACCGTGATTGTCGCTGTGGCGGTGGCCCTGTTGATCGGGTCGGGTAGCTACCTGCTGCTGAAGCACGACCTGATCCGCGTGGTGGTCGGCGTGTTGCTGATCTCCAACGGGGCCAACCTGTTCATCATGATGGCCGGGCTGCGGCGCGGCGTGGCGCCGGTGCTGCCCCTGCCGGAGGGCAAGGATGTCGCTGATCCGCTGGTGCAGGCGCTGACGCTCACCGCCATCGTCATTACCTTCGGGGTGACGGCGCTGCTATTGAGCCTGATCTACCGCGTCTACATCGCGCACTCCACCCTCGACACGGACTCGCTGGCCGAGGCGGAGGAGGCGGAGGAGCAATCCGCCGAGGACGACGCCGGGGCGGACGATCCGGAGGATGACGCGGCGGCGTTGCTGGAGGAGGGGAAGGCCGCATGATGCTGGTTGCGCCTCTCGCCACCTTCTGGATCGGTGGGCTGCTGCTCTCTCTGGCGGATGGCCGCAAGCGAGGCTTCGCCGCGCTGACCGCCGTGCTGCTGGCTGTGGGGCTGGCCGCCAACCTCGTGCTGGCGCGCGCCGTGTTCACGGCCGGCGCCATCGAGATGACGGCGGGGAACTGGCCCGTCGGCGTTGGCATAACGCTGCGCGCCGATGCGTTGGGCGTGGTCTTCGCCCTCACTTCCAGCGCGGTGATCTTCGTGGCGTTCTGCTACGAGATGGCGGGCGGCATCGAATCGCGCTCCTTCCCGGCGCTAACGCTCTTCCTCGCCGCCGGGTTGACCGGGCTGTTTCTCACCGGCGACGCCTTCAACTTCTACGTGTTCTTCGAGATCGCCATGATTTCGTCCTACATTCTCGCCGCCTACGGCGAGGAACGGCGGCAGTTGCGCGCGGCGGTGATCTTCGCCGTCGTGAACCTGCTCGGGTCGGTGATCTTCCTGATCGGCATCGTCTCGCTGTACCACGTCACCGGCACCCTCGACATGGCGCGCATCGCGGCGCGCATCCCGAGTGTGGAGGAGAACCCGGCCATCAT
>JASGGF010000405.1:0-4783 GCA_047605145.1 Thermomicrobiales bacterium | reverse complement strand
CGAATTCCACCAGCCCCGGCACCCGCCGCGTGATCAGCCGCGCCGCCAGCCCCGGCCACAACGCCTCGAAGCGGGCCAGATCGGCGACGCCCAGCTCGAAGTCCTCCTTCGCCGAGTTGACGGAGCCGACGACCACCTTGTTGCCGCCCAGCAGCCCGCCGTTGATCGCCGCCGGGGAGACGCTGACCAACTCGCTCTGGCGCATGCCGGAGAGCAGCACCAGCACGCCGTTCGCGCCCAGCATCTGCATCGCCGGGAAGAGCGGGCCGGGGCGGCCGGAGGCTTCCAGAATCAGGTCGATGGGCGGCAGCTCCGCCGCGATGCCAGCGAGTTCGTCGTCCGAGGCGGCGATGTAGCGCCCGCCCGCGCCCTCCACGATCTCGGCGGCCAGCAGCGGCGCTGGCCGCCGCCCGATCACCACCACCTCGATGCCGCGCGCCCGCAGCATCATGGCGCCCAGCAGGCCAATCGGCCCCGTGCCGAAGACGACGGCCTGCTGCGGGTTCCACGCAGTGATGCGCCGCTGGATGAGGTTCGCCTGCCGCAGGCCCTTTTCCACCACGGAAAGCGGCTCCACCAGAATGCCGATGGGCGCCAGTTCCTGCGGCACGCCGATCACGAAGCGGGCGTCCTCCACGACGTGCTCGGTCATGTAGCCGTGCAGCCCGGCGATGCCGCGCTCGGTGTACTGCCGCCACTGGCACATATCGGGCTGCCCCGCGCGGCAGGCCGGGCAGCCATCCGGGCGGCGCACGGTGGCGGTCACCAGCTCGCCGGGCGCGAAGCCCTGCACGCCCGGCCCCACGGCCTCGACCTCGCCCAGCATCTCGTGGCCCAGCACCAGCACCTCCTCGCCCGCCGGGGCCGCGCCGAAGTGGGCGCGGATCAGCTCGCGGTCGGTGCCGCAGACGCCGACGTGGCGGATGCGGATCAGCAGCTCGCCGGGGCCGGGCTGCGGGCGCGGAATCTGGGTGAGGTGCATGGAATCGACGACCAGCGGGCGAATGGCGATGCCCGGCTGCAGATCGGGGGACGTAGAAGCGGCCACGCTGCGTTGCTCTCCTCGGTGAGACGATGCCACCCGGAGCCGGATGGCGCGAATGACCCGGCCAGTGGGCAATTTGCCGTTCGTACGGTATCCTTGCCCAGGATCGCCGGCGCGATGCCCGCGATCATACAGGGTTGTGCCTGTACTGTGGAACCCTAAGCGCCGTCGTCTCATAAGACACCGGCTCGTCTCCCTGAGGGGGGGTGATTACACACGCATGCGGGTTGAACTTCGTGATGGCGAGGGCTTCGATCAGCTCCTCCGCCGCTTCAACAAGGGCATTGAGCGCTCCGGCGTGATCCGCGAGCACCGTCGCGGGCTCCGCTTCATCAGCGTCCAGGAAGAGAACCGCGCCAAGCGCCGCAAGGCCGAGCGCCGCCGCCGCCGCAACTCCAGCAGCTAGCTGGCTGGCTGGCTGGCTGGCTGGCTGGCTGGGGCCGCCGCACGGCGAACCTTCACTGCACCAGAACGCGGGCCGGGGGGATCTCCCCGGCCCGCGTTTGCGTGTCCATCGTCGCAGACCGCCGCCTGGCGGGAGGCAGCGGTGCTGTCAGGCGGGGCACCCCGGAACGCCCACGCAATTGGTCGGATCGTTCCCGCTCATGCTCACGCCCGAAAGCGTGACGGTTCCCTGCGGAGCCGCCGCGATCCCGCCGCCATCCTTGCCGCGATTGTTGGTGATACTGCCGCCGGTGATCGTGACCACCCCTCTCCAGCAGTAAATCCCGCCGCCGTCCCCGTATCCGTCCAGATTCGCGTGATTGTCGGAGATCGTGCAGTTCGTCAGGATCACGGGTTGAGTCGCCGAGGATTGCGCAATCCCACCTCCCGAGTTGTCCGTCCGGTTCCCGGTGATCGTGCAATTGGTCATCGTCAGGGGGCCGGTCGCATCATTCTGGCGAACTCCGGCGCCCCAGCCGTTGTATCCGGTCACGACATTGCCGGTGACCGTGCTGCGTCGCACGGTCAGCGTGCCGGCGTTCAACACGCCGGCCGAACCATTCTCGACCTTGCCACCCGTGAAGCGCACCCGCTCGACCGTCGTGGTCTGGTAATTGGAGAACACCGGGCCGGTCTGGTTGGCATCCAGAATGGTGCTGGTAGCGGGGTCGCTGCCCTCCCCCGCCCCGTACAGCGCGACATCCGTGTTCAGCGTGAACCTGCCAACGTAGCGACCGGGACAGGCGAAGACCGCGCCGCCCGCATCGAATCGCGCCTGCAGCGCGGCCCCGCACGCGGCCGGGTCGCCGGGCGCGCAGACCACGTTGCACGCCTGGCACACGCCCGCCCCGCAGACCTGCCCCGCCGGGCATCCGCACTCCCCGCCGCAGCCATCATCCGCGCCGCACGGCTTCCCGGCGCACGAGGCGACGCACGCAGTGCAGGCCCCCGCCGTCGCCCCCTGCCGCTGCAACGATCCCCGCTTCTTCTTCGGAACCTTCAGCGTCTGCCCGTTCAGGCAGAGCGTGACCTTCTTCTTTTTCTTCTTCGCGGTGCTTGCGGCCCCCAGCCCCAACCCGGCCAGTGGCCCCGCCAGCAGCCCCACCACGCGGCGCCGTACCCATCGCCGGCCCATCACCTGGTCAACTGCATCCTCATCCTGATCGTCTCGTTCATGCTCCACGGCGGTGCGCTCCTCGGTTGGGAGAGTGGTCTACGCCCGGGCAACGAACGCCAGAACGAACAACGCCGGGCTCCCCTACGATGGAGGAGGCCGGACGCCGCGTCTATAACGATTATTGAGTATGTGTTACCCCGGCCAGCCGAGTTGCTGCGCCGCCCGGATCGCCTCCGCCCGGCCCGCCACGCCCAGCTTGCTGTAAATACTGGAGGCGTGGCGCTTCACCGTCGCGGGCGAGATGAAGAGCTGTTCGGCGATTTCCTTATAGGACAGCCGCTGGAAGAGCGCCGCCAGCACCTCGCGTTCCCGCCCGGTCAGCAGCGCGGCCGCATCCGGCGCGGCGGCGCGGTCCTCCGCCGGCGCCGCATCGAGCGCCGTCTGCAACGCCACCGGCAGGGCGACATCCGGCGCCAGCCGGCGTAGCTCCGGCCCGAACACCGGCAGCAGATCGAGGAACGTGCGCGCGAAGCCCCGCGCTGCGCCATCCGCCAGCGCCGCCTGCATGGCGCGCGCCGCCGCCGGCCGATCCCCCGCCTTCATCAGGGCGGCGCCCAGCACCGCGTTCACCCGCACCAGCGCGCCGCCATAGTGGCCGGCGTCGCAACGCGCCGCCATCTCCTGCAGCGCCGCGATCCCCTCGGCCAGCTCGCCCGCATCCCCGGCGGCGGTCAGGATCATGGCGCGAATCAGCACCGGGTGCAGCCCCACGAAGAGCGGCGCGTGGTCAATGGCCGGCGCGTGCCCATGCGCCCAGGCCAGCGCCCGGGCGGGGTCGCCAGTGACCAGCGCCAGGTACGCCACGTAGGCGTCCAGCAGCACCAGGTGCTCCAGCGCATCCGCCGCCAGCATGATCTCCCGCGCGCGTTGCAGTGCGCGCCAGGCGTCATCGACGCGCCCCTGCGCCACGAACACCTGCGCCAGCCCGAACAGCGCCTCCCGCACTGCCGCCAGATGCATGAACCCGTGGTCCTGCACAATGGCGGTGTAGTGCGCCATCGCGCCGTCCAGCTCGCCCTGCTCGTAGGCGGCGTCCCCCAGAAAGCGCCGCGCCCAGCCGGCGCTCAGGCGCAGGCCGGAGCGCCCGGCGATATCGAGCATGGTCTGCGCCACCGCCGCCGTGGTGGCGACATGGCTGGCCTGCCCGTGAACCCACAGCTGCCCAACCAAACTGCGAATGCTGGAGGCATCCACCGGCCCCGGCGCCTGCTCCAGCGCCCGTTCCAGATACGCAATGCCTTCGCGGGTCTGCCCCGTGGCGTGCAGCGCGATCCCGATAGCCGCCTGCGCGATACCCGCCGCGAAGACCTGCTCCGGGCGGAGCTGCGTAGCGAAGCGCCGCGACGCCGCCAGCACGCCGGCGGCATCCAGCTGGAACGCCAGCAGCGAGCTGAACTGCAGCAGCGCCGCTTCCGCCTGAAAGGCGGCAACCTCGGCGGCCGGCAGATCCCCCCGGCGCAGCCGCTCCGCCAGCAGTTCCAGCGTGCCGCCAAGCTGGCGCGGCAACCCCCGGAAATGGAGCACCCACGCCTGCGCCAGCAGCAGCCGGGGGTTCTCTGCCACCACCTCGCGCGGCAGCAGCGCCAGCCAGCGCCCCAGACTGGGCCAGTCCTCCCGCGCCAGCGCAAGCTGCGCCTGCCGCTCCACCAGCGCCGCCGCCCGGGGGATTTCGCCCGCCGCCTGGAAGTGCGTGATCGCCGCGTCGTACAGCGCGTTCGCGGCGAACCACTCGGCCGCCTCGCGGTGCAACACCGGCAGCGTTTCCGGCGCCTCGGTTTCGGTCAGTCGCTGCAGCATCAAGCTGCGGAAGAGCGGGTGGAACTCGTACCAGTCGCCGGTGAACTGCGCGGCCGGGCGGCAAATGCCGCTGCTCCGGGCAAAGTGCGTCACCTCGCGCACCGCGCGGTGCGAGACATCGTTTCCCGCCAGCGCCCGCAGCAGCGACGGCGTGAAGCTCTCGGCCAGCGCCGCGCGCAGCAGCAGGTGCGCCCCCTCCGGCGGAAACCCGGCCAGCGTTTCCTCCAGCAGCGGCGCCAGCAGCCGGTGATCCAGCGCCGGGGCCGGCGCGCCCGCCCGGCCACCTGCTGCCGCCGCCCCGTGACGCAGGCCCGCCAGCC
>JASGGF010000404.1:0-4829 GCA_047605145.1 Thermomicrobiales bacterium | reverse complement strand
ACGGCCCTCACCCCAACCCCTCTCCCGATGCGCGGGAGAGGGGCTTTTCGTTGCGAAGGAGCGCGTGAAATGACCGATGAACAGCCGGTGCTGCTGACGATCAGCGATGGCGTGGCGACGGTGACGCTGAACCGGCCGCACGCGCTGAACTCGATCAGCCGCGCGCTGGCGGTGGAGTTGCAGGGGGTGTGCGCGACGCTGGCGGCGATGCCGGATGTGCGCGTGGTCATCCTGACCGGCGCGGGGGAGCGCGCGTTCTGCGCCGGGGCGGACCTGCGGGAGCGGAAGGGGCTGAACGCGCCCGAGCGCGCCGAGCACACGCGGCTGATCGAGGCGGCTGCGGAGGATCTGGCGAATCTGCCGATCCCGACCATCGCGGCGGTGCGCGGCTTCGCTCTGGCCGGCGGCACGGAGCTGGCGATCGCCTGCGACCTGCGGGTGGCGGGCACGGACGCGATCTTTGGCGTGCCGGAGGTGAAGATCGGCATCTTCCCCGGCGCGGGTGGCGTGCTGCGGCTGCCGCCGTTAATCGGGCTGGGGAACGCGCGGGACCTGCTGTTCAGCGGTCGGCAGGTTCCAGCGGACGAGGCGGCGGCGATGGGGCTGGTGACCCGGCTGGTGGCTCCAGAGGAGGCGCTCCCCACGGCGCAGGCGATGGCGGCGCAGATCGCGGCGAATGCGCCGCTGGCGTTGCGCGCGGTCAAAGATGCGCTGCGCGTGAGCACGGCGGCTCCCGCCGCCGAAGCGCGAGCCGCTGTCAACGAGCGGCGGATGGCGCTGGACGGCACGCTGGACTACGAGGAGGGGCTAACGGCGTTCTCCGAGAAGCGGCCGCCGCAGTTTACGGGGCGGTAGGTCGGCAGGTGACGTAACTGCCTCGCGCTCGTCGCCGGGAACGCGAGAGCGGGCTGTACGGTGGGATGCGAGACGCCGCGCCGTTGCCGCCGGGCAAAAAAGGGCGTGGCGCCTGTTGCGCCCGGGGGCCCGAAACGCTGGAGAAGCCCCGACCCCCAGCCCCTTGTCGTCCCGGCAATCTGCGAACGGTACGTCTGGCGGGGCAGGGAGCGGGGTTCGGCGGTGGGATGCGAGCTGTCGCGCCCTGACCCCATCGTGTCATCCTTCGGCTGCGCTTAGGACAGGTCCCGAGCGCCGTCGCGGGATCTCGTCGGTGGCGAGAGCGAGACGACGGACGAGGTCGCTCCACTCCGGTCGAGACGACAGCCCACCGCGCTGGCCCCCACAAGCGTGCACGACGCAAACGGTCGGGATAACAACTCCCGGCCCCTCTCCCTTCGCAAAGGGCGAGGGGAGCCGGTCGCGGCGGCGTGTCAATTCGGCCTCACGCCGCCAGTTTTTCCGGAACGGCTGCGCCATTCGCTATCGTAAGCCCCTCGCCCTTCGCAAAGGGAGAGGGGTTTGGGGCGAGGGTTGTTCGCCGTGGCGGCGTGTCCATCCCCGATACCTACCCCAGTCAGCCTTTGCGAAGGGGAGAGGCTGGGGGTGAGGGCTTCTCGGGGCAATTGGGCATCACGACGGCTCAGTCGCATCAACCGCTCAAGACCCCCGGCTATCCCACCGGAAGGCCCGTAAACGGGCCCGAGCTCAGTTCGTGGCCTGATCGGCGCTTCCGCCATCGTGCCTGACAAGATATGGCGAGGCAGCCCCACCTCCTGTGGTCTGCACCCGGTAAGCTGAGGGTTGCAAACTGTCGGGGCGACAATCTCCAGCCACGGTGCGTGGTGCAGGGGTCGGGGTAGTTCGTTTCCGAAACGAAGTCTCTTGACGAAGCCACGTCACTGCAAACGTGAGAGACCTCGTGGGCCGCGCTTGCCGGCGAGGTCTCTCACGGTCGTCGAGACAGGAGGAATGCGCCTCGCTTCTGCGGATTCGCGGCAGGCGACGGCGGCGGTTGAGCGCAAAAACCGGTACCAAATCCCGTACATCACGACGCTGTGGTCGTGGGCGGGCCATGCCATGATGGTGGACAGATTCGCCACGATGGCATATTCGAAACACCGACCCGGGAGCGCCGTATGGATTCGCAATGGTTTGATCGCCTTGTGCAGGCTTCGGAAGGGGCAACTTTTCGTCGCCGGGCCGCGCTGGCGTTGGGGGCTGGCGGGCTGCTGGCGCTGCTGGGAGCGGCTGGCGAGGACGAGGACGCGCTGGCGAAGGACCGGCGGCGGCGGCGCAAGCAGCGCCACCGCAAGCGGGGCAACGCCGGCAAGCGCAAGGGGAAGCGCTGCAAACGGAAGACGAACGCGACGCTGTGCGCCGGGCGCTGCGGCACGCGCAAGAATTGCGGGCGCAAGGTGAATTGCGGCGGCTGCAGCTGGGCGGGCGAGGTCTGCACCTCGCAGAAGGTGTGCGCGGCGCAGTCGTGCGCAGTGAATGCGGATTGCCCGGCGGGCGGCATCTGCGATCAGGGCGCGTGCGTGCAGTGCACGGTGACCTGTGACGCGGCCGACCATGTCTGCGACGGCGCAGCATTGCAGGCGGCGGTGGCGGCAGGCGGCACGGTAGTGGTCTGCCCGGGGCAGTACGTGGGGTTGTACGTCACACCGGAGGGCGCTGCAGTCACGGTGATCGGGGCCGGGATGGGGGACGATCCGTCAGTGGACACGATCCTCGATGCGAACAATGCGGGCCGCCTGATGCGCGTGCCGGATGGGGCCACGGCGCGCTTCCGCCGGCTGCGCTTCACCCGCGGACTGACGCTAACGGGTAGTGGCCTCGGGTGCGGAACCGCGTCCAACGTCACCGTTGAGCAGTGCGCCTTTGCCGGGAACGGCGACGCGACCGGCTTCGGCGGCGGCGCGCGTTTCGATGGCAATGCCGAGATCAGCGATAGCCTGTTCACCGGCAATTCCGGCCTCAGTGGCGGGGCGGTGTACTTCGATGGCTTCGAGACATGGGTATTGACCTTCCGGCGATCGGAGATTCGCGGGAACACCGCCGTGAACGGCGCTGGCATCTACGGCACGCTGACCCAGCTCAATGTGCTCGATCACACCGTGATCACGGAAAACACGTCGTCCTCGGGCAGTTCGGGGGGAGGTATCGATACGGCGGTGCTGTCCGTGGTCACCATCAGCCCAGACTCGTCAGTGGCGAACAACACCCCAGTGGATTGCACCATCTATGGGCCGTTGAACGGGACCTGCGGATAGCGACACCCCGCTGCGCTGGAGGACCGCTCTCCAGCGCAGCATGGAGACATCCGGGAGTGGTGACCGCGACCTCCGGGAGTGGCGCCGGCGAGCTCCCGCCTACATCACGAGGACAACGGCGCGGGAGCGTGCCGTGTGGCGCTCAGCTTCCCTGCGCAGCGGCGACGAGCTTGCGCACCAGCTCCACCTCCACCGGGTTGGCCGGGTCGGCGTGCTTCTTGGCGGCGCTGCCGATGATGGCCCCGGTGGCGACGGAGAGGAGACCCGGCAGAGTGTCCGGGTTGGCGCCGCTGCCGATGTAGAGCGGGGTGGCCGGCATGGCGGCGCGCACGGCGCGGACGTCGTCGAGGCTGGTGGGGTGGCCGGTGCCCGCGCCAGTGACGATGAGGGCGCTGGCGAGACCGCGCTTGATGTTGTCTTCCGCCAGCTCCCCGAGCGAGCGCGGGGCGAGCTGGGCGGCGTGCTTGACATCGACATCAGCCCAGACCTCGACCGGCGCGCCGAGCCGCTTGATGATCGCCTGCACGGCGTCGGCGCGGCCTTCAATGATCCCCTGATCCGTGACGGCGGCCCCGGCGTAGACATTGGCGCGCACGAACGCGGCGCCGCAGATGGCAGCGATGGCGGCGGCGGCCTCGACGTCGTTGCGCAGGACGTTGACACCGACCGGCAGGCCGCTATCAGCCATGACGGCGCTGACGGCGGCGGTCATGGCGGCGATGGTCTCCGGGCCGACGGGGCCCTTGTGGAAGGGGACATCACCGAAGTTCTCGACCACCAGCGCCTCTGCGCCGCCGGCGGCCCACGCGGCGGCATCGCGCCGGGCGTGGTTCAGCAGCTGCGGGAAGGCGGTGGCGGAGCCGCCGCGCGCCGTGCCCGGGAGGGCGGGCAGGTGGATGACGCCAACGATGCGAGGGCTGAGGGTCGTGGACACGGGTTGGGAGCCTTTCTACTGATAGGGAGGCAGTCTGGTGAGACAGACTTGCGCCCGGTGGTGCGGAGAGGGCGTGCGGACGAGGTCTCTCGACTTCGCTCGAGACACGGTGGGACTCAACGGCCCGGCTGGGCGGTGATGTAGCCGGCGACGGCGGCGCCGATGGCGAAGAGGATAAGGCAGCCAGCGAAGAAGGCGAACCCGCCGCGCGAGCGCACGGCAGCACTGTCCTTGCGCACGAACCGGTTGTAGAGGAGCGTGGCGGCGAGCCCCAGTGCTCCGCCGGCGGCGCCGAAGTAGATCAATGACTGTGGGTCCACGCGCGCGATGCTCTCCTGATGCCGGGCGATGGGAACGCACGGTCCCCCCTGTCACACATGGTACCGCGCGGCGGGTGGCGTGCGGTCTGCTGCGGTGCGGTCTTCCCGGGATCGGGCGCCGGGTTGCCGGCGGCGCTGCCCGACCGCGATGTCGTCCCGTTGCTGGAGACCGGGCCCCACTCGCTGCGCCACCGCAACCCGGCTTCCGCCCTCCACCCCGGCCTCACCAACCACGATGTCCCGCCGACACTCGACGTCGATTTCCCTCCCGGCGGCTCCTGATGCGCTCCCTCCTTCGTCGGGATGACACCGTGGTGGCGGGAGGGCGTGGTGGAGATCGGAGGCCGGGTCGAGGTGGCGGCCAGGGGAGCGGTCTGCG
This sequence comes from Thermomicrobiales bacterium, assembly GCA_047605145.1. Taxonomy (GTDB): domain Bacteria; phylum Chloroflexota; class Chloroflexia; order Thermomicrobiales; family UBA6265; genus JACCXM01. The sequence goes on along the minus strand of JASGGF010000404.1, from coordinate 26 downwards.
GGGCGGTTGCAGGGGATGATGGCGAC
>JASGGF010000403.1:0-4847 GCA_047605145.1 Thermomicrobiales bacterium | reverse complement strand
GCGCACGCACGGGCGCGGAAGTCGATGCCGAACGGCTTCCCGATGAGCTGGTTCAAGAGCCTGTATGACCACGGCCCACTCTTCGTGGCCGAGGGCGCCGGCGCGTACTTCACCGATCTGGATGGCCACCGCTACCTCGATGTGAACCTCGCGGACATGAGCCAGTTCTGCGGCTTCGCCCCGCCGGCGGTGACAGCGGCGGTGGCCCGGCGCGCGGCGCAGGGGGTGCAGTTCCTGCTGCCGACGGAGGACGCCGCGTGGGTAGCGGAGGAACTGGGGCGGCGCTACGGCCTGCCGCAGTGGCAGTTCACGCTCTCGGCGACGACCGCCAACGTGGAGGCGATGCGGTTGGCCCGCGTGGCGACGGGGCGGGCGGTCGTGGTGATGTTCGATGGCAAGTACCACGGTCACGCGGAGGAGATGCTCTTCGCGCCGGACGGCGACGGCTTTGCGCCAGAGGGGATCGGGCTGGACATGGCCCTGACCCACCGCCTGCGCCTGATCCCCTTCAACGACGTGGCGGCGCTGGCGGCGGCGCTGGCGCCGGGGGACGTAGCGTGCGTGGTGACGGAGCCGGCGCTGACCAACGCCGGGGTGATCCTGCCGGAACCCGGTTTCCACGCGGCGCTGCGGCGCCTGACGCGCGACCACAGGGCGCTGCTGCTGATCGACGAGACGCACACGCAGGTGTGCGGGCCGGGCGGGCTGACCGGGCGTTGGCAGCTCTCGCCCGATCTGGTCACGCTCGGCAAGTCGGTGGCCGGGGGTATCCCGTTCGGGGCGTACGGCATGACGGACGAACTCGCCGGCATCTTCGCGCAGCCGGACCCGGAGGATACGCACGCGGAAATCGCCTCCGGCGGCACGCTGTTCGGCAACGCGCTCTCGCTGGCGGCGGCGCGCGCCGCGATGGGTGAGGTCCTGACGACGGAGGCGTACGCGCGCACCGCCGCGCTCGGGGCGGAACTGGCGGATGGTATCGAGCGCGTCTGCGCCGGGGCCGGTCTGGGATGGCGGGCGCATCGGCTGTACGCGCGCACTGGCTACGCACACGCCGGCGCCCTCCCGCGGAATGCCGCCGAGGCGACGATGGGGCAGCGGCGCGATATCGTCGATCTGCAACGGGTCTACTTCGCGAACCGGGGCATCTGGGAGGCGATCTACTCCGCCGGGCCGTGCGTGGGGGTTGCGCACACGAGTGAGGATGTTGCGTTCTACCTGCAGGTGCTGGGGGAGTTCGTCGGGGAGCTTGTCGCCTGAGTCGTCGCCGCTTTTGGCCCGATGCAGGCAGCCCGGCCATGGCATTCCAAACCCGCAGGTGAGGGGTTGCGCGCTGCGAACGTCCGGGTCACGAGCTGGCTTTCCGCCTCCCGCCGCGAGTCCTCGCCCCCACGAGGTCATTCCGAACCCGCAGGTGAGGCATCGACCACCTCCAACTGGCGGGGTCACGGCGCCCTCTCTCCGCTTGCCACCGCTCCACCGCCAAATCCCGGCGCCAGCCTTCCGCCTGTCACCGCGATCCACGCCAAAACGCTCTGTCATTCCGAGTCCGCAGACGAGGAATCGACCACCCCCTACTCCCGGATACACGGCGCCAGTTCTCCGCGTGTCACCGCGCCTTATCCCTCGCCCCCGCCCTCAACCGTCGTGGTGGCAGCCAGAAAGGCGGGCGCCATTCCCCCGGGAGTTGGGGGGATGCGGTCCCTCCTGCGGTGTAAAGGCCCGGGACGACATCGGGGCGGGGAAGGCCGGGGTGGCAGGCGGAGAACTGGCGCCGTGACCTTGGAGTTGGGGGTGGGCGATCCCTCGGCTGCGGCTCGGGATGACGGCGGGGTGGGGCAGGCCGGGGTGGCAGGCGGAGAGTTGGGGCCGGGGTGGGGAGCGCTGGGCAAAGACCCCGAGGCAGGCAACTGCGTGGACGCCGCTTGCTGCCTGGACGTTGCATCATCCGGCGGCGCGCATTACCGTGCGCGGCAGATGCGACGACGTCAGACAGGCAGAGAGGTGGTTCCGGGCAATGCAGGGTGAAGTGGGCGCGCGCGGCGCAGGGCGCGCAAAGCAGGCAGGGTTGCCGCTGGCCGGCGTGAAGGTGGTGGACCTGACGCGGGTGATGGTCGGGCCGTACGCCACGATGATGCTGGGCGATCTCGGCGCGGAGATCATCAAGGTCGAGATTCCGGGGCGCGGCGATGACACCCGGGCGTGGGGGCCGCCGTTCGTGGAGAGCGAGTCGGTCTACTTCCTCTCCGTCAATCGCAACAAGCGCTCCATCGCGCTCGATCTGAAGCAGCCGGCGGCGCAGGAGGCGCTGTGGCGGCTGATCGACGAGGCGGATGTGCTGGTGGAGAACTTCTCGCCCGGCACCATCGGCCGGCTGGGCTTCGGCTACGAGGCGGTGAAGGCGCGCAATCCGCAGATCGTGTACGCCTCCATCTCCGGCTTCGGGCAGTCCGGGCCGGATTACCAGCGGACGGCGTACGACCTCATTGTGCAGGGGATCAGCGGCATGATGAGCATCACCGGGCACCCCGGCGGCCCGCCGGTGCGGCTGGGGGTGCCGATTGCCGATATCGGCGGCGGCATGTTCGCCGCCTACGCCATCGTGGCGGCGCTCTTCGACCGCGAGCGCACGGGCGAGGGCTCCTACGTCGATGTCTCGATGCTGGGCGGGCAGGTGGCGCTGCTCACGTATCAGGCGGGGCAGTACCTGAGCATGGGCGCCACGCCGGGGCAGCTCGGCAACGCGCACCCGATGATCGCGCCCTACGACACGTTCCGCACGGCCGATGGCTACGTGAATATCGCGGTGGGCAACGACTCGCTGTGGCAGCGCTTTTGCGGCGCGCTGGACCTGACGGCGTGTCTGGAGAACGAGGTGTTCCGCACCAACGCGGGACGCAGCACGAACCGGGCGGCGCTGTACACCGCCATCGAGCCGGCGCTGGCCGCCCTGACCACGGACGAGGTGGTGGCGCGGCTGGACACCGCCGGAGTGCCCTGCGGCCCGATCCGCGACGTGGCGCAGTCGATGGATGACCCGCAGACGCGGGCGCAGCATCTGGTGCTGGACGTGGATCACCCGACGATCGAGGGGTTGCAGGTCTCCGGCGCGCCGTACCACTTCGACGGCGAACCGGTGCGGGCGCGGGTGGCGCCGCCGCTGCTGGGGCAGCACTCCGCCGAGGTGCTGCGCGAGGCGGGCTTCGATGACGAGGCCATCGCGGCGATGATCGCGTCCGGGGCGGTGCAGGCGGCGGAGTAGACGGGTCGCCCGGCGGTGCGGCGTCTGCCGGGATGCGTGCATCCGTGGCTACACTTCAGCGAAGTTTGCGCCATGCTGAATGTGGAGGATGCCCTTGCCTGCTCGCGCCCATTTGCTGCCCGCCGCGTTGCTGCTCGCCGCGCTTGCGCTGACGCCACTGGGCGCGGCCACCTTGCCGGGCGAACGCGCCGCGGCGGTGGCCGGGCTGGTTCCGCTGACCGATCTGGGGACGGTCAACAACGAGTGGAACGTGGCCTACGACATCAACAACGCCGGGCAGATTGTCGGCGTCGTGGGCGGGCGGCGCATCACGTCGCTGGCGTTGTGGGACGGCGGCGCGCTCACGCGATTGCCCCACCGAAACGAGCCGCAGGACTTCCCGAAGATCAATGAGGCCGGCGACATCATCGTCGCCACCGATATCGGCTTCCCTGTGGTGCACGCGCTCTTCGTGCCCGGTGGTGATATCTCCGCGGCGGTGGTGCTGCCGAATCCGTTGGGGAACAACGACGTCCACGTCAGCGACCTGAACGATGCCGGGCAGGTGGTGGGCTTCGTCGATGATCGGCATGGCGAAGAGCAGGCGGTGGTGTGGACCGATGGCGTCCCCACCGTCCTTAGCCCGCCGGAAACCGAACACAGCGAGGCGCACGCCATCAACGAGTTGGGGCAGATCGTAGGCTCCACCTACGAGGGCAAGGGGGCAGCGTACCGCGCCACCTTCTGGGACGCCGACGGCGAGGTGCTTCGCCTGCCCGTGCCCAACAATGCGTGGAGCGAGGCTTACGACATCAATGACGCTGGCGTCATTGTGGGGGAGGCGGACGATCTGCCCGTGGCGTGGATCAATGGCGAGTACATCCCGCTGCCGATGCTGGGCGGCAGCGAGGGTTCGGCCTTTCAGGTGAACGAAGCGGGGCAGATCATCGGCTGGGGAACAGATTCGGAGGGGAACGCCCACATGCTGACCTGGGTGGATGGCGAGGTCATCGATCTCGGGGAAGGCGGTCTCTGTGTCGATATCAATGAAGCCGGGCAGATCATCTGCAACGCAATCGCAAGCCAGTACAGCGCCGATCCCACGGATCGCGCCTATGTCTGGCAGGATGGCGAAACCTTCGAGTTGGCGCCGTTTCCGCGCGAGGACGCCTGGAATGCTCCCAGCCTCCGCGTCTGGGCGATCAACGATGACGGTGTGATCGTGGGGCGGAGTGACCTGGATGATCCGGACGCCTGGAGCAGCAAGCCGAAATCCCGGGCCGTCAGTTGGCAGGCGCCGTAGCCGCTGCGCGAGCCGTTCGCCGGCGCGACGTTTGCCAAGGGGTGTATTCACTACACACGGCCCGAGCGCAACCCGCACGATGCCGTGGCGACGCTGCTGGAGGCGACGACGGCGCTGCCGGATTGATTGCTGATGCCAGACGAGGTCTTCCGGCAAGTTCGAGATGCGGGGCGGTGAAAACGCACGAAGCCGCCGCGGGATGGCTGCGGCGGCTTCACGGGTGTGTGCGCTGCCTGCTGGGACAGGCAGAGTGTCGCGGAAACCCAGCATGGGGGGTGGGGCGGGAGACGTCGAGAGGCGGGG
>JASGGF010000402.1:0-4851 GCA_047605145.1 Thermomicrobiales bacterium | reverse complement strand
GGGGGTGAAGGAGAACGCGACGAATGACGGGGATCGTCCACCCCGTGCTCCTGCACCCCCTTACACCCCCTTACACCCCCTGAGCGCGAAGCGCGCCACCCCCTGAGCGCAGTGGCTCCCCCTCACTCGTCGCCGGGCACGCCGTAGCTGGGGGCGGCGCCGGGATCGAGGGCGCGCTGGCGGTAATCGGCGGCCTGTGGACGCCATAGGCGCCAGAGCGCGGTGAGGGCGTGGATAGGGTCATCGGCCCAGTCCACCCGCAGGTCGGTGACCGGCCACGGCACATCCCACGCGATGAGCAGCCCGGCGGAATGCACCGGTCCGGCCTCGCCGCCCGCCGCCACCCCCGCCGCCAGCCCGGCCAGCAGGCGGTCTCCGAGATCGGCGTCCGGTTGCTCCGCGAAGGCGCCCACCATCTCCAGCGGGACCTCCTCCGAGGCCAGCAGGTTCGCGGCGGCCACGCAGTTTGGCCCGGTGGCGGAGGCGTACAGGCCCAGCGTGCCGCTACCGGACCACATCGCTGGCTCGCCCGTCGCGTCGATGGCGGAGAGCTGGCGGAACTGGATCAGCGGCTCACCTTCCACCAGCGTCGCCATCGCCTCGCGTGGGGACGCGCCATCCGCCATCAGGTCGAGCAGCCGCGTGCCGAGGCGAGGGTCAGTGATGTTCTGGGTGCAGGCGGCGCCCACCCCCGCGCGCACCCACGCGCACCGCGCCGCCACCGCCGGCGACGACGACGTGATCGCGATCCCGAACTGACCGGTGCGGGCGCACCGCCCGGCGATGGAGAGGGTCATGGCGTTGGCTCCCTGTCTTGCTGATGCAGCCAGCGCTCACCGTACCAGTCCTGCGCCTCGGCCGCGAACCTCGAAACATTGCAGCGTCAAGGGTGTGACCGCTGATCGTGCCATAAGGCTGGGTGAACCCGAGGTATTTGCAAGAAGGCGACATCAATGACCCCGTGAAAAAATGATGGACGGGTGACTCGGTATGAGGTATCTTTATATCCATCACGTCATCAGGCAACATTCGGCGACGCAGCGCCCGAGTCGCTACCCGCCCGGAATGCAGTGACGCGCCCGTCTCTCGACATCGTCGTGAGGTCACATTGTGTTGCGTGTTGCAGGCTGCCCAGCGCCGGGCGGCCGTTTTCTGGTCACCCTGCTGTTCGCGCTGGCGCTGTTCGGCGCGCCCGCCATCGCCCTGCGCGAGGTTGGCGCGCAGTCCGCGACGCCCACCGCGTTTCAGGGCAACCCCTGCCTCGATGTGGGCGCGCAAACTACCACCCAGTCTGCCGACAGCCCGGTCTACGACTACGTCATCCTGCTGGACGCCAGCGGCTCGATGGAGGGCTGGCAGGATGACGGCAGCCGCGATCTCTCCAAGCGGATCATGCCCGCCGTCAAGGATGCGCTGAAGCAATACCTGAGCGAATTGCAACCCGGCTCTCAGGTGACGATCATCCCGTTCACCGGCACGATCCCGGCCGGCGATGTCCATACCATCGCGATTGGCGAAGGGACCGCTGCGGATGACGGGCTGGCGGCGGCGAACGCCTATATCGACGGCATTGTTGCCGGGCAAAGCGGCGGCACCCACATCACCGACGCCATCACCTACGCGCTCGGCGCACTGGCGGACGAGCGGGATGACGGCCGCCAGCATATCCAGACGCTCCTCCTCTTCACCGATGGCGAGGGGAACGGCGAGACGGACGTTGACGACAACGACGACTTTATTGTTGACAACCTGCTGGACGCCATCAGCGACTATAGGCAGGAGCAGCCTTTCCTTTTCGTGAAGTATGTCTCCCTTGGCGTGGCCGTCCCTGATGCCGAAGAAATGGAGAAGCGCGGCGTCGATGTCGTCGAGACGGTCGATGGCGTGCCGCCCGTGCGCGAGGTGCGCGTCGCCATTGCGCCGGACACGCTCAGCGAGCTGGAGCCGGGTGTGGCCGCCTCCAACCTGCTCTGCGCCACCTCCGGCGATGTCGGCGCCGGCCTGCAGGTCGTCGTCAATGATGACCCCGCCGAGTTGCCCGAAGATGTCCAACTCGCCTTCCGGGGCGAGGGCGACAGCCTGACGGCCGATGGCCTACCGCTCACCTACACGCTGGCGAACACCCCCACCGATTCTGGCCTCGGCCCGTTCACCACCTTCATCGAAGTGAAATCCGCCGATCCGGAAGTGTTGATCAACCCCAGCCGCCTCCCCGTCACCTTCACCGTCGCCGATCCCACCCCCGCCGTGACGGTGGAGATTGGTGAATTTCCGCCCATCGTCATCACCCGAGGCCCGGACGCCGCCGATGCGGCGTTCGCCCTGCCGCTCGATCTGACCGCGCCGGATGGCGGCGCGGTCGAGGTGGCGCTGGATACCGCCGAACTGGCCGACATGGCCCCCGGCGCCACCGCCAGCTTCGTGGCGGGCGGCACGGACCTCGGGGAGAGCGCCACCCTCAGCGCCGATCAGCCGGCGCTCGATCTGCGCCTCACCGTGCCCGCCGCTGATATCGCCGCGCTGCCGGACAGCGCAACCACGCTGCCAGTGGGCATCATCCTCACGCCGCAGGGCTCCGAGGTCACGATCACGGGCGCGGACGCCACCCCGCAGCCGGGGGGCGCCCAGCGCGTGACCGTGGGCGCCTCGCTCACCATCAATCCGCAACCGGTCTGCAGCGTCGACGTGGCCCCGGTTCCGGGGCAGTTCCTGCTTGAGGGCGACACCAGCGCGGACGCGGTGCGCTGGGAAACCACCGTCACCCTCACCGGCGCGAATGGCTGCACGGGCACGCTCACCTTCGATGACAGCGCGCTGCAACAGGCCATTCCCGGCGCGCGCGCCGCCTTCGATGTCAACGGCGAGGCCCCGCTGCAACTGGAGCTGGGTGACACCCCCACGCGCGTGCTGCTGGTGGTGACCGCGCCGCGCGCCGGCGCGCTGGCGCTGGGCACGGGTGATCACCCACAGACGGTGGACCTTGAGGCCAGCCTGAACGGCGCGCAGCTCGCTGCGCCGGAAGGGCTGACGCCGAACGAAGCGGGCGCCTTCGCCATTCCGGTGATTCTGCCGCTCACCATCGGGGACCGCCCGGGCGCCGCCTGCACGCTGCCCACGTTTGCGCCGCAGGACATTGTGGCAGACGGCACGACGGAGCCAGCGCTCAAAGACTCTGGAACAATCACCTGCACCTTCGCGGGCGATCTGCCGGTGACGCTGCGCGTGGCGGGGCAGGATGAGGGCGTGACCGCCACGCTCCACCTCGGAGATGGCGCGCCCGGACGCACCGTGACGCTGGACCCGGAGCACTCCTCCGCCACGGTCACCTTGACGGTCGATCGCCGCGTGGCGCAGGCCGCCGAAGGCACGCACACCTTCACCGCGCAGATTGAGGCGCAGACCTCCGCGCGCAACGCCGATCTGGAGCTGAACGGGCAGCCCGCAACCGCTGAACGGGCCGTGTCCAGCGACGTCGAGCTGCAGGTGCAGGTGGCCGGCGAGAAGGTGATCACCATCGCGCCGTTCGATCTCGCGCCAAACCCGGTAGAGGTTTCCACCTTCGACACCGAGCCAGACCCGCTGGAGTGGCATGCCGAGCTGGATATCGACCCCAGCAACGGCGCCGATGGCACGCTGCAGATCGACCTGCCGGCGGATGCCCCCGTCTCCGCCTTCTTCAAGGTTGGGGAGACCACGCTCTCTGGCCCCGTCCAGCTCGCCGGGCAAACCGGCCCGCTGGAGCTGGTGGTGCAGATGCCCCTCGCCACGGCGCAGGCGCTTCCGCCGGGCCGCCCACAGTTCCCAATCACCATCACCCTCGATCCGCAAGGCGCCCGTGTGGCTGCCGCCGATTTCGCCCGCGAGGGCGAGCTGTACCGCGCCACCGAGACCGCTTCGCTTACCGTCACCTCGCCGCCGGTCGCCGAAGTGGGCTCCATCACCCTCCCGCCCGCCACCGCCTCCACCTCCGACGATGCAGAGGACCCCGTCCGCATCGTCTCCGACCAGATCCCCTACGACCTCAAGGAGGGCGGCAAGGCCCAGCTGACAGCCGATGACACAGCACTGGACGCCGCCTACGACGGCGCAACCGCAGGGTTCGTTGTCGGCAATCAGGAGCCCCAATCCAGCGTCACGCTGGACACGAATGGCCAGCCGATCACCCTCGTTATCCTCATCCCGCGCGACGCGCTGACAGAGGAAGGCCCGCAAAGCGTGCCTGCTATCAGCGTAACGGCGGATGGAGTAGGCGAGGGTGTCATCCTGACACAGGGCGGCGTGCCGGTTCCGGAGGGTCAGGTCGCCACAACAGAGATCACCCCGGTGCTGAGCGTGGAGGTCCCCAAGGTGACGCTGGACCCCGGCGCGTGGCAGCCGGACGTGCTGGGCGTGCCCATCAACGGCGCCGGGACGGACGAGAAGACGTGGGAACGCACCTTCACCCTCAAGGACCGCTCGGAGGGCGCAAACCCCGCCGTCACCCTGACCCCCGAAAACCCGGCGCTCACCGCGCGCCTTTACGACGGCGAAATCGGCGAGGACACATTGCTCGTCGAGGGCGAACCAGGCCAGCCCGCCAGCGCGACCTTCGCCCCCGGCCATGACCGCATCATCGCCGTCCTTGCCGCGCCGGAAGCTGATCTGCGCGGGCTGGGGCTCGGCGCCCGCCCGGCCTTCCCCGGCCTCGGGGCCAGCGAGCGCCACACCCTGCCCGCCACCCTCACCATCGACCCGCGCGGCAGCGAAGTCACCACCCCCACCGGCGCCCTGCGTGAGCCGGACATTCAGCGCGAGCCGGTGACGGTGGACGTTGTCGACCCGGGGTCCAACCTGTTGTTCGGCATCCCGGTG
>JASGGF010000401.1:0-4863 GCA_047605145.1 Thermomicrobiales bacterium | reverse complement strand
CCGCTTGCGGGCAGTTAGGTCCGGCTGTTCCGGCTCCGCCGGCCGCCGCGCCGCTTCTTCTTCCGTCGCTTGCGGCTCTTGCTTTCCGCCTGGACCTGGTTGGCGGTCACCGCCGGTTGCAGGGCCTGGAAAATGGCTGCCATGTGATCCTCCATCGTGCACGTGCACCCGGCTCAGGGCCGGCCGACGCGTCACGGCTGCGTTTCGCCCGGCGCCGCGTGCAGCTGCCGGGAGCATGCAGAAAGCCTATGGCAGGGCAGTGAGCGACCCGTGAGCACCGCGTGAGAAAGCTCTCATCGAGCAACGTTGGCTACACGTCCGGTGGATCGAAGCGATAGCCACTTCCGCGCACGGTGGTGAAGAGCGACGGATGATCCGCGGCGTCGAGCTTCGCGCGCAGGTAGCGAACGTAGACATCGACCACATTGGATTCGCCTTGATAGTCGTGATCCCAGACTGCAGACAGAATCTGGCTGCGCGTCAGGAGCCGTCCGGCATTGCGCGCAAAATACTCAAGCAGGGAGAACTCGCGGCGCGACAGCGCGACCTCCTGACCCGTCCGATACACCCGGTGCGCCAACAGGTCGATCTCCAGCCCCGGCCAGCTCAGCCCACCACCTTGAGCCTGATCGGCGCGACGTGTGAGCGCCCGGATACGGGCCAGGAATTCGTCGAAGTTGAACGGCTTGGTGATGTAATCATCCGCGCCATGATCGAGCGCGTCGATCTTGCTGGCGACGTCGTCTCTGGCGGTCACCATGATCACCAGCAGGTCCCGGCGCATGCGCCGGATCTCCGCGAGCACGGCGTGGCCATCACGATCTGGCAGCGAAATATCCAGCAACACCAGATCTAGCGGTTCGCTGCGCACAGTCGCCACCGCCTCGGCGGCGCTGGCCGCGGCGACAGTCTGATAGCCTTGTTCCTCAAGTCCCCGGCGAATGACCCGCGCCAGTCTTGGTTCATCTTCGACAATCAGGATTCTCATGGGCGTTCAGGATAACCAACCCGGCGGCGTTCCGCCTGCTCACCTGGCGGGTGAACCCGGCGCCCCCGTGACGGCGCCAGCGAGCACACGCAGCCTGCGCGTCCTCTCCGCAACCATCGGCGGCCTGCTGCTGATCGTTATTGGCGCGCTGGCGTTAACGATCAACGAAAACGCGCGCGTCAAGCGCCTGACCGAACAGGCCCTGAACTTCGACGTGGAAGTTGAGGACGAAGGCGATGACGTCCGCATCGCGGTGTTGGAGCTCCGCCATGTTCACCGCAATATCGCACTTGGAGGCTACGACGCCGACTCGCTCAGCGAGTTCGACGCCGCGTACGCCGCGCTCATCGAGGAGCTTGGCGAACTCGGCGCGCTCAATTTACAGCAACACGGACTCGCCCAGCCCGATATCATCGAGGAGTTGGCGACGGCCTACCTGGAGACCTTCCGGCCAGCAATCACGCTGGTCACGCATGATCGACCCGCGTTCGATTCCGCCAGCCAACGGGGTCTGGCGTTGCTTCACCGCATGGATGATGCCGCCAGCGTCCTCGATTCGTTTGGCGAGCAACTGGCGGACGAATCGATGGATCGGGTGTCCACTTCGCTCCGCACCGAGCAGGCAATCCTCGCCGGACTGATGATCGGGGCGGTCGGCATCGCCGTTGCGCTCGTGGTGACGGCAGGGCGCGTGCTCCGGCAATGGCAGACCCTCACCGCCCGGGATCAGGAAACTCGTGCCGCGCTGGCGGACGCCCTGGGAGCCAAGACCGCCTTCATCGCCGACGCCTCTCACGAACTGCGGACACCCCTGGCGATCATCATGGGGGCCGCACAAACCGCGCTGGCCAGCCCGTCGCCACAAGGCCACACCGCTGCGCTGCGAGACATCGAGGACGAGGCCGGCCGGATGCGGCATCTGGTCGAGGATCTGCTGTTCCTCGCTCGCTCAGACGCAGGCGCTCCGCCGCTGGACATCGAGCTGACGCCTGCACGCTGGCTCGCGAACCGAATCGCCCGCTCGGCGGCCGCACTTGCCCACCAGCATGGCGCGTGTCTCGAAACGGCAACGACCGGACAGGGGTACCTGGAGGTCGACCCGGACCGCATCCAGCAGGCGGTGTTGATTCTGATCGATAATGCCGTGCGTCACGGCGGGGACGCTGGCTGCGTCGTCCTGTCCACCCACATTACGCAGGACCGCTACATCGTTTCCGTCCGCGATCAGGGCCCGGGCATCAGCGCTGAGGAGTTGCCTCGCATCTTCGAACGTTTCTATCAGGTCAAATCCGGTCGCACCCGCTCGCAGTCCGGCGCCGGACTCGGTCTCAGCATCGCGCAGTCGATCGTGACCGCGCATGGCGGCCATCTTTCCGCAGCCAGCACACCGGGCGATGGCGCCACGATGACGATCACCCTGTCACTCGCGGCCGTCGACCTGGATCATGACGGCGACGGGAACACCGCAGAGCCCGCGCGGGCCGCGTCATGATCCACCTGCGGTCGGTCTCGCTTAGGGAAGGCACGAACGAGGACGAGGCTCACGGCTATCCCTTCTCCGTGCCGGCCGTGGCGGCGCTGGCGCGGCAACCGCTGGAGTTTCCCACCCCGGTGACGTTTCTGGCCGGCGAGAACGGCAGCGGCAAATCCGCGCTTCTGGAGGGCATCGCCTGCGCCGCCAACGCGATGGCGATTGCCGGCGACGATCTCCAGCGCGACCCACTGCTGGCGCCAGCGCGCGCGTTGGCGGCGCGCCTGCGTCTGGTCTGGCGGGCCCGCAGCCGCCGCGGGTACTTCCTCCGCGCTGAGGATTTCTTCGGGTTCGCTCGCTATGTCTCCCGGCTACGGGGAGAACTGGAAGCCGATCTGGCCGACTTCAACGCGCAAGGTGGGCCGGATTCGCTGGGCCGGCGGATGGCGCGCGGCGCGTACCAGCGCGAGATCGGGGAACTGCGGCGCACCGACGCCATGATGAACCAGATTTCCCACGGCGAGAGTTTTCTGGAGTTCTTTCAACGCCGGTTCGTGCCGCGCGGGTTGTACCTGCTGGACGAGCCGGAAACGCCGCTCTCGCCGATGCGGCAACTGGCGATGCTGGCAATGCTGCTGGAGATGACAGCCAACGGTGAGAGCCAGTTCATCATCGCCTCGCATTCGCCGATCCTGATGGCGATGCCCGGCGCGACGATCTACCACCTCGGCGGTGGCGAACCGCGCCCGGCGCAGTGGCACGATCTGGAGCACGTGACCGTGACGCGCGATTTTCTCAACGACCCTCAGCTGTTTCTGCGGCATCTGCAGCCGGAGTGACCCACTCCGGCCCCGCCACGCGATTGACGCCCTCAAGCGGTCCCAACGCCGCCAGCAGCTTAGCCACGGTCACGCCAATCACTGGATGCACAAGGTCCGGCGCGAGGTCAGCCAGCGGCGCCAGCACGAAGCCGCGCTCGTGCAGCCGAGGGTGCGGAACCAGCGCCGCCGGGTTGTCGCTGATCACGGCGTCGAGCAGAAGGAGATCGAGGTCAAGGGTGCGCGGCGCATTCGGAAATGACCGGCGCCGCCCGAGGCCAGCCTCAATCTCCAGCAACGCGCCAACGATTTCCACGGGCGTCCGATCAGTCGAAATGCTGGCAACGGCGTTGAGAAAGGCAGGTTGATCGAGGTAGCCAACTGGCGCCGTCTCGTACAGCGATGAGACGGCCTCGACCGCGCCAATTCCGCGCAGTTGGTCAACCGCTGCGCGCAGCGTCTGCCGGCGGTCGCCGAGATTGGCGCCCAGCCCCACGTAAGCGAGCTTCGCGCCCCTCACGCGGGAGGACCGCCCGGCCAGCTGCGCCCCTCGACGGGAGCGCCTCGCGCGACGGCGTCGGCCATCTGCACGACCTGCGCCATCGCCGCGATGTCATGCACGCGCACGATATCGGCCCCTCCGGCGATAGCGAGCGCCACGACGGCGGCGGTGCCCTCCAGCCGGTGCTGCTCGTCTCGGCCCAGCACGCGGCCGATGACGCTCTTGCGCGAAAGCCCCGCCAGCAGCGGCCGGCCCAGCGCGCGGAACTCGCTAAGGCGGCGTAAGAGTTCGAGATTCTGCCGCCAGTCCTTGCCGAAGCCGAAGCCGGGGTCAATGATCAGGCGCTCCCACGCCACGCCGCGCGCCACCGCGAAATCGAGCCGCCGCGAGAGTTCGCGCACCATGCTGGTCACGATATCGACGCCCGGTTCCGGCTTGATGTCATGCATCAGGACTGCCGGCACGCCCGCCGCCGCCACTACATCGGCCAGCTCCGGATCATCGCGAAACCCTCGGATATCGTTAACGATGTTCGCGCCGGCATCGAGCGCCGCCTGCGCCACCGCCGCCTTGCTGGTGTCCACGGAGATCAGCGTATCCACCTGAGGCCGCACGGCTTGCAGAACCGGCAACAGCCGATCAATCTGCTGGGCAGCGGGAACAGGCGTGTGGCCCGGCCGTGTCGATTCGGCGCCGAGGTCGAGGATGGCGGCGCCGGCGTCCGCCGCCCGCAGCGCTGCGGCGATAGCGGCATCGACGTGCCCCGCCAGACCATCCCCGGAGAACGAGTCTGGCGTCACGTTGAGGACGGCCATCAGGTGGGTGTCTCGCCCCCACGCCAGCGCATGGCGGCCCCAGACGGTCGGCGGCAACGGCGCGCCCGGTTCGCGCGGCGACAGGCCCTGCCAGTGGCGTTCCGGGCCGGTCATCGCGTGCCGCCGCGCACGAAGGCCATGAACTCGGCTCGCGTTTCCGGGCGGGAGCGGAAGCCTCCGCGCATGGCGGAGGTGATCATCACGGCGCCCGGCTTCTCCACCCCGCGAATCGTCATGCAGGTGTGGACCGCCTCCACCACCACGCCGCA
>JASGGF010000400.1:0-4881 GCA_047605145.1 Thermomicrobiales bacterium | reverse complement strand
CCGCCGTCCGCCAGCAGGCCGGCGCCGCGATCACCTCGCTGTCGGTACGTCCGGGCCGCCGGCCCGCGTCGCAACTGGCGACGCCGTAGCTGCGAACGCCGCGCTCCCCGCTGCTCATCACTCCAGCGCGCTCCCGCCACCCCGATGTCATCCCGACGCAGGAGGGATCTCCCACCCCCAACTGGGCCAGTGCGGCTTCCGCTCCGCCCGGGGCCACTGGCTCCGCTCAGCACGCTGCCTCCGCCTGGCCCTCGCCGCGCGGTTGCCGGGAGCCGGAAAGAAGGGCGCCGTAGTGGCGAGGTTGGGGGTGGGCGATCCCTCACCTGCGGGTTCGGGATGACATCGTGGGGGCGAGGCCTCTCGGTAGCAGGCGGAGAGCGGCGCCGGGGTAACAGAGTGGGGTGCGCGCGATCTCTCCTGCTGCCGGGTGACGTCGGGTGAGAGGGCGTCTTCACACCGGCAATATGCCCAAGACCGAGTTCGGAATCACACCGCGTTCGCGCGCCGGGACCCCGTTCCCCGATTCCGCTCAGGCGCGGGTAGCCGCCATCTCCTCGGGCGCGGCGCCATCGCTGGCGGCGCCGAGGGGCTCGATGCGGTCGCCGACGCGGATTTCGCCGCCGGTCACGATGCGGGCGCGCAGGCCGCCGCGCTGGGCGAGCGGCTTCAGCAGCGGCTTGCCGGTCAGTTCGTCCAGATGGTTGCAGGGCGGGCAGGCGCGCACGCCCTCGCACAGTGCCCCGCCGATGCGGAACTGCTGCCCCAGCAGCGCATCAACATCGATGCCACGCGTGGTGATGTTGCGGCGGTGCTCGTGCAGCGGGATCTCGATACCGGTCTCCACCGCCACCGCGTTCAGGGCTTCTTCGGCGATCAGCGTCAGTTCCCGCGCGCCGGGCGTGGTGGGTGTCTGCGAGTAGAACCCGCTGCCGGTCTGGTAACGGTCGCCCGATAGCCCCTGCCCGGCGATGGCTTCGGCGCGGTCCAGCGATTGCATGGGCTCGCTGGCGCCGCTGGTGATGTGGATGGCGATCACGTCTCCGGACATGCGTGCTTCCTCTCTCTGATCGCCCGGGTCGCTCCCGGAGCGCGCCGCTGTCGTGCTGCTCGGAGCGTAGCCGAGGGATCGCTCCCTGCGCGCGACGCGGCGTTGCCGTGGCTCATTCATACTGCGGACCAGGCGCCACCGGGTGGCCGGTCACCCGGTGGGATGGACCCTGGCGTTCGGCAGACGCGCGGGCAACACACGGAGCAACGACATGCATCAGGACGACATTGACCAGATCGGTGGCTCCCGGCGCCCGGCGCTCTCCCGCCGCGCCGTGTTGCGCGCCCTAGGCGCCGGTGGCGCGGTTGGCCTGTTGGCGGGGATGGGGCACACGGCGCGAGCTGACGACTGCCCGGCCACGACGCCGGAGGAGAACGTGGCGCTGGTGCGCCGATTCTTCGAAGACGGGGTCAACCGCGGCGATCTGGACGTGTTCGATACCGTCGTGGCGCCGGACATCGTCTACAACGGGGCCACGGTCTCGGATGAAAGCGGGCTCGACGCGCTGAAGCGCATCTACGGCGAGGCGCTGACCGGCTTCCCCGGCATCCAGTATGCGCTGCAGACATCGGTTTCCAGCGGGGATACCGTTGCCCTTCGCTTCCTCGTGACCGGGGTGCACACCGGTGAATTTCGCGGCCTGCCACCCACCGGCGACACCATCACCTGGAATCACAGCACGTTCGCGCACGTGGTGTGCGGCCGGGTCACCGAGATGTGGGCGGAGGTCAATCAGCTCGACCGGCTGCGGCAGTTCGGCACGCTCGCGGAGGCTGGCCCTGCCGCCATCATGGCTGGCGACTCGCCCGCGCCGGCGGCCACCCCGGTCGCGGCGGCTGCCTCCAGCGACTGCGCCCCGCAGAGCCCGGAGGATGTGCTCGCCGTCGTTGAGCGGCTGCGCACCGAGGTCTACAACGCGGGGAACACGGACGCCCTGCCGGAGGTCGTGGCCGAAGGGTATCGGCATGGATCGGCCAACGGGCCGGACGCGGTCGGGATCGCGGCGGGCGGGGCGCAGATCAGCAGCTTCCTGACCGCCATCCCGGACCTGGCGTGGACCTTCGACGAGGCGATTGCCCAGGGGGATCAGGCGGCGGCGCGGTGGACGATTCGCGGCACGAACGATGGCGAATTCTTCGGCCTCGCCGCGACCGGGCAGCCGGTGGAGTACACGGGCATCTCGTTCTTCACCGTCCAGTGCGGCAAGATCACCGAATTCCAGACCGAAATGGACGCCGCCGGCCTGCTGGCGCAAATCGGGGCGCCGGTGATGCGGGAACCGTAGGGCGGGGCGGACATCGCCGGGAACGGCGCCGTGACGTTTCGCGCGTCACGGCGCCGCTGGCGTCGCGGTGAAGATGTCCTCGGTCAGCAGTTCCTGATCGGTGGGCACCACGCGTTGCACGCGGGCGTAGGCCATCTCATCGCGGGGGATCAGCCACGAGACCGGGCGGGTGCTGGGCGGCATCGGCTGCTTTTCCACCACGTAGATGATGTCGCCGCGCGCGATCACCAGCAGCAGGTCCTTGTCCGCCAAGGCAGCGAGATCGCCATCCGGATCATCGAGGGTGATGGCCAGACTGGAGCTGGAGAGGCCGGTCATCAGCCACTCGGCGTCCTGTCCTGCGCCGTGGGCGGATGCGATCAGGGTGTCCAGCAGGTAGAGCGCGCCCAGCAACACGATGGGCGCCCACTTGCGCTTCCGGATCTCGCTCAGGATGTCGCGGCGCGCGCTGAAGCTGAGCCAGAGCACGTAGGCAAAGGTCAGGATGCCGAAGAGCTGCATCAGCTCGTTGACTTCGGACACGACCGACTGCGACATCATGGTGAGGGGGTCGAGCATCGAGCGCACGGCCGAAAGCAGCAGCGGCGAGACGATGATCAGGTTCAGCAGGAGCAGGAAGAGCCGGCCAAAGGTCTGGCGGACCCAGGCGTAGACCGAGCGCGCGCGGTGCAGGTAGCGCCCCAGGATGCGGTACAGCGCGTAGAGCAACCCCACGGTGAGGGGGTACTCCAGCAGGCCGGGCAGCACGTGCATCGATTGCAGCGCGATGTAGGTCGGCGAGAGATCGAGCGAGGTGGCATCGACCGACATGCGCGCGTAGTAGGCATCCACGTAGACCGAGCCCACCAGATACAGCCCGGTGGAGGTGGCCGCCGCCAGCAGCAGCGATTCCAGCAGCCGCTGCGCCGTGCCGCTGTCGGGCACCGGCAACGATTCCGCCAGCAGCGGCGTAAACCCGCCGCCGGCTGGCGCGGGGCCGGGTGGCGGCGGCAGGAGTGGCGGTGGTGGGGGCGGGAGCGGCGGCTCGCTCACCCTTACGAACCGTCCTGCATCCCGGCGTGGCGGAGCAGGAAGCCGCCATCCACCAGCACCGTGGTTCCGGTGATGTAGCTGGCTTCAGCCGAGGCGAGGAATGCGACCAGCGCCGCCACTTCCGCGGGCGTGCCGGCCCGGCCCAGCGCCGTGTTGCGCTGCTGGGCCGCGCGCTCCTCCGGCGAGAAGAAATCCCCGCCCGCGCCGTCGGGGTCCACGATGGGGCCGGGCGCCACCGCGTTCACCCGCACGTTGAAGCGCCCGAAGTAGAGCGCCATGCTGCGAGTCAGCGCCTCGATGCCCGCCTTGGTGGCGTCGTAGTGCGGCGTCAGCGCGTTCGGCACGTGCGCGTGCACGGAGGAGACGGAGATGATGCTGCCGGAGCCCTGCTCGCGCATGATCTGCCCGGCCACATGGGAGGCGGAGTAGACGCTGCTCAGGTTGATATCGATCACCCGCTGCCACTCCGCCACCGGCATATCCGGCACGGCGGCGAAGCCGATCTTGCTCATGGCGGTGAGCGCAGCGTTGTTCACCAGCACATCGAGCCGCCCGAACGCGTCATGCGCCTCCGCGATGAAGGCAGCCACCGCGTCGTGGTCCGCCACATCGACCACACGGGCCAGCGCTTTCCCCCCCGCCGCGTTGATCTCGTCCGCGGTGGCCTCGATGGCGGCGGCCTCCCGCCCGCAGATGGCGACCGCCGCGCCCTCGGCGGCCAGCCGCCGGGCGATGCCGCGCCCGATCCCCTTGCCGCCGCCCGTCACCACGGCAGCCTGATTCTCCAGCAGAAGCCCGTTCACGTGATCCCCTTGTTCCTGTTGCGCCGTTCCGTTCGTCCTCCATAGATTCGCACGAAACGCGATGTCCGGCGCGTATAGTGCGCGCATGACATCCTCTCCCGACGCCGTTGTCGTCCCTGCGCCCGTTTCCGCCATCCAACCCTCCGCCGAACGGATCCGGGCCGGATTCCTCTGGGGATTCGTGGGCATTCTGGCCTTCAGCTTCACCCTGCCGGCCACACGGCTGGCGGTGCCGGAGCTGGGCAGCACGTTCGTCGGGCTGGGGCGCGCCATCATCGCGGCGCTGCTGGCGGCGGGGCTGCTGCTGGCGCTGCGAGAGCGGCCGCCGGATCGCCGCTACTGGGGCAGCCTGGTGGTGGTGGCGCTGGGGGTGGTGGTCGGGTTCCCGCTGCTGACCGCCTTCGCCATGCAGTCCCTCCCGGCAGTGCACGGCGCCGTGGTCGTGGGCCTGCTGCCGGCCATGACCGCCGTGATGGCGGTGCTGCGCGGTGGCGAGCGCCCGCCGCGTGCCTTCTGGCTGGCGGTGGTGGCTGGCGTGGTGGCCGTGCTGATCTTCGCGGTGGTGCAGGGGGCCGGGCAGCCGCAATTCGCCGATCTGCTGTTGTTGGCCGCTGTTGCCGCCGCCGCCGTGGGCTACGCCGAAGGTGGCCGGCTGGCGCGCGATCTGGGCGGCTGGCGAGTGATCTGCTGGGCGCTGCTCATCTCGGCGCCGG
>JASGGF010000399.1:0-4884 GCA_047605145.1 Thermomicrobiales bacterium | reverse complement strand
GGAAGAGTTGCAGCGCCTCGGCTGGCAGGGGGGCGAGTACCGCCAGTTCGGTTGCGACAACCCGCCCGGCGGCAACGCCGGCTGGATCGACATGACGGTGCAGCAGTTCGCCACGCCAGACGACGCCAGCGTGGCGGTCTACTACTTCGCCGACGCCCGCCAGCGCAGCACCAGCCTGCAATCAGCCAGCGCTCCCACGCTCGGCGCCGCCACCGCCGCGCTCAGTGGCCCCGGCGTCAATGGCGAGGATTACACCCTCTACTTCAGCAGCGGCCCCTACCTGTTCAGCGTCACGGGCGTGGCGCCGAATGGCGACCCCCGCGCGGATGTGGGCGACGTGGCGAACGCCCTTTATGAGCGCAGCCTCGGCGCGCCCACCACCGGCGATGAGCCGTCCGACATCGTGACGGTGACCCCGGCGCCGACCGTCGTCGTGATCGTGCAGGAGACCCCGGCGATCATCGCGCCGCCCACCATTGCGCCGCCGGCCACCAGCACCCCCATGCCGCCCATCGCCACCTTCGCGCCCACGCCGGCGCCGACCATGGCGCCGCCACTACCGACCGCCGTGCCCACCACCATCCCGGTCGTCATCCCGACTACGTCGCCGCCTCCCCCGACTGCCGCGCCAACGACCGCCCCGCCGCCCCCAACGGCCACCCGCGCGCCCAGCACCGATGTCGGCCCCACCCCCACGCCGCGCGTGATCCGGCCGCCAACCCCGGTCGGCGAGGGGTCGTAGCGGGCGCTTGCCAGCGAGCGCGGCGCGTGTTCCCATCTCGCGTGATGAGATGCCCACACGCCGCGCACGCAGGAGGCCCCGCCGTGACTGACTACGAGTCCGAGACCGCGACCACATCCATTCCCCCGTACGTCCGCGATTGGGTCGCGCAGTTACCCGCGCGGGAGCTGGCGCAGGAGATCGACCCCGCCACGACTGCCGTCTTCAGTGCGGACATGATCAATGGCTTCTGCCACTTCGGGCCGCTCGCTTCAGCGCGCGTCAACGCGCTGATCGGGCCGGTGGTGGACCTGTTCACGCGCGCCCACGCACTGGGCGTGCGCCACTTCGTGCTGGTGCAGGACACCCACGAGCCGGACGCGCCGGAGTTCGCGGCGTGGCCGCCCCATTGTGTGCGCGGCACGGCGGAGGCGGAGACGATCCCGGAGCTGGCCGCGCTCCCCTTCGCAGACCTGTTCACGGTGGTGGAGAAGAACTCGCTGCACCCCGGCCACGAAACGACGTTTGATGCGTGGCTGGCCGCCCACCCGGAGGTGCGCACCGCTATCGTGGTGGGTGATTGCACGGACCTGTGCGTGTACAGCCTCGCCATGCACCTGCGGCTGGTCGCCAACGCCCGCAACATCCCGGAGGTGCGCGTGATTGTGCCGGCGGACGCGGTGGACACCTACGACCTCTCCCCGGAAGCCGCTGCGGCCATCGGCGCGTTCCCCCATCCCGGCGAATTCTTCCATCAGGTGTTCCTCTACCACATGGGGATGAACGGGATCGAGGTGGTGCGCGGGCTGGGGTAGGATGGCGACATCTAGCGTGATGGGGACGAGCGGTGGCTGAGGCGGGGATGGAAGCGCCAGACACGCACGCGATTGACGAGCTGGTCCGGCAGTATCAGGCAGAGCTGCCGGGGCTGCAGATATTTCGTGGGCAGTTGGAGGCGCTGCTGGTCTCGCTGCTGTCGGCGTTCGAGATTCCCTACAGTCATGTCGAATCGCGTTGCAAGGGCGTGGCCGAGTTCCGGGAGAAGATCACGCGCAAGGGGTATACCCACCCTGCCAGTGAGATGACGGATCGCATCGGACTACGCGCCATCATGTTCTATGATGGCGATGTTGAGGCTGTCGTCCGAATCATCCGGCAGGAGTTCACTGTCGATGAAGTGAACAGCATTGATCGGCGAACCCCGGCGGCTGTCGAGAGCTTTGGCTATCGATCCTTCCATCTGGTGTTAGCACTTGATGAGCGCCGAGCCGCGTTGCCAGAGTGGGCGGCATTCGCCGGTGTTCCAGTTGAGCTTCAGGTTCGCACGGTGCTGGCCCACGCCTGGGCCGCAGTGGGGCATCAAGTTGCGTACAAGCAACCCCCTTTGCCACCTGATAAGCAGCGTTTGCTGGCGCAAATTTCCGCGATGCTGGAAACAACCGATATCCTGTTCGACACACTCCGGTTTACGCCAACCGGCCGCGACGGGGCGATCAGTAAAATTGGGCCGGATCGTGGGGCTCCCGTGCAAGCGCACGATGCAGGCGATGAGGAGCGAACGTCATGAGAGAGCTTTGCGCGTTCCAGCCACGGCGGTACTGGCCTGGGCGCTGGGACAACCTGGAGATGACTGAACCGCCCGCATGGCTTCTGCTGCTGCTAGGATCCGCGCCAGATCGGCGGCCGATGGACGTTGCGCGAATCGTGCTTGGCATGTTTCTGATCGATCAGCAGGTGCTTGAACCAACGGGTCAGTTTTACTGCTTCGACGCATTTGAGAGTGGGCCACTGAGCATTGAAGTGCATCGTGACCTGCAATGGCTCAGAGTGGGACAGTTGGTCGAGAAATGGCCTCCCTCGTCCGCCGATAACGCGACCAGCTATACCCTGACCGATGCCGGTCGCGATGCCTGGACAACGATTGCGCTGAGGAAGACGCCAGAGCAACTGACCGCCATTCAGGACATCGCCGCCTACGTGACGTCACACCGGCTGGAAGAGATTCGCGATCATATCTGGCGCGAATACCCGGAATACGCCGTGCCTGCCGAGCCGCTTGCGCCAACGGGCGACTAGGCCACACTCCCGTGCACGATCTTCGCTCGTCAGGCTCACCGCCGAGCCGTTCGTTCTATGTTCATTGAAGGAGCATGTCCCGTGTCCGACGCCATGATCGACCGCGCCGCCCTACCCACGCACAGCTTCGAATGGGGAGCTATCAAGTGGCTGGTGTCGCCGTCCACCACGCCGGGGGCGCAGATGACCTTCGGCGAGGTGCTGCTGCTGCCCGGCAAGGGCACGAGCGCCACAACCACCCGGACGCCGAGGAGGTGCTCTACATCCTCTCCGGCGAGGCCGAGCAGATGGTGGATGACGGGGCGCCCTTCCCGGTGCGCGCCGGCGATGTGCTCTACATCCCCACTGGCGTCTTCCACTCCACCATCAACACCGGCTGGGAGCCGGTGCGCCTGATCGCCATCTACAACCCCGGCGGCTCCGAACTGGGCCTCGCCGAGCTGCCGGACCACTGGGAGACCCCGGTGGGGGAGACGCTGCCGCTGGTGCGCGGGTAGCAGGGACGCTGGCGGAAACGCCGGGCGCAAAAACGCGCAGAGGTCGCTGGCGATCACAACCCAGCGGCTCCTGCGCGGAAGTAACTGTACACCAGATTGGGCGTAGGGCGGCGACGCGCTCACCGCGAGGGGCGCGGTCGCAAGGTCAGCGGCGCGGAGGTTCCCCCGGCCGTTGGCCCCCACGGCCGCATCGTGGCTGCCATCAGCACGGCGAACAACGCAAACCCGCTGGCAATGAGCGCCTGCCCCAGCAGCAACAGTGCTGGCGACCCCGCGCCGGCGGCGCGCCAAACCAGCGCGATCACCGCCAGCACTACGCCGCTCGCCAGCGCGCCACGCTGCAACGGCGCCAGCTTCGGCCAGCGCAGCGGGCGACCCGCAAAATGCCGGATGAGGGCGCGCCCCGCGCCGGAAATGAGCAGCCTGGTCCACCCGAAGCGGTTGATCTCCGCGTAGGCCAGCCGCAACCGCGCGCCCATGGCGGGATCGTGGGCGAACAGGCGAGAGACGGCGTGGCAGCAGACGCCGGAGGCCATGCAGAGAAAGAAGCCGATCACCATGGCGTGGGTCCAGACCAGATGCCGGCGCCCACTTCCCAGCCACCCAGCGCCGCAACGGTGAACGCGATGAGTGCATTGACCATGGCGAGAGGGGTCAGCCGCGTTCCCATGAAGGTGGTCCTGTCCGTCCGCGAGGGGTATCAGGTGGTGGGCGTGGCGGTCTGGCGTGGCAGGCGCGGCCCTACCCGTGGCCAGAGCTGCATCACGAAGATGAGAATGGCGCCCACCTGCAGCAGGGCCACCACGCCCAGCGCCACGCTGGTGGCGGCATTTCCCCGCCCCATGCGCGTGATTGGCTCCGCCACCACGCGCAGCAGCAGGCCGGCGTTCAGCGCCAGCATGGCGGCAGCGCCCAGCCGCTCGTCGTAGCCCAACGGCTGCGTAGGGGTGCGTTTGCGCGGTAACAGCCAGTAGGCCACGCCCAGTGCGAACTGCAGAAACCACCCCACAACGAGCATGTGCGCGTGGCCCGGCGTCAACCACACCACCCATGCCCCGGGCAGCGCGCCATCCAGCAGCATCAGGCCGCCCACCACAGCGCCTGCCGCCAGCCAGCACAGCGAGGCGCGCGCCATGCGCGAGCACAGGGGATCCATGCCGCCTCAGCCCGCGCGTTCGGCGGGGCTGGGGCCGCCCCACGCAAGGGTCAGCAGAAACGCCCCGTCCTCGAGGCAGCGCACGGCGTGCATCACGCCGCCTGCCACGGAGATCAGGGCGCCGGGGGCCAAATCCTGCGCGGCGCTGTTCGTGGAGAACGCGAAGCGCCCGCGCAGCGGCTGCACCGTGATGGTTCCCGGCGCGTGGTGCTCGGCCAGCTCCGCGCCGGCGCGCATGGTGACCAGCACCACGCGCAGATCGGACGCCTTCAGCAGCGTTTCCGCGCGGCGGCCGCTGGCTTCGAGCGGCGGGAAGCGGGCGATCTCCGCCGCGAGGTCAATGCGGGCTCGGACAGGGTCATGGGTCATGGGGCGCGCCTCCTGCGTCGCGGCGCGCTGACGCTGGCCCCGGGCATTCCGGTGGGCCGGCGTCA
>JASGGF010000398.1:0-4897 GCA_047605145.1 Thermomicrobiales bacterium | reverse complement strand
GCGCCCCCTGAGCCGAAGGCGGCGCCCCCTGAGGGCCGCAGCCCGTCACCCCCTGAGCGAAGCGGCTCCCCCCAAGTCCCGGAGCGCCTCGATGGCGGCGTTGCGGCCGGGGGCGCCGAAGACGGCGCCGCCCGGCCACGCGCCGGAGCCGCACAGGTAGAGGCGGTCCACGGGGGTGCGGTAGTCGCTGAAGCCGGGGACCGGGCGGTAGCCGAACATCTGGTCCGGCAGAATCTCGCCGTGGAAGATGTTGCCGCCGGTGATGCCGATGATCCGCTCGATATCCGGCGGGCCCAGCACCTCCATGTGCTCGATGGCGCCGGGGATGTTCGGCGCGAACTCGGCGAGGGTATCGACGATCGTCTGGCCGATCTCGCCGCGCCGCTCGTCCCACGTGCCGGTGGCGAGGTCGTACGGCGCGTACTGCACGAAGGCGCTGAGGGTGTGCTTGCCCGGCGGGGTCAGGCCGTCCTCCGTGGCGGTCTGGATGTAGCAGTCCATGAAGGGACGGCGGCTCGGCTCGCCGTGCTTGCAATCCTCCCACGCGGTTTCGAGATACTCCACCGAGGGGTTGATGACGATGCCGCCGGTGTGCTGCGGGCCGACCTCCGTGCCGGGCATGGCGGTGAAGTTCGGCAGCTCGCCGAGGGCCAGCAGCAGCTTGACCACGGAGCCCTTCACCTTCAGGTGCTTGATGCCGTGCGCGAAGGAGGCGGGCAGGTTGCTCTCGCCGACCATGCCGAGGAAGGTGCGGGTGGGGTCCGCGCTGGAGAGGATGATGTCCGCCGTGTAGGTCCGGCCATCGACGGTGCGCACGCCCTTGGCGGAACCGTCGCGGATGTCGATTTCCGCCACCTCGCTGTCGGTGGCGATCTGCAGGCCATACCCAATGCCCGCCGCCGCGATGGCGCGGGAGACGGCGCCCATGCCGCCGCGCACGAAGCCCCACGCGCCCTGATGCCCCGCCACGTTACCGATGAGGTGGTGATATTTGACGTAGGCGGTGCCGGGGGTCATGGGGCCGGCGTTGACGCCGATGACGCCGCCGGTGGAGAGGGGCGCCTTGATCTGCGGGGATTCGAAATACTCGTCCAGCAGCTCGGCGATGCTCTTGCGGGTGAGGGTGCGCCAGTCCTCCTGCCCCAGCGGGCCATCGAAGCGGGCCTCGATCTGGTCCCACGTGGGGGCGGGCTCCAGCAGCAGCGGGCGCATGCGCTCCACAATGCGGTCCCACATCGTCCAGTAGGCGTCATAGGCGGCGACGTCGTTTTTGGAGAACTTGGCGATCTGCTCGCGGGTTTTGCTGCCGTCGAGGAAGCTCATGTAGTACTGGCCGTCCGGGAAGGGCACGAAATATTGGGGATCGAAGGGGCGGATGTCGTAGCCGTGCTTGACGAGGTCCAGATCGAGGATCACCTCGGGGAGCAGCAGGTTGCAGACGTAGGAGCAGGTGGAGAGCAGGTAGCCGGGGAACAGCTCCTCGGTGACGGTGGCGCCGCCGATGATGCTGCGGCGCTCCAGCACCAGCACGGTCTTGCCCGCCTTGGCGAGGTAGCTGCCGGCGATGAGGCCGTTGTGCCCGGAGCCGATGACGATGGCGTCGTAGTGGCTGCCGCTGGGCGGTGAGGCGTTGCCCGCCGGGGATGCTTGCGCCGTGGCCATGGGTGTTGGGGGCTCCCTTCGTGTGACGCGCCGTATGGTCATTGACGGCAGTATATGAGGGGCCGACATGCTGCGCGCTGTGGGCGATTGCACAAAAGCAGTGGTCACGGGGGAGGATGTTATCTTGTACACTCATGCGCCAGTCTTGTGATTTGTTAACGTTGAATACAAGCAGCCAAGGATGTCGCATATGCGTAGTTCCTGCCGTGCCGTTGTGTTGGCGATAGTCGTCTGCCTGCTCCCGCTCTGGCCGACTTTCGCTCAGGATGATCAGGCGGAGGTCATTACGCAGAAGTTGCTATTGACGCCATTCCCGGTTGATCTATTGACTTGGAATGGTGGCGTGAGTGATCCGCACCTCCGGGCCGAGGAGTTTCAGAGTGAGTACGAAGGATTCTACGAAGGGATTGAGATCAATACGGGAGGTGCATCTTACAGCGCGAATGAACGTATCGGCTCTTCATTTATCTTCTATGACGTTTATCGCGAGGACTGGCAAGCAGAGCAAGCGTATGCAGCTTGGATGGGCGCTCACCCAGAATGGCTTCCTTTCAAGTCACAGCTGGATGGTGATCCGTTTGTTTCCGAAGCCGTCTTTCAAGCCAAGCCTGAACCGCCGTATCCGACCGCAGTATGTGCCACGACGGTCAATAACGTCGTTGTATTCGCTTCCGCAGTTAGCGGTGATGAGGCGCCAACTGAACTGCTCTATGGCGCAGTTTTCGGCAACTGCAAGGCTGCGGTGACTCATTTGCGGTCGTTACAGTAGGCGACGATTTTCTTCATTCCGCCGACAGGCAAGCTGAGTTGAGGGGTGGCAATGGTAAAGAGCCCGAAGCGGTACGCCACGTTGCAGCAACTCGTTGATGCCGGACTCGTGCGGCTTCCGCTGGAAATTCGGGGAAAGCGACAGGGCCACGAGTTCCGCGCGGAGATTGTCGCTGCCGACGGCACAACGACGTGGCGGGAATACACGTGCGCGTCGATTTCGGCCGCTGCTGGTGAGGCGCTAGCCTCGATCTCCGGCTACCCGCGAGGCCAGTATCCGTCCGACAATGGCTGGCCGCCGGTCAATGGCTGGCAGTTCTGGGATTTCGAGGACGCCAACGGCGTGTGGGAACCGCTGCACACGCTGAGAGAACGGTACGACGCGCGCTAAACAAAGTCGCAACGTCCCGAAGCGTCCGTCACTATGTGGAGAGATGTCAGCCACACCCCAGAATAGGCATGTGGCGCTAACAGGACGCTTGAATGGCGTTCAAATAGCAATGCCTATACTCCAAGCGTATTCCCCGGGTTTTCCTCTGGACCTTCTTCGGAAGGACAAGATCCCGGGGTTCCGCAATTTGGCCCGAGATGATCATCGTTACGCAATGCGTGAACCCCAGATATATGCATCGACCGCTTCTTCTGGCGTGCTAGCGGCCAAAGGGGATGAGCAGGATCAGGTAGCCGACCTCGCGGCCTTCCGGGGTGTCGTCATCCGCGATGATCTCGCCCGCGTCAAAGCGCTGGATGAACTCGGCGCCAGACAGCCCGGTGACACGGCGCGCTTCAGCTTCAAAGAACGCACGGCCGTGCTCCGCTGGCAGCGCGTAAGGGTCCTGCTGCGTTGTGCGGGGGATAGTCAGCCCCATGGCGGTCTCTCCAGCTGGGTTGGGGGGCGCGGCATCGTGCATCCCTGCTGCACGAAAGCATACCTGAGTGGCCTTGCGCTGCTGGCCAGGTATGCGGAGGGGGAGGCCGTGATGGGGGCGTGGTCGCGGCGGGGGGAGTGCTGCAGAACGTGAAGAGGGGGAGCGGATCAGCCTATCCGCTCCCCCTCTTTGTATGCGATGCGACGTTGCGCCGCCCGTTATTCCCCGGTGGTCAGGTTCAGGGTCTCGCCGCCGTACTGCAGCGCGAGGTCGTCGCGGGTGGCCTCGGTGGGCAGAAGGTAGAGCAGGAGGACGTCGGCGGAGGCGCCGGGGTCCAGCGAGATGGTGTCGCGGTCGCCGAAGGCGGGCTTGAGGCCGGCCAGCCCGGCGATGACGCTGGTGCCGCCGTCCAGCTCGGCGGTGTCGCCGGTCACGCGGTCCTGCAGGCGGAAATCGGCCATGGGGACGGTGGTGGCGGCGTCGCCGGTGTTGGTGAGTTCCGCCCGTAGCAGCACCCACTGGCCGGAGCCGGGGGGCAGGCCGTACTTCGGCAGGCTGGTGTCGCGCAGCGCCGTGTCGATGCTCAGGCGCACCGGCCCGGCGATCAGTTCCTGCGTGGCGGGCGCCGGGTCCGCTGCGGGTTGCTGCGGTGCGGCCTCGGCGGTGGTGGCGGCTTGCGTGCCGGCGGGCGCATTCGGCGCGGCGGCCGTTTCAGCATTGGCTGCGGCTGCGCTCGTGTCTGGCGCGGCGGCGTTGTCCACGTTCGCAGCCCCGGTGTCCGCTGGCGCGTTGGCCGCGTCGTTGACAGGCGCGGCCGCATCCTCCGGCGCGCTGGCGGCGTTGTCCGCGTTGCTGGCGGAAAGGGTTGGAATAGCGACGGCCTGATCCGTTGCGGGGGCGGCTTCCGCCTCATCGCCGTCGCCCACGCCCACCGCCACGGCGGTCATCTGGTCGGGGGTGAGGGCCGCTGCCGCCGGGGTCTCCTGCGTGGCGGGCGGCGCGGTGGTTTCGGCCTCGCTGGCGGGCTCGGTCGCGGGCGTGGTGGGCGCGGTCAGCACGCCGCTGGCGCCGGTGTTCGCGCCGGGCAGCGGCAGGTGGATGTTGAGGCGTCCGGCGCCCAGCGCGGCCGCCGCCGCCAGCAGAATCGTGAGGGCGGCCAGCCGCAGGAAGAGCGTCCACGGGTTCTGGCGCTGATCACGCGGGGCGATGCCGCCAATCGGGAACGCGGCCAGCGGCCCGGTCGTGGGGCGAGCCGGGTTATTGGAAGAGACGCGCAGCAGCTTCTCCGGCGGCTCGATGGGGCCGATCAGGTGGTTGTCGGCGGCGGCGGCTTCGCGGCTGGTGCGCAGCAGCGGCTCCGTACCGTCGCCGCCGCGGGACGCCGCGCGCGAGGTGGCGCTGACGCGTTCGCTTGCGGGCCGCGGTTCCGGGGCGCGCTCCGTCGACGGCGGCGGCAGCGCCGCCAGCGCAGGGCGCGGCGCCGGGGCATCATCCAGCCCGGCCCAGAAATTGTCGTAGCTGGAGCTGGCGGTGGCTTCCTTCGCGCGCTCGATGCCGCTGAGCGTGTCCGGCGTGATGCGCCGCGCGCCGCCCGGCGC
>JASGGF010000397.1:0-4897 GCA_047605145.1 Thermomicrobiales bacterium | reverse complement strand
GGCATGCTCCCGCGCCTCGACGCGCCCCTGCTCGACCGCCGTGCGGTACGCCTGCGCCATGCCGAACGGCGTCTCGTAGCCGATGAACCCGGCGGAGACGGCGCGGGCGCAGCCAGCGGCGCAGAGCACGTCGATGTCGTACGCGCCAGCCGTCTTGACCAGTTCCAGATCGCGCTTGCCCTGCCGGATCAGCTCATGCACCGCCGCGCCGGGTCCCCGGTGCAAGGTGTTGCCCCCCAGCGCAATGGTGGCGCCGTCCGGGATGCTGGCGATCACGTCTTCGAGATGTCGCAGCTTGTCAGTCATCGTTTTCACGCAACCTTCCGTCACCCGGAATCATACGGCCCCGCCATCTATCATGAGCGGGCTCACGTCCGGTCCGCGACGTCGCCGCCGGCGCGCTGCTGCGCGCCTGTTTCTTGAGGTTGCACGCGTCATGCCCATGTTCCCGGCCGAGGTTTACCGCTCGCACCTGACGCCGTTGCGCTTTCTGCAACGCAGCGCCGATGTCTTTCGCCAGAAGCCGGCAATCGTCTACGGCGACCGGTCGTGGACCTATCCCGAGTTGAACGAGCGCGTCCACCGCCTCGCCTCCGCCCTCACCGCCGCTGGCGTGCAGCACGGCGACCGCGTGGCGTACCTCGTGCCAAATATTCCGCAGATGCTGGAGGGGCATTTCGCCGTGCCGCTGGCTGGCGCGATTCTCGTCGCCATCAACACGCGGCTGTCCGCGCCGGAGGTGGCCTACATTCTGGAGCATTCCGGCGCGAGCGCGCTGGTGGTGGATACCGAGCTGGCGCATCTCGTCGAGCCGGCGCTGCCGAATCTGCCGGAGCTGAAACTAATCGTCAATGTGCAAGACGTATCGGGCGGGACCGTACTTCCCGGCGAGGAGTACGAGGCGTTCCTTGCCAACGGCAGCCCCGATCCCATCGACTGGCCGCTGCAGGACGAAGACGACGTCATCGCCATCGACTACACCTCTGGCACCACGGGCCGCCCGAAGGGGGTGATGTACACCCACCGCGGCGCCTACCTGAATAGCCTCGGCGAGTTGATCGAAACGCGGATGTCCAGCGACAGTGTCTACTTATGGACGCTGCCGATGTTCCACTGCAACGGCTGGTGCTACCCGTGGGCGGTAACGGCGATTGGCGGCACGCATGTTTGCCTGCGCCGATTGGAGCCCGCCACCGTCTGGCGGCTGGTGCGCGAGGAGCGAGTCACCCACTTCTGCGCGGCGCCTACCGTGCTAATCGCGCTCGTCAACCACGCCGACGCGCCCACCGAGCCGTTGCCGCAGCAGTTGATTATCTCCACCGCCGCCGCGCCGCCCTCCCCCACCATCATTGCGCAGGTGGAGGCGCTGGGCGCCGAGATCATCCATGTCTACGGCCTGACCGAGGTGTATGGCCCCTATACCGTTTGCGAGTGGCAGCCCCACTGGAACGACCTCCCAGCCGACGAGCAGGCGCTGGTGAAATCCCGGCAGGGCGTGGGGTACATCATCGCCGACGATGTGCGCGTGGTGGATGACCAGATGCAGGATGTCCCCGCCGACGCGAAGACTATTGGCGAAGTCATCATGCGCGGCAACAACACGATGAAGGGCTACTACCGCGACCCGGACGCGACCGCCACCGCGTTCGCCGGGGGCTGGTTCCACACCGGCGACCTCGGGGTGATGCACCCGGACGGGTATATCGAGCTGCGGGACCGAAAGAAAGACATCATCATCTCCGGCGGCGAGAACATCTCTACCATCGAGGTGGAGCAAGCCATCGTGGCGCACCCGGCGGTGCTGGAGGCGGCGGTCATCGCCATCCCGGACGACTACTGGGGGGAGGCGCCCAAGGCCTTCGTCACGCTGAAACCGGGCCACGAGCTGACCGTCGATGACCTGCGCGCGTTCCTGCGCGGCCATCTCGCCGGGTTCAAGGTCCCGCGCGCCATCGAGTTCGGCGATCTACCGAAGACCTCCACCGGCAAGGTCCAGAAGTTCGCCCTGCGTGAGCGCGAATGGGGGCAAACAGAGCGGCGAATCAACTGAGCCAGTACCCGTCTCACGCCCGACTGGCTCCACCGTTGCACGGTCAATGACCTACACCCGAAGTGCGCGCACGCAGGAGGACCCGATGAACGCCACCGACCGCCTTGCCCTGATCGAGCAGTACGAAGCTGGCCACGCGGCCGTCGTTGCGGCGCTGGAGGGCGCGACGGCGGCGGAACTGGAGGCGCGCGAGGCGCCGGGCGAGTGGTCTCCGCGCGAGATCGTGCACCACCTCGCCGATAGCGAAATGACCTCGGCGATCCGCCTGCGCCTGCTCATCGCCGAGGATCACCCGACCCTCGTTGGTTACGACCAAGAAGCGTTCGTGCGCAACCTGTACCCGAACCGGTCCATCGCGCCCTCTCTGGCCGCTTTTGGCGCGGCCCGCGCCGCCACCGCGCCGATCCTGCGCGAACTCACCGAGGAGCAGTGGCAGCGCAGCGGCCACCACACCGAGGCCGGCCCTTACTCCGTGGAGGATTGGCTGGAGACGTACGCCGCCCACGCGCATGACCACGCGGACCAGATCCGCCGGGCGCGGGCGGCGGCGGCCGTCAGGTAAGCCGCAGTTGCACTAGGTCTTTGGCACTGTACTCACCCATGCGTTCACCGCGTGTTTCCTATCGGCAGTGTCTCGGCTTCCGCTGGTCTACGAAAGCGGTAAACTCATGCGGCTCAATAGTCGTAAATTCCTCGCAAAACCAAGGTAACAACGATGGCTACGACAACCCAACGATCGGGCCGCTCTGAACTTGAGACTGTTGAAGCCGCTCTGGCGCAAGTAGAGCGCTGGATGCAGCAGTCCGACGAGAGCCAACCCGGCGCCACCCTCCACGATCTCAAGCTCCGCGTCGAAGCATATGAGCGCCAGTTTGGCATGCGCTCGGAGGATGTCGGGGCTGCCATTGACGCAGGACTGCTCATTGAAGATCTCGATGTCTGCAATTGGCTAATGGATTTCGATGAACTTCAACTATATGGCGGCAGGTAGTCGTCATGGTTGGTACGAACGCGGCACCTTCTTTTTTCTGATCTCCCTGGATCTCCAGCAGTTCAAGGACGATGAGTTCGTCGTCGCCGATGGATTGGTCCGCAAGATTGCGGAACAACCTGCCGACCTTGAAATACTGGCGGGCCGCCTAACGTGCCAGCACTCGTTGTTTCTCGACGTCCAAATGAAGCTGGACACCACCGTACGAGGCGGGAGAATCTGGGTCCGTTTGCGAACGCGCCAATATCACGCCGGTGTTCTGGGCAAGCACCCTCGCCCAATCTTCCGGTATGACAACTCCCATCCCTACCCCGGCCACCCGGACGCCTTCCACAAGCACCAGTTTGACCCCGCGACGTGGGAGCAACCGGACTGGCCCGTCTGGATTGGCCGCGAGAACTGGCCCTCGCTGGGGGACGTGCTGGAAGAGCTACGACAATGGTGGGAAGTCACCGGGAGCCATCTTGATCTGACCAAGGGCGAGGCGTAGGGCCCCGGCAGGATTACGTCCCGGCGCTGATATCCCCGCAAGCCACGACGGTATCGAGAGCGCCGATCAGCGCGACGGCGTGACGGCTGGTGGTGAACGCCGAGAGTGGCTCGCTGAGTTGCAGGCTGGTCTGCCCTCGTTCGTCCAGCGGCGGCAGCACCTCCAGCGGCGCCTCGGGGAGGCTGCGGCAACTGCCGGCAAAGAGGCCGGTCACCTCATCGCCGGACGCGTCGCGGGTAATCACGGTCAGGGTTACCCCGGCCTCGTCGCCGGTGAGGTCTCCAAGCGCATCGACACCGGAATCGCCAACTTCGTGCAGGCGCAGCGCCACACGCTCCGGCGCGGGCTGGGCCGCCTCCGGTTCCACGCCACCACCTACCCCGGCGGGGATATCCCAGACGCGGAAGCCGACATAGTTCGTGATGGCGCCGGGCCGCACGTTGTCGCGGCGAAAGCCGGAGCCAACCCAGACATCAGAAGCGCCGCTGAGCGCCGAGGTGTCGAGTTGCGCCACGAAGAGGCCGTTCACGATAAATCCGGCGTGGCCGCCGTCCACCACCAGCATCAGCTCATTCGGCGCGCCCTGCGCGAAGTTGATAGAGGGCAGCACCCCACCGGAGAGCGGCGGCTGCGTGCCGATCTGGAACTGCCAGCGCCCTGTCGAGTCGATGGTCACCCGGTAGTGGTCACCGTTCGGCTGCTCGCGGAAAGCAATGCCCACGTCCCACGGTTGCTCCGAGGCATCACTGGCGTTCTGGAACGTGACATCGGCCACGAAGTTGTCCAGCGAAACCCCGGCCCCGGCCACGCTGGCAGCGCCTTCCTGCTGCTCCAGTGAGCCATTGCTGGGGCCAGCTGCAGGCGGCTTCGCCATCGCGGCCTGCGCCAGCGTGCCAATGCCTGCGGCGCTCATAGCCACCGATGGCGCCGCCTCCGGGATCACCTGCCCCTCGACGGGTTCGGATTCGGGCGTTGCGATAGGCGTTTCGCTGACGGGCGTGGCCATCGGCGGAGCCGTGGCCGGGACCGCCCAGACCTCGACATCGGAGAAGGGCAGCAGGCCCGGTTGCGAGGCGTCCTCGTCGAAGAAGCCGGAGCCGATGAACACATCCCCGGCTGCGCCGCTGCCGGACAGATCGAGCTCAGTCACCAGCCGCTCGTTGAATGCGAAGTATCCGGTGTCGCCTTGCGTCACGACCTCAAGCGTGTTGACGCCGCCCGCGCTGGCGTCGAAGTCGTTGATCTGGCCCTGCGCGATGACGGCATCACGCCCGAACTTGAAGAACCAGCGCCCCTCGGAGTCAACAATCACACGGTACTGGTCCTCGTCGCCGGTGTCCCGGAAGCCGATGCCCACGTCCCACAG
>JASGGF010000396.1:0-4910 GCA_047605145.1 Thermomicrobiales bacterium | reverse complement strand
CCCAGCTACCCCACCGGAAGGCCCATAAATGGGCCTGATCCGGATCAGTGATATGATCGGCCTTGTCTCCTTTTAGCCTAAAATCGTGCGATCTTACAGCCCCATTTATGGGGATTCCGTCAGGAGGTAGCTGGGGGTCTTTAGCCCCCAGCGAGCCGGACGCGCAACCTCGCCTTCCTCCAGTCTGCCCCGCCATCGTCTCGTTCCCTGCCTGCGCCATCACCGCGCCCCTCCCCGCAGGCCCAGCAGCTCCCCCGCCGCTGCCGCCACCTCAGCGGGGGGCACGCCAACCAAACACGCGTGGTCGGTCGGGCAGATGCGGCTGTAGCAGAGGCGGCAGGGGACCTCGCGGTAGAGCAGGCGGTGCGGCACACGCCACGGTCCCCACTGCTCCGGCGGGTTGGTGAGCGCGAACAGGGCCACCACGGGCGTGCCCAGCGCCGCCGCCATGTGCATGGGGCCGGTGTTGTTGGTGATAGTGAGATCGGCGGCGGCGATCAGTGCCGCGAAGGCCGGGAAAGGGAGATCGCCGGCGGCGCTGGTGACGCGGGGGCGAACCTCCGGCGGCAGCGCGTCACAGATCGCCTCAGCCAGCGGCCGTTCGCTGGCGACGCCGGTGATGACGACGCGGGCGCCGTGCTGCTGGACGAGCAGCGCGATGGCCTCGGCGAACATCGGCCACGGGTAGGTGCGCGCCGGCATCGAACAGCCGGGGTGGACGACGACCAGCGGCCCATCGCCAGCGGTGAAGCGCCCGATCTGGGCGGCGGCGCCCGGCGGCGGCTGTAGCACGAGGTGGTCGTCGTCTGGCGGCGCGATCCCGACCGCGCCCACCAGATCGAGGCCGCGCTCCACCTCGTGCATCATGCGCTCCGGGTGGCGGTGGCGGGTGGTGAGCAGGGAGCCCGGTCCGTCGATGGAGGCGGCGAGCCGCAGCGGGATGCCCGCGAGGTAGCACAGGTACGCGGCCGGCAGCGGGCTCTGGCGAAAGGAGGAGAAGATCACCGCCGCGTCGAAACTCCGGGCGCGCAGCTCCGCAATGGTCTGCTGCTCGCGCTCCGGGTCCAGCGGCAACTCCGCCCACGGATCCATCCACGGCGCGCGGTAGGTGATGACCTCGTCCAGATCGGGGTTCAGCGCGCCCGCCTGCGCGCCGACCGGGCTGGCCAGCAGCGCCAGCTCTGCCGCCGGCAGCGCGTGCCGGATGGCGCGCAGCGCCGGGGTGGTGACCAGCACGTCGCCGAGATTGTCGAGGCGGATCGCCAGCACGCGGCGCGCCTCCGCCCAGCCGGGCGCGAGCTGGCTCACGCCACCCGCCCCGTTTCCGCCGCCGCCACGATGCGGTCGATGAGCGAGGTGGTGCTGCGCCCCTCCACCAGCGAGAGGATCACCACCTCCGCCCCGACCTCCTGTGCGGCGTCGCGTTCTGGAAGCGCATCGGCCTGATAGTCGCCGCCCTTGACGTGGATGTGCGGGCGCAGCGCGCGGATCACGTCCGCCGGGGTGTCCTCCTCGAAGATCACGGCGTAGTCGACGGCGTCCAGCGCGCTCACGAGCGCGAGGCGATCCGCCTCCCGGTTGACCGGGCGGCGCGGTCCCTTCAGGCGGCGGGTGCTGGCGTCGGAGTTGATGCCCACCACTAGCACATCGCCCAGCGCCCGGGCCCGGCGCAGCAGCTGGACGTGGCCGGCGTGCAGGATGTCGAAGACGCCGTTCGTGAACACCACGCGCTTGCCGTGGAAGCGCTCGATCTCGACCTGCGCGACGGTCTCCTTCAATGAATGCGTGATGGCGGTTTCCGCGAGGCTGACTCGCCGCAGCAGATCCTGCGCGGACACTGCGGAGGTGCGCCCGCGCGTGATAGCGATGGAGGCGGCGTCGATGCCGATGCGCGTGGCCTGCTCCGGCCCCGCCCCGGCGGCCAGCGCCAGACTGGCGGCGGCGGTGAAGGTGTCGCCGGCGCCGACATCGCTGGCGCGGGGGACGGGGTGGCAGGGGATCTGCGCCTGCTCGCCGGCGGGGCCGGTCAGCAGTACGCCCTGATCGGCCATCGTCACCGCGATGGTCTCCGCGCGCAGCAGGAGCCGCAGCAGGCGGCCCGTCTCGCGGGCTTCGGCGAGGTCGAAGGGCGCATCGGGCGTCGCGTTGGGGTCGATGGCGCGCCGCGCCTCCACCAGATTGGGGGTGACGATGGTGGCCGGACAGGCGGCAAAGCGGGCGATGGTCTTGGAATCGACTGCCAGCACGCGCGGTTCGCGCGCCTGCAGCTCCCCCAGCAGCGCGATGACCTCGTCCGAGATCGCGCCGTGGCAGTAATCGGAGACGACCACCACGTCGCTCGCGTGGTACAGCGCGGCGATGCGCTCCAGCATCCGCTGCCGGCTGGCGGGCGCGATGTCGTCGGTGGAGCCTTCGTCGAAGCGCACCACGTACTGGCCGCTGGCGATGACCCGCACCTTGTGCAGGGTGGATGCGCGCGCATCGGCGATCAGTTCGTCGCCCGCCACCCCGGCCGTGTGCAGCGCCGTACGCAGCAAGGCTCCGGAGGCGTCGTCCCCGATAAAAGCGATGCACGTCACGTCGGCGCCGAGCGCGGCCAGATTGACCGCCGTGTTGGCCGCGCCGCCGGGGCAGTGCGTGGTGCTCACCTCGCGCACCACTGGCACCGGCGCCTCCTTGCAGAGGCGGATGGCGTCCCCCTCCTGCCAGGTGTCCAGCATGACATCGCCGATCACGAGGGCGCGCAGGCCGGCGAAGCCCTGCACGATGTCAGTGGCGGAATGGGTCTTCGGCATGGGGGCGTCCTACGTGGTCGTGGCGAGCGCCGGCTGCCAGCGCGCCGGCTGATAGGGGGAGAGGTCGCGGTGGGGGAGCAACCCCTCGCGGATGGCGATCTGCTCCAGCGCGCGGGCCGTGGTGGGCTCGACGATGTCTGGTTGGCGGTTGGCGCTGGCGGGCGGCGACTCCGTGCCGAGGTCCACCAGCGCGGTGTGACACCCCGCGCGGTTCCCGGCTTCCACGTCGTCCAGAATGTCCCCGATCATCCACGACCGCGCCAGATCGACGCCATGCTCCCGCGCGGCGGTCAGGAGCATTCCCGGCTGCGGCTTGCGGCACGCGCAAGCGACCGCCAGACCGTCGACCGTGCCCTCGGGGTGATGCGGGCAATACTGGATTCCCGTAAGTTCGACGTCCCACGCGCGCAGCATCTGCCGCAGGTAGACGTGCATGGCGTCCAGCGCGTCCGGCGTGAACAGGCCGCGCGCCAGCCCGGACTGGTTCGTGATCACGATCAAGGCCCAGCCGGCGTCCTGAAAACGCCGCAGCAGCGGGCCAATGCCCTCGCTCAGGATCAGGTCGGCGGGGAGCGCGGGATAGTGGCGCGGCTCGACGAGGGTGCCGTCGCGGTCGAGGAAGAGGGCTGGGGTCATGCCGGGTCGCCTCCGTCGCGGGCCAGCGCCATGAGGCGGCTTTCCACCATCTCGCAGAGCAGGTGGAGGAGCACCGCGTGCACCTCCTGCGCCAGCGGCGTGCTGTCAGAGGGCGCGGCGAGGACGATATCGGCCTCGGCGGCAAGCGAGGACGGCGGGCGGCCGGTGAAGGCCACCACCGTCATGCCGCGCCGCCGCGCCTCCCGCGCGGCGCCCAGCACGTTCGGCGATTCGCCGCTGGTGCTGAACCCGATGAAGACGCCGCCGGGCTGGCCGAAGGCGGCGACCTGCCGGGCGAAGACCTCGTCGAAGCCATAGTCATTGGCGACAGAGGTGAGGATTGAGGTGTCGGTGGTCAGCGCCAGCGCCGGCCACGGCTCGCGGTCGTGCAGGAAGCGCCCGACCAGCTCCCCGGCGAGGTGCTGCGCCTCGGCGGCGCTGCCGCCGTTGCCGCAGGTGAGGACCAGCCGGCCGGCCCCCAGCGCGGTCACCAGCGCATCGGTGGCGGCGACCAGCTCGGAACTCTGTTCAGCAACGAGGGTAAGCACTGATGACAGGTCCTCGGCGCGGGCCAGTATGGCCTCGGCTACGGCCTGACGCGACCTTGCGCGCACGGCGCTGCGCTCAATGGTGAGCGGAACCATGGAAGCACACTCCCGGGAGCCCGCAGGCCCGCCTGTCGATGCCGTCGTGTCGTCTCGCGGCAGCTCCCGGGGGAGTGATCGCTGGATCAGCAAAAGGCAACTTCTGTGCCGGGAAGTCGCCGAAACGGTATCGGATGCTGCGCAAAGGCGAACATTTGTGCGCTGCGCGACAACGCGGAGTTCGGGAGATGGCCGGCGCGCCACCCTCCGATTCCTGCCGCAAGCCTCCTCCTCCCGGATCTCAAGCCGAACCCGCAGGTGGAGAATCGGGTGACGTGCCCCCCACCGCGCCACCCCGCCATGGCTCTCCGCCCCCACCGCGACCCCTCCTACAACGATGTCGTCCCGAGCCGCAGCCGAGGGATCGACCACCCCCAACTCCCGGGTCACAGAGCCAACTCTCCGCGTATCACCCCGACCCCCCATACCCTCACTGTCGACCAGAGCGCACGAAGGAACTCGTCATTCTTCGCCGTCGCAGCGCCGGACGGGATCTCTCCTGCGTCGGGATGTCGTCGGGGTGGCGAGATGTCGTGGTGGCCATCGGAGAGTTGTCACGATGACCCGGGAGTTGGGGGTGGTCGATCCCTCGGCTGCGGCTCGGGATGACATCGTGGTGGGGGAAGGTCGCGGTAGCGGGCGGGGAGATGGCGCCGCCCCGGGCGGTGGGGGTGCGTGATCCCTCGGCTGCGGATGCTGTGTAAACAGGCGTTCGGTGGCCCTCTGGAAGATCGCTTCCCGGAGGGATGTTCATGCCGTGGCGGCGCCGGCCCCCGGCATGACTACTCGGGATGACATCGGGGTGGCGGGGGTGCGCGGTGGGGGGCGGCTCAGG
>JASGGF010000395.1:0-4912 GCA_047605145.1 Thermomicrobiales bacterium | reverse complement strand
CGCGGGTCCACCAGCCAGTTGATTTTGGGAATGCCCACGTAGGCAAGCAGATAGTTGATGATGCCGAAATCAGGGGTGTACATCCACGCCCAGAGCAGGCTGACCGCCACGATGGAGGCGGTGACCGGGAAGAAGTAGATGGCGCGCAGCGCCTCGATGCCGCGCAGCTTGCGGTTCATCAGCCCGGCCAGCCCCAGCGCCAGCAGCAGCGTGACCGGCACGGAGACGCCGGTGAAGTAGAGGGTGTTCTTGAGGGCGATCCAGAACAGGCGGTCGTTGGCCAGCTCCCGGTAGTTCTGCAGCCCGATCCAGCGCGGCGGGGAGAGCAGATCCCAGGCGGTGAAGCTGATAGCGAAGGCGGCAACCACCGGCCCGACGATGAAGAAGAGCAGCCCGATGAAGAAGGGCGCCAGGAACAGGTAGGCCCAGGCGCTTTCCCGCACGCGGTTGCTGACCAGCCGGCCGGGCCGGGTGAACGCGGGCGCGGCTGTGGTTGCGGCGCTTTCGGGGGGCGCTCCGGGTGGGATGTGGGCGGTGGGCGCGCTTGCTCTGCTCACCGGGCGAGATCCTTTCTGGTGGGGCAGCGCGGTGATGCGCGCTGCCCCGGAACGACTGGGCCGTGCGGCGGCCTTACGGCTGGAAATCCTGGTAGCGGGCCAGGATGCCGTTCACTTCTTCGGCGGCGGCGTTCGTGCCGTCCGCCACGGAGACCTGCCCGGCGAAGACGGGATCGAGCGCCTTGCCGTAGGCCGCGCCCCACTCCAGCCAGGCTGGGTGGAACTCGAAGCTCTGGCGGTACTCGTAGCCGTCCAGGAACGCCTTCATGTTCTCCGGTGGCGGCGCGCCGTAGGCGCCCTCGTAGGCGGCGGACTTCAGCGGCGGGCACTGGCCCTTGTTCGGGGTGTCGGAGATGACCTTGTTGGCCGCCTCGCTCATCATGTACTCGATGAAGGTCCAGGCGGCGTCCGGCTGCTGGGTCTTCTCGGACATTACCCACGCCTGCGACCAGGCCAGGCCGCCCTTGATCTTCTGCTTCGGCATGGTGACGACGTCCCACTGGAAGGCATCGCTCTCCAGCAGCACGCCCAGCTCGTAGTTGCCCTGGAACTTCATGGCCACCAGGCCGGTCATGAACGGGCTGCCGCCCGACTCGATGTAGCCCGGCAGGGAGGAGACGCCCTGCGCCGAGGGGGAGACCTTGTACTTGTGGATCAGGTCCACCGCGAACTGGATCGCCTCCTGCGATTCGGGGGTGTTGATGGCCGCCTGCTTCATATCCGGGGTCAGGAACGTGCCGCCGTTCTGCTTGACGAGATCGCCCCACATCTCCTGGATGTTGTTCACGGCGTAGATGCCGTACGTCTGCTGGCCGCTGTCGGTGGTGCGGGTCAGCTTGGTGGCGGCGTCCAGCAGGTTGTCCCAGTTCCAGGCGGCGGTGGGGTACTCCACGCCCGCCTCGTCGAAGAGAT
This sequence comes from Thermomicrobiales bacterium, assembly GCA_047605145.1. Lineage (GTDB taxonomy): Bacteria > Chloroflexota > Chloroflexia > Thermomicrobiales > UBA6265 > JACCXM01. The sequence goes on along the minus strand of JASGGF010000395.1, from coordinate 3,443 downwards.
CCTTGTTGTAGGCCAGCGCCATGATGTCCAGCTCTTCGGGGACGGCGTAGGTCTTGCCCTGGTAGACCGAGTTGGCGTCCTCGGTGAAGTACAGGCTGAGATCGATGCCGGACTGCTCCAGATAGGGGCCGAGATCCTTGAAGGCGTTGCGCATGGCGCCGGCGTAGAAGTACGCGCCACTCATCATGAAGACGTCCGGGGCGCGCCCTGCCGCCAGGTTGGTGTTGAGGCGGGTGTAGTAGGTGCTGAAGTCGGCGGATTCCAGCGAGACGGTGATCTCGGGGTGGGCGGCCTGGAACGCCTCGATGAAGCGCTTCTGCACCTCGACGCGGGCGGGCTCCTGGTAGACCGCCACCCGGATGTTGGCGGCCTGGGCGCCTACCCGGTGCGGCAACCCGAAGGTGTACAGGCCGGCGGCGGAGGCGGAGGCCATCATCAGTTTGCGACGGTCAAGGCGGCGGGCAATGGTCGGCGAGGTCATGGTCATCTCCTGGTGCGTAACGGTCGGCGGGCGGGACTGAACGTCTGCGTGCGGCGGGGCCTCCTTTCGCGTGAATCAGGGAGCCGGGAGCCTGACGGCAGGGAGTGGCGGCGCGTGCCCCGTGGCGAGGGGAACCTGCGCCAGCCCCTGCCCACAGGAGCGGCGGACCAGCAGGGAGTGGGAGGGCAGCACGACCGCGCGGCCGGCGCCGGTGTAGACCCCAGCGATGCGATCGAGCAGAAACCGCATGGCGGCCTCGCCCATGGCGTACGCCGGCTGGGCCAGCGCCGTGAGAAACGGGTTGATGGCGGCGGCGTCCTCGATGTCGTCGAAGCAGACCAGCGCGACATCCTCCGGCACGCGCAACTCCCGCTGGCGCAGTGCGCGCAGGGCTCCGATGGCCATGAAGCTGTTGGCCGCGAGCAGGGCGGTGGGCGGGTTCGGCGCATCGAGCAGGGCGCCGGTGCGGCGCTCGGCGTCGTCCGCGAACCAGGCGCCGAAGGAGATGAGGCCGTCATCCGGCGTCAGCGTCATTTCGGCCAGCGCCTGGCGGAAGCCGTCGGCGCGTTCCTGGGCGACGGAGGTGTCCGGGTGGCCGTTGATCAGCGCGATGCGGGTATGCCCCAGCGCAAGGAGGTGGCGGGTGAGGTCGCGCGCGCCGGTAATGCTGTCGCCGCGCACAATGTCGCCGTCGTAGCCGGGAACGGAGCGGTCGATGAGCACGGCGGGGACTTTGTGCGCCGCCAGCACGTCCAGCGCCTGATGGGAGGCGCCGGCCGGGGCCAGGATGACGCCTTCGACGCGGCTGGAGGTCATCAAGTCCACGTAGGCGCGCTCCTTCTCCAGGCTTTCATCCGTGTTGCCGAGGATGACCTGCAGGCCGTGGGCATTGGCGACATCCTCCACGCCGCGGCTGAGGGTGGTGTAGAAGCTGTTCATGATCTCTGGCACCAGCAACGCGATGAGCCCGGAACGCTGCGTCTTCAACCCCCGCGCCAGCCCGTTCGGCACGTAGCCCAGCGTGTCCACCGCCTGCAGCACGCTGGCCCGGCTCCGCTCACTGACGTAGCCGCGCCCGGAAAGGGTGCGGGAGACGGTGGCGACGGAGAGCCCGGCCTGGCGGGCGACGTCATGGATGGTTGGCACAACACCCCCGATGTGGAAACGATTACACATACGCTATCAAGCTGTTCGCCGCGCGTCAACTAGCGCGGACAACATGGGGGATTGGGCGAGGCACACAGGCGGATCTCGGGTCGTGCGTCAATGCCTTCACGGCGCCCTGTTCTCCGCTTCCCGCCGCCGGCCATCCCCACCCTCACTCGGATGTCATCCCGACGCAGTGTGCAGACCGAAGCGATGAGTGACGCTACGTTGAGGGCACGTCACCGGCCGTTTGTTTCCCACCCCGACCTTCGCACCCACGATGTCGTCCCGACCGCAGGAGGGACCGCGCACCCCCAACTCCCGGGTACACGGCCCAGTTTTCCGATAACCACCGCAAGCCATCGCCCCCACACGGTCGTCCCGAACCCGCAGATGCAGGAAAGGGCGCCACGAGCCCGCAGGGCAACAGCGCCACGTTCCGACTGCCACCGCGAACCGTCGCTGCCGCGCTCCGCTCCACCACGGCGGCCCTGCCCGCACCTCCACCTTGGTGGTGGGAGCCGGAGAGAGGTCGCCGTTGCCACGGGAGTTGGGGGTGCGCGGTCCCTCCTGCGGTCGGGACGACATCGTGGTGTGGGAGGTCGGGGTGGAGAACGGAGAACCGGCGAGGTGTCTGCAAGACAGCGTCGCCCCTGTAACCGGTCTGCACAGGGCGGCTGAACCTGGGTTGGGCGCTACGCGGGCGCCGTTGGGCGGTATCCCGTCGCTCAAACAGTGACGACAACCTTCCCCCGGGTGTGGCCGGCCCCGATGTGGCGGAGGGCCTCGGCCGCTTCGCTCAGCGGGTAGACGCGGTCGATGACCGGCGTGATCTGCCCCGCCGCGAGCAGGCCGGCCAGATGGAGCAGGTCCTGGCGCTTCTCGATGGAGAGGAACGGCCGCAGGGTCTGGCGGGTGAACAGCGATCGCGCACGCGCCTCGGCGATCCGGGCGAGCGGTCCGATCACGCGGCCGCCTCGCCCGCTGTTGGGGATGAGGACCCCGGTTGGCGCCAGCGCGCGTCGCACGGCCGAAAGGGGCTGCGCTTCCACGTTGTCGAGGATGGCGTCGTAGCGCAGCCCCGTGCGGGTGAAGTCGGTTCGGGTGTAGTCGATGACGTGGTCAGCGCCCAACGACCGGACCCAGTCCATGTTCCGGGTGCTGCACACTCCGGTCACCTCGGCGCCCAGCGTCTTCGCGATCTGGACGGCAAAGCTCCCCACACCGCCAGCGGCGCCCGTAATCAGCACGGTCTGCCCGGGCTGCACCTGCGCGATGTCTCGCAGCGCCTGCAGCGCGGTGAGGCCGGAGGTGGGCGTCGCTGCGGCCTGGGTCATGCTGAGGTTGGCGGGGGTGCGCACAAGCTGGCCCGCCGGGACGCACGCGTACTCGGCGAGCGTTCCGGTGGCGCTCCAGCCGAACACCGCATCGCCCCGTTGCAAACCAGCGACGTCCTTGCCGGCTGCTGCCACCACGCCGGCCAGGTCTCTGCCCGGGATGGCGTGGCGCGGCCGGCGCAGACCGAACGCCAGCCGCACGATATACGGTTCGCCGGTCATGATGAAGTAGTCGCCGGGGTGGACAGCGGCTGCCTGCACGCGCACCAGCACGTCGCCATCGCCGACCACCGGCCTGGGGACCGCCGTGTACGCGAGTACGTCGGGTTGGCCGTAGCGGCGTTGCGTGATGGCCATCATCGTGGCTGCCTCGGCTGCGCCGGCGTCCTCGTCCATCGGACGTCGTGCGATGTTCATCACGACTCCCTGTTCATTACGCTTGCTGTGAATTGGCTAACGTGAGGAGTTGTGCCCCGGAG
>JASGGF010000394.1:0-4914 GCA_047605145.1 Thermomicrobiales bacterium | reverse complement strand
TAGACGCGTTGAACACGATGCAGCAGAACGGCTGGTTCATGGGCGGCCTCGACCGCTACTACACCACTACCTTCCCCGAGGCGGGGGCCATCCTCGGTTCGGGCGAGGCGGCCATGAACATCGAGGGGTCGTGGTTCCTCGCGGACGAAGCGGCGTACTTCGGGGCAGAGGCGGGCAACGAGAACGAGATCGGCTGGGTCCCGGTGCCGTCGGTGACCGGCGACGCCATCTTCGACCTCGGCATTGGCTCGACGTTCTCCATCAACGCCAACTCGCCGCATCAGGCGGAGACCGCGAAGTTCATCGACTTCTGGTTCTCCCCGGAAAACATGGCGACGATGCTGGTGAAGTGCGGGCAGGTGCCAGCGGCAGTTGACCTGACCGGACAGGATCTGACCGGCGTCAACCCCAATCTGGCCGAGATCCTCGCGGCCATGAACGAAGCATTCGAGGCCGGGAACTACGGCTACACCACATGGACCTTCTGGCCGCCGGCCAGTGAGACCTACCTGATCGAGGAGATCGAGCGGGTCTGGGCGGGCGAGATCACGCCGGAAGAGTATCTGGCCGGGCATCAGGAGAAGTTCGACGCCGAGCGCACGGCAGGCGCCGTGCCGCCGATTCCGGCGCGGTAGATCGCGCGCGGGTCAGGGGCGACCCTGACCCGCCTTCCGTATCCCGGAAGCGAGACGACGCATGCAACAGACACTGACGCTCCCCGAGGGGACGATTACCTCGCGGCAGGCGGACAAACGGCGCGCCTTTTTCCGGCGTAAGGTCGTGCCGTGGCTCTTCGTGCTGCCGATTCTTCTCATCAATATTCTGGTGGTGGCGGCGCCCGCGCTCAGCTCCGTCTACTACTCCATGACCAAATGGAGCGGCATCGGCACGGCCGAATGGGTGGGCTTGGAGAACTACAAGGTCCTGTTCCGGGACCCCGGGTTCCACCACGCGTTTGGCAACAACGTGCTGTGGCTCCTGATGTTCCTGACCATTCCCATCGCCATGGCGCTGGTGGCGGCCAGCCTGCTGGCGCCGATCAAGCGGGGGGCTGTGGCGTTCCGGCTGGCGCTGTTCATCCCTTACGTGCTGCCGAGCGTCGTCTCTGCGGCGTTGTGGCGGGGCCTGCTCAGCCCGGATCGTGGCATTCCCGCGCTCCTGACGGATCTCGGCGTGCCGGGGTTCGACAAGGCGTTCCTCGGTGACCCGAAGACCGCGCTGCCCACGATTGGGTTTGTCGATAACTGGCACTGGTGGGGATTCCTGATGGTCCTCTTCCTCGCCAGCATGCAGAACATCCCGCCCGATCTGTACGAGAGCGCGCGGCTGGACGGGGCAAGCCGCTGGCAGGAGTTCCGGGACGTGACGCTACCGGGGATTCGCCCGACCATCGTGTTCATGATCCTGATGACCACGATCTGGTCGTTCCTGACCTTCGATTACATCTGGATCCTGACGCAGGGCGGCCCGGCGCGGGCCACTGAGGTGCTGTCGGTGCTGGTGTTCAAGGAGGCGTTCCGTAACTTCAACGCCGGCTACGCCGCCGCCATCGGCCTGACCATGAGCTTCTTCGTGGGCTGCGTGATCGCCGGGTTTCAGGTGCTGCGGCGGCGGGGGTGGGAGATATGAGCAGCACGGTCATGCCACGACGCAGCCGTCGCGATATCAACCTGACGCCAAACTACATCATTCTCATCCTGCTGCTCGGCTTCGCGATGGGGCCGCTGCTGGTGCTGCTCTTCAATTCGCTGAAGTCGCAGGGTGAGATCGGCAAGAACCCACTGGGACCGCCGCAGCAACTGTTGTGGGGCAACTTCGCGAAAGCGTGGGACGTCGGCAACTTCGCAGTGACGACGCGCAACAGCGGTTTCCTCGTGGTGGTCACGGTGGTGGCCGTGCTGGCGTTGGGGGGCATGGCGGCGTACAGCCTCGCGAAGCTGGATTTGCCGGGGGCCAGCGCCGTCACGCTCTACCTGTTGATCGGGACCAGCCTGCCACTGCAGTTGTTCCTCGTGCCGCTCTTCTTTACGTGGCAGAAGCTGGGACTGGTCAACAACCTGCTGGGGTTGGCGATCATCTACGTAGCGACGAACGCGCCATTCGCGGTCTTTCTGCTGCGCTCCTACATGCTGCAATTGCCGCGCGATTTCGAGGACGCGGCGCGGGTGGACGGCGCGGGCGAGTGGCAGATCTTCACCGGTATCGTCGTGCCGCTGTCGTGGCCCGGCTTCCTGACGGTGGGGCTGGTCGTAGCGCTCAGCGTCTGGAACGAGTTCCTGCTGGCGACGGTCTTCCTGACGGAGCAAGAGCTCTTCACGGTGGTCACCAGCTACTACAACTTCGCGACCCGGTTCAGCCGGGATTGGTCGCTGACCAGCGCCGCCGCGATCATGATGATCCTGCCGGTGGTGGTGATTTTCCTCGCCCTGCAACGCCGCTTCGTGGAAGGGCTGACGCAGGGAGGCATCAAGGGTTGACGGTAGCGACGGGGACAAGAGCAAGGTGAGTAACGCAGCGATGACCGATTCGCCGCTCTATCACAAGGTGCGCGGCTGCCTGTACGGCGGCGCGATAGGCGACGCGCTGGGGGCGCCGGCGGAGTGGCGGTTTCCGCCGGAGATCTGGGCGCGCTACGGCGAGATTCTGGAGTTCGTGGAACCGTGGGACGGCCCGTCTGACATTGGCAAGGGGGATGGCCGCTTCACGGACGACACCCACATGATCATGCTGCTCGGCCAGATCTACACCGAGGAGCAGCGCCACCTCGACCCGTTCATCTTCGCCGAGCGCATCGTGCCGCTGATCGCGGACGAGCCGCGCTGGCTGGCGGAGCGCGGCGTGGAGATGCCGCTTGTTGACCGGCTCTTCTACCCGGAAAAGTGGCTGCTGATGCGCCTGCGGCTGGCCAACGCTGACCCGCGCCTTGGCGGCGTGGGGAACATGGTCAACTGCGGCGCCGCAATGTACGCCGCGCCTGTCGGCATCGTGAACGCGGGCGATCCCGGCGCGGCGTACCGCGAGGCCATCGACATCTTCACCGCGCACCAGTGGAGCTACGGGCTGGAGGCGGCGGGCGTGATCGCGGCCTGCGTGGCGGCGGCGCTCGCGCCGGGAGCGACGGTGGACGACATCATCGAGACGGCGATGGGGTACGCGAAAGAAGGGACGCGCGAGGCGATTGGCGCCGTGATCTACGAGGCGCGCCGCCACGAGGACTGGCGCGCGGCGATCGTGCCGCTGCGCGAGGCGATTCAGCCGTTCGACGGCAGCGCCGAGGACGGCGTGCGGGACCGGGGCAACGGCACCGACGACTGGCAGCCGAGCCGCCGCAAGTCCATCGAGGAGCTCCCGGTGGCGTTGGGGATGCTGGTGGTGGCGAAGGGCGATTTTCTGGAGGCGGTGCGCGGCGCCGCCAACTACGGCCGCGACAACGACTCGATCGCCAGCATGGCCGGCTCCCTCGCGGGGGCGCTGCACGGTGACAGCGTGCTGCCCGCCGGGTGGCCGGAGCAGGTGAACCGCGCGAACCGCGTCGATCTGGACCCGCTGGCCGCGAGCCTGACGGCGCTGACGATCACGTTGCAGCAGGAGCAGGCGGCGGCGGCGGCGGCGCGGGCGGAGATGTTTGCCGCGCTGGCAGGGTAAGGGGCGCTGTGGCCGGAGGCGCCGAGGGCGAGCTGCCTCCGGCGCGCTGTCGCGGACGGCGCCGAGGTTCTTTACGCTTGGTGCGAATTGCCTTGGGAAGAAGCAAAACGGCGGACGGCCCTCACCCCCAGCCCATCTCCCGATGCGCGGGAGAGGGGAGCCGACCGGCAGCGTCGTGGCGACTATGCGGCGTGACCGCGCCGATTCTGGCGCCTTTAGGAGGAGGGAAGCCCCTCTCCCGCGCAAGTACTTCGGGAGAGGGGCTGGGGGTGAGGGCTCTCCGGTGCACCGAAACCCCGACAAAGCCAATGCGCACCAAGCATCTTCGACAAGCTCAGAGCGCACCCGGACCGGGCGGTTGTAGCGAACTGGCTACAGCCCTCAGCATGATCACGCACGACGATGGCGGGCCGGCAACCGGGTCGGACTCGCACACCGCGAACTGGAGACACGCATTCTCATGACGACGCTAGACATCGCGTTTCCCGCCGATTACGTGGAGCGGGTGTACGCCGGGGTGCTGGGCAAGATCATCGGGGTATACCTCGGGCGGCCCATCGAGGGGTGGACCTACGACAAGATTATGGCCGAGCGCGGCGAGATTACCGGGTACATCGCGGAGCGGCGCGGGCTGCCGCTGGTGGTGACCGATGATGATATCTCTGGCACGTTCACCTTTCTGCGCGCGCTGCCAGACCACGGCAACAGCCCGGACCTGACGCCGGAGCAGATCGGCAATACGTGGCTGAACTACGTGATCGAGGAGCGCACCATCTTCTGGTGGGGCGGGCTGGGCAACTCCACCGAGCACACCGCCTACATGCGCCTCAAGGAGGGCATCCCGGCGCCTGCCAGCGGATCCATTGCCGTGAACGGCAAGACGATCGCGGAGCAGATCGGGGCGCAGATCTTCATCGATGGCTGGGGGATGCTCTTCCCCGGCGACCCGGCGAAGGCGGCGGATTTCGCGCAGCGCGCGGGCAGTGTCAGCCACGATGGCGAGGCGGTCTACGGCGCGCAAGTGATTGCGGCGCTGCTGGCGCAGGCGTTCGTGGAATCGGACCTGAACGCGTTGCTGGATGTGGCGGTGGCGCAGATTCCGGCGGACTCAACCATCGCCAAGCTCATTGCGGATGTGCGCGCGTGGCACGCGGAGAACCCGGACGACTGGCGCTCGGCGCTGGCCCAGATTCAGGCGCACTACGGCTACGACAAGTTCGGCGGCGCCTGCCACATGGTCCCCAACCACGCGTTGATCATCATGGCGCT
>JASGGF010000393.1:0-4950 GCA_047605145.1 Thermomicrobiales bacterium | reverse complement strand
GGACCGCGGCGGCCCGGTGGGGCTGCCGGCCCCGAATGATCCTGGCCGTGGGACGTTCCGAAAAAGTCGACCTGCCGCCTGCATGCGTGTGCGTTCCTCCTGTCGCCAGAACGCCAAGATGCGGCGGCGACGCCGCCCCTCAGTGTACCCTGCCCTCGTGAACGCAGGTGACCCTTCTTCCCCGTCTCTGGTGCGGGTGACCAGCCTGGGCAGTGGCAGCAGCGGCAACGCGCTGCTGGTGCAAACCCCGCGCGCGACCTTGCTGGTCGATTGCGGCGTCGGGGTGCGCAAGCTGACCGCCGCCCTCGCGCAGCACGGCCAGCGATTGAGCGACGTCGATGCGGTGCTGCTCAGCCACGAGCACGTCGATCACAACAAGGAAGCCGGCCGCCTGCAACGCGCTGGCGCGACCATTGTCAGCACGCGCGGCGCGCTGACGGCGTCGGCGCTCACCGCGGGCGCGCACGAGGTGGTGTCCCCGGACCGGCCGGTAACGGTGCAGGACGTGGAGGTGACCGGCATCGCGGTGCGGCACGACGCCGCCGAGCCGTGCGGCTTCCTGATTCAGGCGGCCGGTATCACCATTTGCGCCTTCACCGATCTTGGGTCGGTTTCGGGCGGGATCGCGGAAGCGGTGGCGGCCAGCGATCTGGTGGTGATGGAGGCGAACCACGACGAGCAGATGCTGCGGCGTGGCCCCTACCCCGTCCATTTGCAGCGGCGCATTCTGGCGGAGACCGGCCACCTCTCTAACGCGACCAGCGGCGAACTGCTGGCCGGCGCGCTGCGGCAGGCGCGGCAATCGCCCACCATCTGGCTGGCTCACCTCTCCGAAACGAACAATCGGCCACGGACGGCCATCACCGCAGTGACCCAGCACCTGTCGCGGGCCGGGCTGAAGCTGCCGGTGGAGGCGCTGCCGCGCCGGGAGACTGGCCCCACCTGGCGCTCCGATGAGATACGCCGCTCGCAGCGCCAGATGACGCTCGATCTGTTCCTGTCCTGAACTTCTATACTGCCGTGTTGCCTGCCGGAGCCGCCGGCGCACGGATTTGACAAGGATCACTCCGCTGCAAACCCTGCTGCTCTTCCACGACCGCCTTTCCCTCACGGTGATGATGTTCTTCTTCGCGCTCGGGGTGTGGGGACTGGTCTCCTACCTGCGTGGGCAGGCCGTTTCCGGCAGCTTCGCCGGCGCGCTGGTGATCGGGGAAATCCTGGTGGGCGTGCAGGTGGCGGCAGGGCTCGGGCTCTTCGTGGAAGGAGCCCGCCCGCCCAGCCCCACCCACTACCTGTACGGAATCACCGGCATCCTGGTGCTGCCCTTCGCGTGGTCGTACCTGAAGGATCGCGACCAGCGGCAGGCGCTGATGATCTACAGCCTGATCGCGCTGTTCATCTTCGGGCTGGCAGTGCGCGGGATGATGACCGGGCACTGACCCGTCCGGGTTCCTGCGTCACCAATGGATGATGCACGCCTCACCCGATCCTGCCTCTGTTTCTTCTGTGACTCTCAGTCAACATTCCCACAGGCAAATGCCCGGTTCTTCCTCTTTTCGCCCACCGGTCCCGGTTTTCTTCCTGCGATGCAAAGTGCGTTGACCCCATATTTACCCAAGCGTACACTCCGACCGTACTCGATGCGCGTTCGCTTTCAGTCCGGATGTACCGCACGGATGAAAGGGGTTCCCGTGGATACAGTGGCGCCGGACTACCAGGCAGCCATCGACGAGGCGCTACAGCTGGTGTACGCCCAGCATCACCGCCTCATCAGCAAACTTCACGCCGGCTCCGTGCAGGAACTCACCCTCGAGCAGCTCCGCGAGGGCACGTTGGGGAAGGACCTGCGACGCCTCGGGGCCGTGGCCAAGGGCGAGGAATCGGAGCCCAAGGAGCAGGTGCTGCAGGCCATCGATTCGGTGCTGCAGATCCTCTTCTGGCCGGCCGTAGCCGACGACTACATGGTGCCCCGTTCCTTCTGGGACACCGAGCTCGGCAAGATGCTGGCACTGGCGAAGTACCGCGCCTATGACCGGGCGGAACTGGTCAGCATCGGCGGGGCGGCGCAGCAGCTCGGCGTGACCCGCCCAACGATCTACCGCTGGATGGATGATCGTACGCTGAATTACGTGCGCGACGACATGAGCGGCCGCACGTTCGTCGTGCGCCGCGATGTCGATATGTTGAAGCAGGTTGCGGCGGGATTGCAGCCGGAGAGTTAGGGACGCGACGGACCCTCACCCCAAACCCCTCTCCCTTTGCGAAGGGCGAGGGGCTTTTTGTTACCGGTAGCGGGGCAGCGTTAAAGCAGCAACTCCTCCCACGGCGGGGCTTCCAGCCGCTTCGTCGCCACCTCTTCCCCGTTGCGGAGGTAGACACGCGGGATGCGGGCCCGGACGCCGACGAGGATTTCGTAGGTGTTGGTATCGAGCATCGCGGCGAAGTCGGCGGCGGTGGGCGCGCCATGGACAGGGTCACCCATCAGGTGGATGGAGTCGCCGGGTGTGACCGCGAGGTCGTCTGGGATGCCGAAGACCGTCTGGTCCATCGAGACGCGGCCCAGCAGCGGCGCGCGCTGACCGTGGAGGCCAGCCCATGACTTCGCGACCAGCCCCCGCCGGTAGCCGTCCGCGTAGCCAATGGGCACGAGCGCGCCGCGCATCGGGCGTTCGGCGCGCCAGACGCGGTTGTAGCCGACGGTGTCGCCCGGCTCCAGCGGCGTGACCCGGGCCACCCGGCTCTCGATGCGCATGGCGGGCCGCATACCGGCTGGCAGCGAGACCTCGTCCGAGGGAGGCACGCCGTAGAGGGCGATGCCCGCCCGCACCATGCCCAGCTCCACCCCCACCCCAGTGATCAGCGCGGCGCTATTCGCGACATGCAGCACGGGCGGCGCGATGCCTTCCGCCGCCAACTGCGCGACGACCCGCTGATAGATGGCGTACTGCGCGGCAGTGAAGGGCTCGTCCAGCTCATCGGCGGAGGCAAAGTGCGTCGAGAGGCCAGCCAGCCGCAGGTTCGAGTGCTGCTCCACGCGCCGGGCCGTGGCGACCGCGTCGTCTGGCAGCGCGCCGTACCGGCGCAAGCCAGTGTCTACCTTGATGTGCACCGCGACGGGCTCTGGATGAAGCGCCGCGAGCCGTTCCAGTTCGGCCAGCAGCCGTGGCTCCGCGACGGTGATCTCCAGATCGGCCGCCAGCGCCGCCGCAGCGTCCGAGGGATCGATGGAACTGAGGATCAGGATTGGGGCGGTGATGCCGCAGCGGCGCAGAATCTGCCCCTCGCTGACGGTGGCGACGCCGAGGTTCGTGGCGCCAGCGGCCAGCGCGGTGGCGGCCACCTGCGGCGCGCCGTGGCCGTAGGCGTCCGCCTTCACGACCGCGAGGAAGCGCGGGCTGGCCGGCGCACAGCGGCGCAGCGCCTGCACGTTCGCGGCGATCGCGTCAAGGTCGATGATGGCCCGGGTGGCGCGCACGTCGTCTCCGTGGTGGCGGCTGAAGCACTGCGAAGCGGAACGTAGGAGTGTCTCACGCTTGGAGTGACGTGGCTTGGTGGCGCCTCTGTTTCGACGGAGGGCCCCCACCCTCACCCCGAGGACTCGCTACGCTCCGGACTCCAGCCGCGCGATGTGCTCGACGATGCCGGTGCGCGTGGCGAGGCCGACAATCTGCCGCTTGTCGTCCACCACGGGCACCGGGTTGATGCGCCGCTGCAACATCAGGGTCGCCAGTTCGGTAACCGTCGCGATGTCACGGATGCTGTACACCGGCGAGGTCATCAACTCGCTGGCGGAGGTGGCGAGCACGCGGCGGAGCTCTTCGTTGAAGGGCGTTCCGGCATCAGCGACAAGGACGGAGCCGAGGATCGAGATCACCGACGGCGTATCGACCTTAGCCTCGCGCTGGATCAGGTCCGCTTCGGTAACAATGCCGACCAGCTCGCCGTTGTCGATGATCGGCACGCCCGGCACGCGGTGTTCCACCATCAGGCGCGCCAGATCCGCCACCGAGGTCTCAGGGCTGGCGATTGGCACTTCGCGCCGCATGACGGCGCGCACGGTCAGTTCGGGACTGGCAGGTTCCGACATCTCAGGCTCCCATCCGTTCCAGCACGGCCAGTTCTTCGGCCATGGCCAGCGGCAAATCACTCGCCAACAGGCCGAGCGTGCCCAATCGCTCCCGCAGCTTCCACGCGGCGCGGCAGCCGGCGAATGCTCCCAGCGCGGCGGCATCCGGCGCGCTCAGCCCCTGCGCCAGAAACGCGCCAATCGCGCCGCTCAGCACATCGCCCGTGCCGGCGGTCGCCAGACCCGGCGGCGTCTCGATCTTCGTGACGCCGCCATCCGCGGCGGCAATCACGGTCGTGGCGCCCTTGAGGAGCACCGTCTGGCCCCACGTCGCCGCCGCGCCGGTGGCGGCGGCTTCGGGATCGGCGACGATGGCGTCGATCTCCGCGCCAGTCAGGCGGGCCATCTCGCCGGAGTGCGGGGTTAGCACGGCCTGCCCCTGCGGCAGCCTCTCCCACCACGCCTCCTGCTTCGCCAGCCAGTTGAGCCCGTCGGCGTCAATGACGACAGGGACGCCAGCTGAGGCGATCACGCTTTCGCCCGCCGCCTCCGCCGTGTCGCCGCCGGGCGCGAACCCGATGCCAACGCGGGACTTCGTGACCCCGAAGAGCGCGCCCAGTAGCGCCTCCGTGCCTTCGTCATCACCGAGGCCGGGGCCGACCACCAGCGCGCGCGCCTTCTCCAGCTTCTCGCCAATCACCTCGGCGGCGCGGCGGGCGGCGCTGGCGCCATCACCTTCCGGCAAGAACGCCACGGTGACATCGGGGACGAGCCCAACCAACACGGGCGCCAGCGAGCGGTGCACCGCCGCCGTCACGATGCCAGCGCCCGCGCGGCCCGCCGCGAGGCAGCAGAGCGCCGCCGCGCCCGCGTACTGCGCCGAT
>JASGGF010000392.1:0-4951 GCA_047605145.1 Thermomicrobiales bacterium | reverse complement strand
GGCGGCAATCCGCTACCATGCCGGCATGGCGCTGTTTGCCCCACCCCCGCCCCCATCTCCCACCGGTCTGCCCGGGTCTCCTGCCGGCGACCCGCTGGTGGTGGAGACGGCTGGCCTGCGTGATCTGCCGGCGCTGGCGCAGTTGCAGCGGCGGGCGTTTCCACCGCGTCTGGCGTACACCCTTTCAACGCTGGTGCTGCTGCGCCTGATTCCGTGGGTGCGCATCCTGCTGGTGCGCCGCAATGGCGAGGTGGCGGGCTGCGTGATCGGGGACCGGGTGATCGAAGGGGGGCGGGTGGTCAATCAGGCGGTGGACCCCGCCTACCAGCGGCAGGGGATCGGCCGGGCGCTGCTGGCCGAGGTGGAGGTGGCGTTGCGCACGCCGGCCATGATGCTGATGGTGCAGGCGGAAAACGCCTCTGCCCGCGCCCTGTACCTCTCCGCCGGCTACCGCGAAGACGCCACCCTGCCCCACTACTACGGCCCGGACCGGCCGGGCATCCGGATGATGAAAGGCGGGGCCGCGCCTGCGGACGCCTGAGGGAAGACGGCCTGCGGGCCTTGGGGAAGACGCTTCGCTTAGGGAATAAGGGAATAGGGAACGACGCTGAGGGTGGGTCCTCGTTCGTTCTCCTTTTTCCCTTTCTCCCCAAGCCTCCGCGGAGGCGTCTCCCCCAAGCGCCCGCAGGCGCGTCGTCCCCCTATCCGCTCATCTTCCGCCGCATTCGGTCGTACTCGTCGCTGGAGGTGCGGCGGCGCAGGGACTTGAACTCGCAGTGGTTCAGGCACTCGTCGTTCCACGCCTCGCAGGTGCGCTTGCACTGGCGCGGGTTGACGTTGTCGCGGCACTCGCCCTTGCACAGGCGGCGCTCGCCGCCGCAGCGGATCTGGCAGGCATCGCGCGCGGCGGCGTTGTCCGCGCGCAGGGCGGTGAAGCCCACCGCGCCAGCGAGGATGCCGAGGCCCGCGCGCACGGCGCCGCGCCGGGTCAGGTGGTCGTGGGTGGATCGGGTCAGCGCGTCCCAGCGCTCGTGGTCCATCGTGCAACTCCCGGTGCGGCGTCAATGGCGAGGATGTGGTTCAACGCGGGTTGGCTGGATTGTACACAGCACGAGGGGGGGCCGCTGCGCTCAGGGGGAGCCGCTGCGCTCAGGGGGTGGCGGCCTGCGGGCCTCAGGGGGCGGAGGGAGTGCAGGAACACGAGCGACGAAGTACACAACCGCTTCCTGTTCCTCTTTGGTGCTCCTTCACCCCCTTACACCCCCTGAGGCCCGCAGGCCGCCACCCCCTGAGCGCAGCGGCTCCCCCTCCGTACGTGATAATGGCAGCCTGCGCCGGGCGCGCGGACGAATCGTCGCATTGCCACTGATGGAGATCCCTGCCATGAGCCTGCCCGAAAACCCGATTGGCGTTCAGCTCTACACCGTGCGCAAGCCCGCTGCGGAGGATTTCCCCGGGGTGCTGCGCCAGCTTGCCGAAGGTGGCGCGCAGGCGGTGGAGTTCGCCGGCTACGGCGGCATGGAGACGGCTGAGCTGCAAGCGTTGCTGCAGGAGCTGGGCCTGCGGGTGAGCGGCGCGCACATCTCGGTCGCGGTCTGGGAAGGGAACGCCGAGGAGGGGCTGGCGACGCTGAAAGCGCTCGGCGGGCAGTACGCGGTCGTGCCATGGGTGCCGGAGGAGCGCCGCAACTCGCTGGCGGCCGCCCGCACGCTGGCCGCCAGCCTGAACGTGTGGGCCGCCGCCGCCCGCATGGCGGATCTCGGCTTCGCGTACCACCACCACGCGTTCGAGTTCGACCCGCTGCCGGATGGCGACGGCGCGACCCTGTTCGATGTGCTCGCCGCTGAGACCGACCCCGCGCTGGTCGGCTTCGAGATCGATGTCTACTGGGCGGCGCGTGGTGGGCAGGATCCGGCCGCGCTCTTGCGCCGCATGGCGGGCCGCGCCCCCCTGATGCACCTGAAGGATGTTGGCCCCGCGCCCGATTTCATCGATGTGCCGGCGGGCGAAGGCTCGCTGGACTGGGGCGATATCCGCGCCGCCGCGCGGGAGGCGGGCGTGCGCTGGGAGATCGTGGAGCAGGACAACCCGGACCCGAACGACCCCGTGGGCGCCTCGCTGCTGGCGGTGCGCAACATGTCCCGCGCGGAGTAGGGCGCATGGCCGCCGGGTTCTTTCGGCCCGGCGGCCACGACACGGGGATACGGTATCCTGCCCACAACGCACTCCCCCGCCATCACCCCTCCAGTCAAGGAAGCCACCATGGTCGCTACCCGTCTCTCCATTGCCGAATTTGAAGCCACCTGCGGGGACGAACGTGTCGAGCTCATTGATGGAGTCGTTGTCCCCATGGCGCCTGCGTCGTACGAGCCGGGAAAGATCTCCATGAAAATTGGCATCCTGCTGGGTATGCATGTGATGCCGCGCCAGTTGGGTGATGTGCTTGGCGCCGAGACCGGATTCGTGATCTTCGCGGACCGCGAGACGGTGCTGGCGCCAGATGTCGCGTTTGTCCGCGCCGGGCGGGTTCCGCAAGGAAAGGCCCGGTGGCATTTTGCGCGCCTCGCGCCCGATCTGGCGGTGGAGGTGAACTCTCCCTCTGACCGCCCCCATCATGTCGCGACGAAGGCTGCGCTGTATCAGGAGGCGGGTGTGCCTCTGGTCTGGGTAGTCGATCCGCCCGCGCAAACCGTCACCGTGTTCGCCTTGGGGCATGCGCCGGTCACGCTGGGTGTGGATGACGAACTGGACGGCGGGGCGGTGCTCCCGGAGTTCCGAGTGGCCGTCGCCCGGATCTTCGCGTAGAGGGAAGAACCCATGGTCGCCACCCGACTCTCTGTTGCCGAGTTTGAAGCCACCTGCGGGGACGACCGCGTCGAACTGATCGATGGAGACGTGGTCCCGATGTCGCCTGCGTCTGAAGAGTCAAGCGGTGTCAATTCCATGGCGCATTACGTGCTCAGCGCGCATATCGTGCCGCGCAAGCTGGGCCGGGTGTACGGCGCCGAGACTGGCTTCGTGCTCTTCCCCGGCCGGAACACCGTCGTGGCGCCAGATGTCTCGTTTCTACGCGCCGACCGGTTGCCGCATGGAAAGGCTCGCAAGCACTTCATCCAGGTTCCGCCCGATCTGGCGGTGGAGGTGATCGCCCCGTCCGACCGCCCGCGCGACATCGCCGCCAAGATCGCGCTGTATCAGGAGGCGGGCGTGCCGCTGGTCTGGCTGGCCGACCCGGAGGCGCAGACGGTCACCGTCTTCGCGCTCGGGCAGGAGCCGGTCGTCCTCGGAATAGGGGACGAGCTGGACGGCGGCGACGTGCTGCCGGAGTTCCGGGTGGCGGTCACCACGATCTTCGCGTAGATGCCGCCAGCTCTGGGAAGGACGTCCCGTGGCCAGCCCTCGCATCACCGTCGCCGAGTTCGAAGCCACCTGTGGAGACGACCGCGTCGAGCTGATCGATGGCGTAGTGGTGCAGATGCCGGCTGGATCGGTCGGATCGGCAAGGATCAGCACGAAGACTGGCTATCTGCTCGGCACGCATGTGTTTCCGCGGAAGCTGGGGCAATTTCTGGCGCCGGGATGCGGATTCGTGCTGTTCCCAAACCGGGCGACGGTGCTGGCGCCCGATGGCGCATTTCTTCGCGCCGGGCGCGAGCCGCAGGGCGAGGCGCTGGATCACTTCGTGGATGGCCCGCCCGATCTCGCCATTGAGGTTCTGGCCCCGGCTGACCGCGCAGAGGACATGGCCGACAAGGTCGCGATGTATCAGGAGGCGGGCGTGCCGCTGATATGGCTCGTTGACCGCTGAGCCCGCACCGTGACGGTGTTTGCGCTCGGGCAGGAGCCGGTCGTGCTCGGTGTGGGCGACGATCTCGATGGCGGCACAGTGCTGCCGGAGTTCCGGGTGGCGGTGGCGGAGGTGTTCGGCTTGCCGTGCGCCGGTTGACGCCGGGGCTTTAGCGCGCACAATAGCGCCGCGAGGGGCGACGCCACCGGCGATACCCGCCCAGCGCGCTGAGCGAGCGAACCACGAACGGGAAACGCACAAGGGGAGCGGATACTCGTGCAACTGCAGAACACCATCGCGGTCATTACCGGCGGCGCCTCCGGCATCGGCCGCGCCACGGCGGAGCTCTTTGCCAAAGAGGGCGCGCGCGTCGTCATCGCCGACCTGAACGGCGACCTCGCGGAGCAGGTGGCCAGCGCCATCGACGCCGCCGGCGGCGAGGCCATGGCGGTGACGGCGGATGTCACCGACCCGGCCGCCGTGGCGCACGTGTTCGCCCGCGCCAACGAGGTGTTCGGCCCGGTGACGATTCTCGTCAACAACGCTGGCGCGTCTATCGGCAATGATGTGCTGAACATCGAGCCGGAGATCTGGGACCGCAACTTCCAGATCGTCCTCAAGAGCGCCTTCCTCTGCACGAAGGCGGCTTTGCCGGACATGATCGCTGCCGGCAAGGGCGTAATCATCAACATCGCCTCCGTCAACGGCATGACCGCCGTCGGCGAAGAGGCGTACTCCGCCGCCAAGGCCGGGATGATCAATTTCACGCAGAACACGGCGGTGAAGTACGGGAAGGATGGCGTGCGCATCAACTGCATCGCGCCCGGCACCATCGACACCCCGATCTGGGCGGAGCGCAAGGCGGTCAACCCGCAGGTGATGGAGTCCCTCACCCCGTGGTACCCCCTCGGGCGGGTGGGGCTGGCGGAGGATATCGCCAACGCCGCGCTCTTCCTCGCCTCGGACAACGCCTCGTGGATCACCGGCGTCACCCTGCCGGTGGATGGCGGCCTCACCGCCGGCTACCCGCTGATGGGGCGCGATCTGAACCCGGTGGAGAAGGGGTAGCGGGAAGGATGCCGCCCGCCGCTGCCACACGCCGCGCCCGTTTGCGCCAGCGCCTGCGCCTGCGCCGACCCGGCGCGGCGTGCTGGCGGCGCTCGC
>JASGGF010000391.1:0-4964 GCA_047605145.1 Thermomicrobiales bacterium | reverse complement strand
CTTGGGAACCCGCATTTCGGTGACGGAGCAACCGCCCCTCATCGACCATGAGTTGCAGGAGGTGTTCCTGCTGGTGGATGACCGCCCACTCACCGCCTACCGCCCTCACCCACTGGAGCTTGCCGCGCTGGTCCGGTTTCCCCTGCTCGATCTGCTCCCGTTCTTCGCGGGCGAAACAGATCGTGTGCGCGGGCTCGCGATCACCCCGGCAAATCCCACGCCGCATTCGGTCATCGCGTTGCCGGAGGAGTTCATTCCCAGCGTAGACCGCTATACCATGCGCATTGCCGTGGCGGCGCATAACGCGCTGCGCGGTGACCGCTATGTCGCTCTCTAGCGCGGAGGCCACGTGACCATCACCCTCGAAGACCTGACGACGTTAACCGCCGATCTTGTTGCCATCGATTCGTCCAACCCCGATCTCGTGCCCGGCGGCGCCGGAGAGAGTGACATCGCCGCCTTCGTCGCCGCGTGGCTGCGGGAGGCCGGCCTGCAGGTCACCGAGCATGAGCTTGGCGATGGTCGGGCCAATGTCGTGGGTATCCTGCCCGGCAGCGGCGGTGGCAAGTCGCTGATGCTCAACGCGCACATGGACGTGGTCGGCGCCGGCGGCATGGCCGAGCCGTGGCGCCCGCACGTCGAGGGCGACCGCCTCTACGGGCGCGGCGCCTTCGACATGAAGGCCAGCCTCGCGGCCATCATGCTGGTCGCCCGCGCGGCCAGGGATTTGAACCTGCGCGGCGATCTGCTGATCACCGCTGTCGCCGACGAGGAGTACGCCTCCATCGGCACGCAGGATATCGTGCGCCACTATCGCGCCGACGCCGCCATCGTCACCGAACCCACCGGGCTGGAACTCTGCGTGGCGCACAAGGGGTTCGTCTGGATCGAGGTGGAGACAACCGGCGTGGCAGCGCACGGCTCGCTGCCGGACGTCGGGGTGGACGCCATCGCCATGATGGGGCCGGTCCTGTCCGGCATCGCTGCGCTGAACAAAACGCTGCGGCGTGGCGCCGCGCACCCCTTGCTCCAGACAGGCTCCGTGCACGCCTCGCTCATTTCAGGCGGACAAGAGCTCTCCTCGTACCCCCAGCGATGTGTCGTCGGCATCGAGCGGCGAACCATTCCCGGAGAGACGCTGGCGCACGTCGAAGGCGAAATCGCAGCCATTCTCGCGGACGCCGCAGCTCGTGACCCGCGCTTCACCGCAGTGCAACGCACCCTCTTGGAGCGCGCCCCGTTCAGCATCTCGCCCGATGCACCCATTGCGGCGCTGGCGCAAGACGAATTGGCGAAGGCGCTGGGCAAGCCACCGCTGGTGTCCGGGGCCTTTGGCTGGATGGATTCGGCATTGCTCGCTGCCGCCGGCATCCCCACAGTCATCCTCGGTCCAGATGGCGACGGCGCGCACGCCGACACGGAATACGTCGATCTGCCATCGCTGGCGGACACCGCGCACGTGCTCTCGGGCATCGTGCGGCGCTTCTGCGCGTAGAGGACCCACAAATGGACGATGACACCATCGACACGATAGCGCCCTCCGACTCGCTGGCACGGGCGCGTCGTGCGCTCGCGCCGGTGCAGGCGGCGCTGGAAGCGGCTGGGTTCTACGCCTACGGCACCATCGACACCGACCACCGCTGGGTGATCTCCGCTGACGACGAGGCTGGTCACATCGATGTCAGCGTCGGTGGCGACGGCTTTCAGGTCGCGCTGTGGACCACGTCCCCCGGGATGTTCTCCGAGGAAGAGAACGAGTTCCGCCGGCGCGCCATGGAGCGCCTGGCGCGCCGCACCGTCCCCGCAGTGGCGCAGGGCTTTCTGGAAGCGCACCAGGCGGCCTGGTGGGATGACGCCGAGGGTGGGCCAGCCGTCCGCATCACGTATGAACTCCCGTTCGTGCGGGCGGGTGACGCGGGCGAATTCGTGCGCGACAGGCTGCCAGAACTCGAACGGCTGATCGCCTTCATCGAGACGCAGATCGCGCCGTAGCGCCCTGGGTCACCCGACGTGGATAGCCGGGCGCGCCTTCGGGTCTGGCTCCTCCTGCCGCAGGATCTCGCGGGTGACCGGGGCAATATCGCCCTCCCCGAAAAACACGAATCGCCCGAGGTACTTGAGCGGGTTCCCTTCGGTCCACCCGAAGTACGCGTGCGGGCGCTTGCCCGTCTTGTCCCGGATCGCCAACAGCGTCGCCGCCAGCGCGTTTGGCACGGAGGCGCTCTCCACCGCCAGAATCTTGAAGCCCGCGATCTCCTCGCCGCGCACGTGGACCTGCGAGGCGAACTCCGAGGCGTCCTTCACGGTTACTTCGAGAAAGAGCACCGGGTCGCCGGTGGGAATGTGATTGGCCTCCCGCTCTTCCCGCTCCTTGAGCAGGTATTCCCGCGTGCTGCGCTCGTCCGGGTGATTGGCGATCAGGCGGACCGCGCCCTTGCGGCTCGCCTCGCGCACCAGCCGCTCCGCCTTCTCGTCGAAAATGACCTCGGTGGAGCGCAGTTCCGTGGAGCGCACAACCCGCGACACCAGCGAAATCGCCACGATGAGCACAAA
The DNA here is from genome assembly GCA_047605145.1 of Thermomicrobiales bacterium. GTDB lineage: Bacteria > Chloroflexota > Chloroflexia > Thermomicrobiales > UBA6265 > JACCXM01. Next base: position 2,411 of record JASGGF010000391.1, on the reverse strand, counting down.
GAAGAACACGGCCATCGTCAGGCCGCTCGGGTTCTGAAAGATGGTGTTGAAGAAGGCGTAGATGAACATGGCGGAGACGAAGCCGAACCACACGGTTGCGGCGCGCTCCTTCTGGCGCAGCGCCGACAGGAACACGGCCACGGAGGCGCTGGTGATCACCGCCAGCACGCCGGTGGCGTAAGGAATCGCTTGCGTGCCGATATCCGCGCGAAACACCACCGTCACCACGAGCGCGATGCCCGTGAAGACCAGCACCAGCGGCCGGGTGGCCCGCGCCCAGTCAGGGGCCATGCCGTATCGCGGCAGATAGCGCGGCACGATGTTCAGCAGGCCCGCCATCGCTGAGGCGCCGGCGAACCACAGGATGAGAATGGTCGAGGCGTCGTAGATGGTGCCGAAGATCTCCCCAAGGTACTCATGCGCCAGAAACGCCAGCGCCCGGCCGTTCGCCGGCCCGCCCTCCTCGAACGCCGCGTGCGGTATCAGCAGCGTCGTCGCCACGCTGCTGGTGATCAACAGGACGCTCATGAGGGAGGCGGCGACCAACAGCAGGCGCCCAGTGTTGCGAATGCGCCCCTCCGGTTTCGCCGGGTTGTCGCCGGGGTCGCCCTGCACCAGCGGCATAACCACTACCCCGGTTTCAAAGCCGGAAAGCCCGAGCGCAAGGCGGGGGAACAGGAAGATAGCCGTCAGCACCATGGCGACCGGGCTGCTGTATTGCAGCGTCAACGCTGATCGCCAGTCCTGCAACAGCACTGGGTGTTGCGCGATTTCGTACCAGGCCCGGCCAATCACCACTACGTTCAGCAGCAGGTAGACCACCACAATGCCGACCGCCACGCCGATGGCCTCGGAGAACCCGCGCAGGAAAATTGTGCCCAGCAGCAGGATCAGCAGCAGGGTCACCACCACCTCATGCCCGATGACATTGCGCGTAAACGGGTTCTCAGCCAGGTGGGCCGTGGCATCCGACGCAGAGATGGTGATAGTGATGATGAACGCGGTGACCACGAAGGAAATCAGCACCAGCACCAACAGCTTGCCCTGCCACCACGAAAGCAGCCCGCTGAGCATGGAGATCGAGCCATCGCCATGCGGGCTGGCCTTCGCCACCCGGCGGTACATCGGCAGCGCGCCGCAAAGCGTCATCAGCACCAGAATCAGGGTCGCCAGCGGCGAGAGCAGCCCTGCCGCCAGCGCTGCGATGCCCGGCTGGTACCCCAGCGTCGAGAAGTAGTCCACGCCGGTCAGGCACATCACCTGCCACCATGGCCGCTGATGCTCGCTGTGGCTTTCCGAGTAGGCGGAATCCGGCTCTTGCGGCTGGCCGTGAAGCAGCCACTCTTCCATCGTCTGCCGCCAGACCGAACTCGCCGGGTTCCGCTCCGTCGCGGGCGCTTTCATGAATGGCTGATCCTGACCTGCCGACAAGGGACTCCGCGCGCGGAATTACGCACGAGCCAGCGCCGGGATGCAAGTCAGGGTACGCCGCCGGTGGTAGTGGCCGCCGCACGCGCCGCGCGCCTTAAACACGAACCCGGCCTCATTGGGCCGGGCACGTGCGGGAAGGGGAAAGGGATTTGGGTTCCGGCGGGTCCTTGGGGAGGGGTCTTCCGCCTTATGTCCCTATCTACGCCGGCGCTCCGGATTCGGATTCATCCGGCCGCCAAACCGGCGCCGGCCGGGATGGCGCCGTCGCTGGCTCCGCTGCCCGCGCGCCATACACCGTGTGCCGCCGCTCATCGATCAGCGCCTCGGTCTCCCACGCCGGAACTCCCTGCCACGACAGCACCTGCCTCACGAACTCCATCCCGGCCTCGAACTCAGGCTGCACCACTTCGTTGGCGCCAATCGCCCCCAGTGGCCCGACCTCCCCGGTGGCTGACGCCCGGACGATGACCTGCAGATCAGGATTCAGGCGCTTGGCCTCGCGGATCACCGCCTCGGTCGCCAGCACATCCGGCGTAGTCACCGCAATGGAGCGCGCGGTTGGCACCCCGGCGGCTTCCAACTCGCTGCGCGCCGCCGCGTCTCCGTAAAGCGCGTCAATCCCCCGGTCGCGCAGTTCACGCACCACCGCCGGGTTCAACTCGATCACGCTATACGGTTGATTCCAGAGTTGCAACGCCCGGCCAATCTCCGCGCCAACCCGGCCGTAGCCGCAGATCACCACGTGCCCGCCTGCCGGGGCCACCGGCGGCGGCGGTCCCGCCGCCAGCCGCTCTTGCCGCGCCACGCCGGGCAGGTGTTCCGCCACCCGCACCAGCGCCGGGCCCATCCGCATCAGCGCCACCATCCCCAGAATGGAGCACAGCGCCACCGAGAGAATCGTTCCGTACTGGCTGATGTCGATCAGATGATGCTCGTAGCCTGAGCCCGCCAGCACGAAGCTGAACTCGCCGATCTGCGCC
>JASGGF010000390.1:0-4978 GCA_047605145.1 Thermomicrobiales bacterium | reverse complement strand
CCCGCGCCACCCGGCGCCCACGAGCGGGTGCGGCGGCGCGTGGCGGCGCCGGCCACCGCGCGCCGCAACGGGTACGTGGCGGGTGAGGAGGCGCCGCGCCTGATCGTGCTGCCCCCGGTGGAACCAACGCCTAACGGCCCCCCAAGCGCATGGACTCCACCCGCGCTCCCGGAGGCGCCGGCCCGCGCGCCGCGCTGGACTGGCTGGGCGTGGCTGGCCGCCGTGGCGCTGGCGCTGGTGGTGGTGGGCGTGATTGCGTGGGCGCAGCGGGGTGTGGAGCAGCCCCGGGTCATCCCGGCTGCCGAGCAGGCGACGCCCACGCCCGCTCCTTCGCCCACGCCGCCGGACGCCGGGGAAACCCTGTTCACGCTGGATCTCCCCGGCGGCGCACTGCCAGCAGACTCCTTCGGGGTAACGTTCGATCAGCGCACGATGCCGCCACAGGTCACCAGCACGGAGGACAGCGAGGGGCCGCTGCTGGTGCGCGCCATCGTGTCTGGCGCGGCGCAGGCGCAATCGGGCGCCGGGCTGGAGGTCTGGCGGGCGGGCGGCGCGGACGGGTGGCAGGCTGTTCCTGCGGACACGCCGGTGGCGGTGGCTGCGGGCGACGTGGTGCTGCTGCGCGGCGCAGCGAGCCTGGAGTGGGCGAACGCTGCCGAAGCACCGGTGGAGATGATCGCCTGGCAGACGACGGATGGGGCCGGCAACAGCGAGGTCCCCGATGGCTGGACGCTGCACGACAACACCGCGACGCACATCGTGAATCTGGAGCACCCGGAGCAGGCGGCGCAGCTCACCCTGCGGCGCATCGAACTGGCGCCGGGCGACGATATCGCGCCGGTGGCGGGAAGCTGGCTGACGCAGTTCGTGGCGCTGGACCGCAATGCCGCCAGCGAGCTGGTGGCCCCCATGTTCGGCAAGCTGCCGGGCGGCGTGAAGCGGAACGCCAGCCGGCAGGACATCACGGTCGTTCAGTTCAGCCTGGCGCCGGCGGTGGCGCCATGAGAGGCCGTCAGCCGGCGGCGGAGGTGTGCGAGAGGAGGCGCCGCGCTGGTGATGTCGAGCATTCTGCCGTGTTGCATCGCTGTGAAAGGCTGATCATGCCGCCGACCATTTCCACCCGCGCCGGCCTGCCGCGCGCGCTCACCCCGACGCTGACCCTGTCGCTGCTCGCGGTCACGCTGGCGCTGCCCGCCGGCGCGCTGGCGGAGGAGCAAACCTCGCCCGCGCCGCCGGGACCGTTCACGCTGCCCTTCGCGCCGCCGCCGGAGCTCTGCACCCTGCCGCCCCGCGACATCGCGGACTACGAGGCGGTGATGGGCACCCCGCAGCCGACCGATCTGCCCTCGGTGGAGATCACCGCCGGCGCCCCGGCGGACGCCGCGACGGTGGAGGGCGTGACGGCCACCATGGTCCAGATCTTCGCCTGCCTGAACGCCGGGGACTACTTGCGGCTGGCAGGGGCGTACACGGACGAAGGCTTCCTGGAGGACAACGGCAGCAACGGGCTGACGCAGGAGGTGATCGACTTCATCAAGCAGCCGCCGACCCCGGTGGCAGAGGCCGACCGCGACGTGCTCTACGGGGTCTACGCGGTGCAGGTGCTGGCCGATGGCCGCGTCGCCGCCATCATGCAGCGCGGCATCGAAGGCCGGGGCGGCGTCAACCTAATGCTGTTCAGGCAGGTGAATGACCGCTGGCTGGTCGATCTCTGGCTGGATGAACCGTTCGTGATCCTGCCGGACTTCAGCTTCCAGCCCGGCGCGGAGGAGGCGACTCCGGCCACGTAGGCATGCCGAGCCCACGACAAACCTTCCCACTCGCTCGCAACTCGCACCGGAAGGATGAAGACGATGAACAGTGATCTCACCCAGATGTCCCGCCGTCTCGCTGTCGGCGGCGCCGGAATGGGCCTGGCGTTTGCCGCGCTGAGCCGGGCGAACCGGGCCGCGGCGCACGCTGTGGACTACAGCGATCATCCCCTGTGTGGGACCTGGATGGCGATGGCGAATCCGCCTCTGCCAGAAGATCCCCAGTTTCCCGCCACGTCGCTCTTCGCTGCTGATGGCACGGTGGTGCTGGTCTTTCCAACGACGCAGCGTGGGCCGGGCGGCGTGGAGTTTGCCAGCGCCTATCTGGGGGCGTGGGAACCGGACAGCGACCAGCGCGGGCACTTTACCGCCGTGCAGCTCATCTCGGACGCGGAGGGGGCCTTCACCGGTTCGATCACGGTTGACGGCTACCCCGATGTGAACGCGGACGGCCAGAGCTTCTTCGATGACGGCTCGCGCTCGATGGTGACCATGCGTGATGCCAGCGGCGCCATCGTCAACCAGATCATGCCCAATGGCAGCCCGGCGGGGCCGGGGGTGCATGGCGTGCGCATGGGCGTGGGGAACCCGGGTTTCCCGGATGCTGGGGACGCAACTCCGACGAGCTAGGGCAGCGGCCACTGTCCGTCATCCTGAGGGCAGGAGGGATCCCGTTCCGCCTCCTCCGGAGGCCAACGACGGGATCCCTCCTGCGCCGGGATGACGTCGGGATGGGCGACATGCGGCGTGCGTTTGGCGCAGAGCGGCGCGGCTCCATCAATACCGTACGGCAATACCGTCATCGTACGGATGCGCCGGGCCGCCGTGTGCTTCAGGCTGTCCGCAACGCAGCGGCGCGCCTGCCGGAATCGCTGAAGGAGGACTCCCTGATGACACTCTCCCCCACTGCCCCATTCCGCGTGAGCCGGCGTGCCGTGGCGCGTAGCCTCAGCCTCGGCCTCACCCTTGCGGGGAGCGCTGGCCTCCTCGCGGCACTCTCCGCCGGGCGCGCGGCGGCGTGGGCGCAAGCGGCTACGCCGGATGCGGCGGATGACGCCTACCCGGACGTCGAGATCGTGGGCAAGGACTTCGCGTTCGAATTGCCCGCCGAGATTGCCGGGGGGCTGACGCGCTTCAGGCTGATCAACGAGGGCACATTCACGCACCACGTCATCTTCCTCCGCCTGCACGACGGCGTGACGCAGGAGCAGATCGACGCCGCCGCGCAGGAGCCGGACTACCTGCCGTTGCTCGCGCTGGGCGAGCCGATGGGTGGCCCGAACGCGGCGCCGGTTGGGGGCAGCGCCACCGCCATCGTGGATCTGCCCGAGGGCGCGTATCAAGTGTTCTGTGTGATTGGGGACGATCAGGAGATCCCCCACTACCGCCACGGCATGATTGCGCCGCTCACGGTGACGGCTGCGCCGGCGAACCAGCCCAAACCGATGGCTGAGCGAACCATCGTGCTCAGCGACTACGCCTTCCACGATCTCCCCGCCGAACTCCCGGCTGGGGAACACGTCTGGGAAATCACTAACGCGGGGCCGGAAATCCACGAACTGGTGGTGTTCCGGCAAGCGCCGGGGGTGACCTTCGACATGATCGCCGGCATCTTCGGGGCCGCCCCGGAGGGAACCCCGGTGGCGGTCGCGAGCCCGCCGCCGGGCCCGCCGTTCATGGATGTGGGCGGCGTGACCCTGATGGCCCCCGGCGTCACCAACTGGGCCATCCTCGATCTGGAAGCAGGCGACTACTTCGCCATCTGCTTCGTGCTGAGCCCCGATCACGACAAGGCTCCCCACTTCGCGTTCGGCATGATCCAGCCGCTGACGATTGTATGAGGCGTGGCGTGGCCAGTCTGTGACCGCGCGAAAGGAACGACGACCATGCAGGGTCTCGGGTGGCGCATTGTCATGTGCCTGCTGCTCGGTTTGACCGGCGCCGGGCTGCACGCTGGCGTGCGGGCGCAGGAGGCTACACCGGTGGCGGCGGAGCATCCCTTTGCCGGGAGCGATGCCTGGATCGCCTACATGACCGGCGGCGCGGATGGCTTCGATCACCTCGGGCTAATCCGGCCCGATGGCACGGAGGACCACGCCATTGTCGTGGGGCGGTCGGGCGGGCAGCTGCTGCCGGACTGGTCGCCGGATGGCGGCCGCCTGGTCTACACCTCGCGCGGCGGTCGGACCGAGCCGCTCTACGAGTACGACCCGGCCACGGATACGGAAACGCAACTCTTCGCCTGCGACGATCCCTGCATTGGCGATGACGAGCCGGTCTACTCCCCCGATGGCGCACAGGTGGCGTTCATCCGCGCGCTGGCGCCGTTTGTCCGCAACCCGGACTTCGGCTTCGAGGCGCCGTCTGATTGCGGCCTCTGGATCGGCGATCTGGCGAGCGGTGAGGTGACCCAGATCACCAGCAACCCGGACTGCGACCGGGAGTACAACCCGCACTGGTCGCCGGATGGCGCGCAGTTCACCTACTGGCGCGATCCGTACGCCGACGGCGACCCCACCGGAACCAGCGTCTGGGTGATGGACGCCGATGGTGGGAACGCGCGCGAGCTGACTGATCCCGCTATCTTCGCTGGCTCGCCGGACTGGTCACCGGATGGTGAGTGGATCGTGTACTCCACCTACCCGCTCCTGGAGTTCCAGTGCTGTCAGGTCTCCAACGTGTACCGCATGCACCCGGATGGTTCTGGGGTGGAGCAACTGACGCACTACGACACGACCATGGAGCGGGCCACCCAGCCGCGCTACACGCCGGACGGCGCGTGGATCCTGTTTACGCACGTCACGCCCGGGGCGCGGAGCATCTGGGCCATCCCCGCCGGCGGTGGCGAGCCAGTGGTGATCGCGCCGGGGGGCATCTACACCCACCCGGCCTGGCAGCCAGCGCCGTGAACGGGCCGCGATCTCACACGGGAGGCCGCCCTCCCCCGCTGGCGTGATTGCGCAAACGGCGTCGTGTTCGTTCGAGTTGGGAGGAGTCTGCATCATGACATCATCACCATCTACCTCTCACGCGCTGTTTAGCCGCCGCCTCGCCGTGGGCGGCGCGGGTATTGGCCTCACGCTGGCCGGCCTGGGCCGGGTGAACCACGCTTCTGCGCACACCGTCGATTACAGCGACCACCCGCTGTGTGGAACCTGGCTGGCGAT
>JASGGF010000389.1:0-4997 GCA_047605145.1 Thermomicrobiales bacterium | reverse complement strand
CGCCAATGCCTCCGGCTCCGGCCCGTACACGCTGGCGGAGAACTCGCCCAACGAGCAGGTCATCCTCCAGAAGTTCGATGATTACCATGGCGGTTGGGAGCGCCCCCACTTCAGCACGATCGTGCTGCGCATCGTGGAGGAGGTCGCCACCCGGCGTCAGCTGATCGAGAATGGCGACGCCGACGCGCTGGCCCAGAACCTGACGCCAGACGATGTCGAGGCGATGAAGGACAACGCCGATCTCGCCATCCAGACGTACCCCTCCACCGCCGTCTACTGGGCGATCATGAACGCCCCGCGCATGCTCACCCCTGATGCCCGCAAGGGCTTCTCCTACGCCTTCCCCTACGACGAAATTCACGCCAGCGCCTACCGCGGCCTGATCGAGCGCTCTGGCCCGGTGCCCACCACCGTCACCGGCGCGGACCCGGAAGTCTTCCTCTACAAGACCGATCTGGATAAGGGCAAGGAACTGATCCTCGCCGCCGGGTTCAAGGAAGGCGACTCCTTCGACTACATGTACCAGTCCGGCAACGCCGTGGAGCGCGTCATCGCCCAGCTCTTTCAGGCGAATGTCGCCGCGATGGGCTTCGATCTGGAGCTGGTCGAGGTGGACCGCGCCACCATCATCGACGCCGTCTACGGCGATTCCCCGGCGGAAGACCGCCCCATGTTCTTCGGGGGCTGGGGCTGGTGGCCCGATTACAACGATCCATGGAACCAGCTCGACCCCAACTTCTCCCCCAAGGACGGCGCGGGCGTCTCCAACGGCGGCTGGTGGGTGAACGCGCGCTTTTCCGAGCTGATGGATCTCTCGCAGAACTTCCAGTCCGAGGAAGACCTCGACACATGGATGAAGGAGATCCAGAACATTCTCACCGAACAGGACCCGCCTGCTATCTACTATGGGCAACTGCTCTGGTACACCGTCCTGCGTTCGGACATCAAGGGCTTCGTGCCGAACCCGATTTACCTCAGCTCCTACAACTTTCAGGACATGTACCGCGAGGCCTGAACCTGACTCCCAGCGCGGCGGCGCCGCGTCAGGCGGCGCCGCTAACCTCTCCCGGCGACACGCTGCACAACCGGCGTGGGCAATGCGCCCAAACACGCCGCGCCCTTCGGAACGGTATAACTGGATACAGTCCGCCGTATCCGAATAGCGCGCGCCAGCGCCGGGAGAGCCCCTAATGCCCAATTCGCGACTCGCGACCTTTCTGGCCGATGCCAACGCTGGCCGGCTCAACCGCCGTCAGGTGCTGGCGACGGGCCTCACGCTCGGGGTAGCGACCCCGCTGCTGACCGCCCTCTGGCAGGGCGCCCCAGCCTCCGCCGCCGCCGCGCCCACCACGCCGCAGCCCGCGGCGCGCGCGTGGGCGGCGCAGGACCTCGACACCGGCGTCTTCACCATCGTCCGCGATGGCAGCGCTCCCGATATCGACCCGCACACTGCCTACGACAACCTCGCGTCCTCGCTCTTCATGGGCCTGTACGAGATGCTCGTGAAGTACAAGGGCAGCGCCACCGACGAGATCGCGCCGATGCTGGCCGAATCGTGGGAGACCAGCGAGGATGGCCTGACCGTCACCTTCAAACTCCCCGAAGGCGCCGTGTTCCACGACGGCACGCCCTGCGACGCGCAGGCGGTCGTCGATTCCTTCACCCGCTTCCTGCTGCTCGATATGGGCCCGGTCATGGTGCTCAAGCGCTTCATGAGCACCCCGGAGCAAATGGCCGTCGTCGACCCGACCACGGTCAGCTTTACGCTGGACCGCCCATCCCCGCTCTTCCTGCCGGCAATGGCTTCGGAGTACGGACCGCTGGTTATCAACCCGAAGATGGTGGAGGAGAACAAGACCGACGAGGACCCGTGGGCGCATGAGTGGTATCTCATCAACGCCTCTGGCACCGGCCCCTACTTCCTCGCCGAGAACTCCCCCAGCGAGCAGGTCATCCTGCAGAAGTTCGATGACTATCACGGCGGTTGGGACCGCCCGCACTTCAGCACCATCATCGTCCGCATCGTGGAGGAAGTCGCCACCCGTCGCCAGCTGCTGGAGAACGGGCAGGCCGACGCCCTCGCCCAGAACCTGACGCCGGACGACGTCGACGCCATCAAGAGCAATCCGGATATCGTCGTCGAGACGTACCCCTCCACTGCGGTCTACTGGATCATCATGAACGCCCCGCGCCTGCTCACCCCGGAGGCGCGGCAGGGCTTCTCCTACGCCTTCCCGTATGACGATGTCATCGACAGCGCCTACCGCGGCCTCGTCCAGCGCTCAGGCCCCGTGCCTTCCACCGTCATTGGCTACGACCCCGAGGTCTTCCTCTACGAGACGGATCTCGACAAGGCGAAGGAGCTGATCCTTGCCGCCGGGTTCGCCGAAGGCGACTCCTTCGACTACATGTTTCAGGCAGGCGACGCCGTGGAGCGCGTTATCGCGCAGCTCTTTCAAGCGAACGTGCAGGCGGCTGGCTTCAACCTCGAACTCCTTGAGGTGGACCGCTCCGCGCTGGTGGACGCCGTCTACGGCGACTCCCCCGCCGAGGAGCGCCCCATGTTCTTCGGCGGCTGGGGCTGGTGGCCGGACTACAACGACCCGTGGAACCAGCTGGACCCGAACTTCTCGCCCAAGGACGGCGCCGGCGTCTCCAACGGCGGTTGGTGGGTCAATGAGCGCTTCTCGGAGCTGATGGACAAGTCGCAGAACTTCCAGACGGAAGACGAGCTGAACGAGTGGATGAAGGAGATCCAGAACATCCTCACTGAACAGGATCCCCCGGCCATCTACTACGGCCAGCTCCTCTGGTATACCGTCCTACGTAGCGACATCAAGGGCTTCGTCCCCAACGCCATTTACCTGAGCAGCTACAACTTCTCGGAGATGTACCGGGAAACTGCCGGGTAGCCGCTCCGGCGCGTACGGCCCTCACCCCAACCCCTCTCCCGATGCGCGGCTGACTGGGGTAGGTAGAAGGAGTATGCGGCGGCGTGACGCCGAGAAACCCTCACCCCCAGCCCCTCTCCCTTTGCGAAGGGCGAGGGGATCCGAGTCGTGCTGGCGTGACCATTCGGCTTCACGCCGCCAGTTGTGCCGGAACGGCCGCGCTATCCGCCACCGGGAGCCCCTCGCCCTTCGCAAAGGGAGAGGGGTTGGGGTGAGGGTTCGACGCTGCAGCGGCGTAAGCACCCCCCATACCTGCCCCAGCCAACCGATTCGGGGGAGAGTCTCCAGAGGGGTATCGGCAGCTTCGGGGTGGTTGCACCAAGTTCCCACCCGTCGTCACCTGTTGCTCCCCTCTCCCGTGCAAGTACTCGGGAGAGGGGTTGGGAATGAGGGCTCTCGCCCTACTGCCAGTCCACGATCAGCTCACTCACCGGGCGCCGGGGCCGCCGCACCGGATCGGCGGCGGCGTACCCCACCGGGATCAGGGCGTGCGGCTGCAACGCCGGGTCAAGGCCCAGCGCCGCCTGCACGATCTCCGGGCAAAAGAGCGGCGCGCACATCCAGCCGCCATCCACCCCCGCCGCATACAGCGCCAGCAACAGGTTCTGAATGGCGGAACCGATGCTCTGCACCGCCATCAACTCTTCGGCGGCCTGCCGGTCCGGGTCCGGGTAGACGTCGATATCGGCGAGGTACAGGCAGGGTAGGATCAGCACCGGCGCCCGGATCAAGCGGTCGCGGCTCTTGGCCAGCCGAGACGCGATCACCGCCACGTCCTGCCCGTCGAACTGCAACTGCTCCTGCCACGTCGCCGACATGGCGTCCGCCAACGCCAACCGCCGCTCCGGCGACTCCACCACCACGAAGCGCCACGGCTGCCGCCCGTGCGGCGAAGGAGCCCAGCCTGCCGCCGCAATCGCCTCCTCGATGATCGCCCGTGGAACCGGGCGGCTGGAGAACGCGCGCACCGAGCGCCGCCCGCGCACCAGATCCGCGAACGCATCGCGCCCCGGCCGCGCCTCCGCGATGCCATCCAGCGCGCCGCTGCCCAACCACGAGGTCGTTACCAGCCCCTCGATCAGGATGACCGGCAGCGATTCCAGCCGCATCGCTTCGTACTGTGCATATTTCGCGCGGAGCGCCGCCAGCGCAGGCGCGTGCTCTGGCTCGCCCGGCTCCACCATGCGCGCCGTGCCCCGGATCAGCACCCACGCCAGCCGCTGCCAGTCTTCGTGGTAGTCGTCGACCACCAGCGAGACCTCCGGCCGCGCCACGATGTTACGCACGCGTTGCAGCGCGCGCGGGTCGCCTTTCGGCTTCTCGTCGATTGCGATGGCAACGGCGGGCGCGCCGTCGACCGTCAGCAGCGCGTAGCAGACCGGCACGACCGAGGGCGTCCCTGCCGCGTCAGCCGTCGCGAGGTGGCCGACGCGCCGATCCCGCGCGAACGCGAGATCGGCGGCGGCGGCTTGCGGCGCCGCAGCGGGCGCCTCCGGGTCAGTTCGCGGCATCGGCAATCAGGGGCAGCAGCCACTCGTCGGGGCGGGGCGTCCACGCCGGCGCGTCCGCCGCCGAGCCGTAGATCGCCGTCCGGTTCCACAGGTAGATGCCTGCCGGTGCGTCGAACAGCACCTGCCCCAGTTGCACGTAAAAGTCCTCGCGCTTGGCCGGGTCGGGCTCCACTGCCGCCGCGTCGATCAGCTTCTGGGCTGCCGGGTCGTTGTACCGCGAGAGGTACCCCTTGTCCGAGACCAGCAGATTCAGCAGCGTGAACGGGTCGATCACCGGGCGCCAACTCACCATGCGCAGGGGCGCGGCCTCCGGGTCCTTCCACTGGCTATTGAACGTTGCCACCTCGACCGGCTGCACCTCGGTCTGGATGCCGACCGCGCTCAATTGCCCGGCCACGGCCTGCCCCAAATCCATGCGGTCCAGCGAGGTGATCGCCAGCGTCGTCTGGAAGCCTTCGGGATAGCCCGCCTCCGCCAGCAGGCTCTTCGCCAGCTCGGGGTCGTAGGCGTGCGGCGCCAGATCGGCGCTGAAGCC
>JASGGF010000388.1:0-5016 GCA_047605145.1 Thermomicrobiales bacterium | reverse complement strand
TCGATGTCGCGGTGGGAAAGCTTGCCGTAATCCGGGAAGGAGCGCACCCGGAAGTAGACGTCGCCATCCACCTCGTAGGCGTGGCCGCGCTCGATCAGCCCCTGCACCATAGCGATGATGGGGCCGACCTCCTGCGTGGCGCGCGGATAGTGCGTGGCGGGCAGCGCGTTCAGCTCGGCGGACTCGGAGAGCCAGTCGGCGATCAGGCCCTCGGTGAGCAGGTTGGGATCGATGCCGTCGCGGTTGGCGCGGGCGATGATCTTGTCGTCGATGTCGGTGAAGTTCTGGATGTGGCGCACGGCGTAGCCGCGATGCTCCAGATAGCGCCGGATGACATCGAAGGTGGTCATCGACATGCCGTGGCCGATGTGGGCGCTGTCGTACGGCGTGACGCCGCAGACGTACATGCGCACCTTGCCGGGTTCGATGGTCTCGAACGGCTCCTTGCGGCGCGATTGCGTGTTGTAAATCTGGACCTGGATCTGGCTTTGCGGCGGTTGCCCGGCGCCGGCAGCGGTCATGGCGAGTCTCCCCAGAGATCGTGACGTCGGTTTGTGGGAAGCCTATCGCGTTTTGGCCGTTGCCTACAGCGGGACGCGCACCCCTGCCCTCTCGAACGCGTCGAGCGGCCTCGTGCGACCCACCAGCGCGCCGAGCATGCTCGACTGCGTCCGGGGCGCCACGAGGCAGGCAGGCATCAACACTCCACCTTGTTGCGGGAGAGTTCCTGCACGCGCTCTTCCAGCTCTTCGATGCGCTGCATCATGCTGAGCACGGTGTCGCGGTAGGGATCAGGCAGGTGTTCGAGGCGGCGAGTTTCGCCCGATTGGGGATCGCGCCACGAGACGGCGCGGGCCGGGATGCCGACGGCGGTGGTGTTGGCCGGGACATCCTTGAGGACGACCGACCCGGCCCCGACACGGGCGCCCTCGCCGATGGTGACGGCGCCGAGCACACTGGCCCCGACGCCGATGATGGCGTCGCTCTCGACGGTGGGGTGGCGCTTGCCGCGCTCCTTGCCAGTGCCCCCGAGGGTGACGCCCTGGTACATCATCACGTTGTCGCCGAGGATGGCGGTTTCGCCGATGACCACGCCCATGCCGTGGTCAATGAACACGCCCTGCCCCAAGGTGGCGCCGGGATGGATCTCGATGCCGGTCAGCCAGCGGGCGAACTGCGAGAGGAGCCGGGCCGGCAACAGGAAGCCGCGCTTCCAGAGGGTGTTCGCCACGCGGTGGAAAATGATGGCGTGCAACCCTGGCGAGGTCAGCACCGCTTCCACGTTGGAGCGCGATGCCGGGTCTCGCTCCCGGATAGCCCGGACTTCCCTCGAAAACCACATGAGGCGGCCTTTCAGACGCTCGGACGGGGCAGCGCGGCAACCGCACGCGCAGTGGCGGACATGACGATACGGCGCCGCGCAATGCTGCGCCGTTCCTCCTGAGGAACGCCGGGCGTTGCGCGGTGTGAGACACGCCGCCGGGTCATGTCAGTCAGCGGCCTTCGCGGTGGCCTTTTCGGCCTTGGGCGCCGCCTTTTCGGCGGCGGGCTTGTCGCTGGCGCTCTTGTCGGACGTGCTCTTGTCGCTGGAGCCCTTGTCCCCGGCGCTCTTCTCGCTGGAGGTCTCGCTCTTGTCCGAGGACTTCTCGCGCTTGCTCTCGGAGCTGGAGCCCTTGCGGCTGTCGTTGATGTACCAGCCGGAGCCCTTGAAGACGACGCCAACGGGCTGGATGACGCGGTGGACGCTGCCGCCGCACTGGGGGCAGACGGTCAGGGCGTCTTCGGAAAACTTCTGCACGATATCGAAATCATGATCACCGGTGTCGCAGTGATACGCGTATGTGGGCATTGCCTTGTGACGCTCTCCAGAGATTCAGCAACAGATGATGGCGACGAACGCACTCCTGCGCGGGATTGTACCCAGCGGGCAAGGGGTATTGCAGCGGTGAGTATACGCGGCAGGGTTAGCGTTATGTCATGCGCGCGAGATGCGTGCCCCCATCCTTCCGCCTTCCACCACGCGCCATCCCTACCACCAATGTCATTCCGACGAAGGAGGAATCGCCCACCCCCTACTTCGCCACCCCGACCCCGGTTCCCGTCAATGCCGACTGCTGCGTAGTGGGGAGCAGCGAGGGGCGCCGTGTCCCCGGGAGTTGGGGGTGGGCGATTCCTCCTTCGTCGGAATGACATCGGGGTTTGGGAGTCGGCGGCAGGAACCGGCGAGCGGCCGCTCTCTCCCGAGAGACAGAGCGCCCGGTGCACTACCCCGCCAAGGCCAGCGCCTCCAGCGGGGCGAGGTCGTCCCAGTTGAGACCGGCGCGGACTTCGGTTTCGAGGGGGACGCGGAGTTCGGCGGCGCCCTCCATGGTGCGCTGCAGGAGTTCGGCGACGGCGGGCACGTCGGCGCGCTCCACCTCGAGCACGAGTTCGTCGTGAACCTGCAGGATGAGCCGGGCGCGCAGGCCCGATTCGCGCAGTTCGCGGTCGAAGCGGATCATGGCGATCTTCATGATGTCCGCCGCGCTGCCCTGCAGCGGCATGTTCACCGCCATGCGCTCGGCGCCCGCGCGGCGCTGGAAGTTCGAGGAGGTGAGGTCCGCGATGACGCGGCGGCGGCCGGAGATCGACTCGACGTAGCCGTGCTTCAGGCCGAAGGCGAGGGTGCCGTCGAAGTAGCGCTTCACGGCGGGCAGGTTCTCCCAGTATTCGTTGATGAAGCGCGCCGCCTCGGCGCGGGTGAGCCCGGTGTCGCGGGAAAGGCCCTGCGCCTGCATGCCGTAGATGATGCCGAAGTTGACCGTCTTGGCGAGGCGGCGCATGTTCGGCGTCACCTCCTCGCGCGGCACGCCGTGGATGAGGGCGGCGGTGGCGGCGTGGATATCCTCGCCACGCGCGAAGGCGTCCACGAGAAACGGGTCCTCACTCATGTGGGCCAGCAAACGCAGTTCGATCTGCGAGTAGTCGGCGGCGAGCAGCACCGGGTCATCGAAGAGGCGGTACTCCGGGCGAGTGTCGGCGACGAAGGCGCGGCGCACGCGGCGGCCCAGCTCGGTGCGGATGGGGATGTTCTGCAGGTTCGGGTTGGTGGAAGACAGGCGGCCAGTAGCGGCGATGGTCTGGTTGAAGGAGGTGTGGACGCGGCCATCGTGGGCGTCCACCTGCGCCGGCAGGGCGTCCACGTAGGTCGATTTCAGCTTGCCGAGCGAGCGGTGCTCGAGGATGAGGTCCACGATGGGGTGCTCGTGGCGGATGTTCTCCAGCACCTCGGAATCGACAGAGAAGCCGGTCTTCGTCTTGCGCCCCGACTTCAAACCCAGCTCCTCGAAGAGCAGCGGCGCCAGTTGCTTGGCGGAGTTCGGGTTGATGGTCCGCCCGGCCATCTCGTTCAGCTCGGTTTCCACTTCGGCGAGGCGGGCGGTGATTTCCTCCGACAGTTCGGTCAGGTACGGGACATCGACAGCGATGCCGACGCGCTCCATGTCCAGCAGCACCCCGACCAGCGGCTGCTCGATCTCGTAGAGCAGGGTGTCCATATCCGCCGCCGCGATTTCGGGGCGGAACGTTTCGGCCAGCTCGAAGGTGACCTCAACATCGGCGGCGGCGTAATCGCCCGCTTCGTCCGAATCGACGAGGTTCATGGTCAACTGCTTGCGGCCCGTGCCGATGAGCTGGACGATCTCGGTCATCTCGCGGCCGAGGCGGGTGAAGGCAAGGTCCTTCAGGCGCAGCGAGGACTCGTTCAGCAGGTAGGCGGCGATCATCGTCTCGAAGCGCAGGTTGGTGAGGGTGAAGCCGTTGGCGCCGAGCACGGCGAGGTCGAACTTGGCGTGGTGGGCGTACCCGGCGATCTCCGGGTCGGTGAAGATCGGTTCCAGAGCGGCCTGCACGGTCTCCAGCGAGAGCTGGGTGGGGTTGCCGGCGTCGTGGCCAACCGGGATGTAGTACCCCTCGGACGGGCTGACGCCGATGGCGACGCCCACGAGGTTGGCGTGCAAGGCGTCCAGCGAATCGGTTTCCATATCGAAGGCGTAGGCGCCGACTTCGCGCACGCGGGCCACCAGCCGGGCCAGATCGGCCTCGTCGCGCACGATGGCGCGCACGGAGGGCGGGCGCTCGATCTTGGGCGCGGCCTTGCGGTCCTCGCGCATTTCGGGCAAGCGGTTGGAGAGGGTGCGGAACTCCAGCTCGCGGAACAACTCGACGATCGCCTCGCGGTCGTAATTGCCGACGTGGCTGCGGTCGAAGTCGATCTCGATGGGGAGATCGCGCACGATGGTGGCGAGGCGCTTGCTCTGGCGGGCGGCATCGACGCCGGCGGTGAGGGCGTTGCGGGCGCGGGCCGGGGTGATCTCCTCGAGGTTGGCGATGATCGCCTCGACATCGCCGTACTGGCCGATGAGCGCCTTGGCGGTCTTCTCGCCGATGCCGGCCACGCCGGGGATGTTGTCCGAGGTGTCCCCCACCAGCGCCTTGTAGTCGGCGACGAAGGGGGGATCGAAGCCGAAGCGGCTGCGCACGCCCTCCACGTCGTAATAGCGCAGATCGCCGAAGCGCTGCGTGCCGGGGAGTACGACGCGGGTGTTGGCATCCACCAGCTGCAGCAGGTCGCTATCGCCGGTGACGATCAGCACCTGCGCGTCGCCACTATCGCGGCAGATGGCGGAGATGGAGCCGATGACATCGTCCGCCTCGTAGCCCTGCCGCTCCTCGATGGGGATGTTCAGCGCCTCGATAAGCTGGCGCACCCGCGCGATCTGGGGACGCAGGTCCTCGGGCATGGCGCCCCGGTTCGCCTTGTAGTCGGCGAACTCTTCCTCGCGGAAGGTGCGGCCCCCTTCAAGGGCGATGATGGCGTGGTCGGGCCGCTCGCGGTTGAGCACGTCCAGCAGCATGGAGGCGAAGCCGAAGACGGCGTTGACCGTCTCGCCCTTCGAGGTGGAGACCTCGTTCTTGATGGCGTAGTAGGCGCGGAAGATGAGGCCGAAGCCATCGACGAGCAAGAGGGTCGGGCGG
>JASGGF010000387.1:0-5021 GCA_047605145.1 Thermomicrobiales bacterium | reverse complement strand
GATGATCCACAGCGCCGCGTTGTAGCCGGTGGATACGCGCACTGGCGCTACCAGCGCCTCGCCAGCCAGCCACAGCATCCCCGCCGCCAGTGGCGCGGGGATCAGTGACGCGGCCCGGGTCCACCGGTGATCCGCCTCACGCACCCCAATCATGAACACTGCCAGCAGCGGCGGGATGTACCCGAGGCCGACGAAAATGTCTTCAGTGAGCCGAGTCGCGACCGCAAAGGCGGCCACGGCAACGACCCAGACCACCGCCACGAGCCCTAGCAGCCGGACCCAAACGCGATCAGTCATCGCACCCGCCTCCCAAACCAGACACCCAGCGCCGCCACCACCACGGCCGCGACAGTGGCCACCATCGCGCAGATGCCGAGCACCAAAATCCCGGCTATGCCCCGGGCGAACGCGCCGGGCGCGCTTTCCTGCAATGCGAGCGCGCACCTGAACAGGAACACCAGGTACACCACCGGGGGAACAGCGATGAGCAGCGCGCCGCGCGTCCACCAGTGGTTTGCCGCCCACACCCCGATGAGGAACACGGCCAGCGCGGGCGGGATGATCGTCAGTCCGTAGTGCTCGTCGCCTCGGGGCACGTGGGTCGCGACGAAGGCGGAGGCAAGCCCGATGCCCCAGACCAGCAGTGCCAGCAGGATGCTGGCGCCAACCTTCTGCTCGCCGCTCATGCGCGGCCGCCTGCCGCACGCTGGCCCACGTGCACGCCCAGCGCCGCCGAGAACAGCACCGCCAGCGCGCCCAGCGCCAGCGCCAACGGGCCGGCCACCAAAAGAATAAGAATGCCCAGCCCCATGGCATCGCCACCGAGCTCGTTGCCGGTCGCGAGCGAGTGCAACACCGTGTACACCAGCAACGCGGCGAACGGCGCGAGGGAGAGGAGCGAGGCCCGCACCCACCACGATTCGCGCTCGTACACCCCGGCGGCGAAGACCATCAGCAGCGGCGAGATCATCACGAGCGGGGCCATCGTCACCGGCACGCGGGCATCCACCCACGCCACCAGCCACGCCGACGCCCACGCTGACACACCCCAGTACATCGCGTGAGGCCAATTGATCCGGTCGTCATCAAGCACCATCGCCGCCTCCCGTCCGTGTCCTGCGTCGTGCCGTTGCACTGAGACGCAGTCTGCGGCCGGGTGACGGCGATGGCTTCCGTACCGGGTACGGGGTTTGCGGCGCGGTGGAGCGCGCGGCGCTACGCCAGCGCTTCAAGCATCTCCGGGCGGAACGCGGTCAGCGAGGGGAGGACAAGATTGGCGGCGAGGTAGCGGCGGTCATCCACCAGCGCCGGGTCGGGGACCGCCACCACCTTCATGCGAGCCGCCAGCGCCGCGACGACGCCGTTTGGCGAATCCTCGAAGGCGACGCATTCGAGCGCCGGCACGCCCATGGCGCGCGCCGCCTCGATGTAGACGCCGGGGTGCGGCTTGCCGAACGGCTCATGCTCGGCGGACTGGATGACGCTGAAGTAGTCTGCGATGCCCAGTGTTTCCACCACGACGCGGATCACCTCGCTGGCGGAGGATGAGGCGATGCCCAGCGGGTAACCCGCCGCGGCCAGCGCGGCCAGCGCTTCCGGCACGCCGGGGTTCGGCTCGGAGCGCTCGCGGATCAGGTCCATCACGCGCGCCTCGATCATGGCCTCCACCACCTTGCGCGGCGGGTCCTCCCAGCCGTAGGTGCGATGCCACGTTTCCACCAACTCATCGGTGCGCAGGCCGGTGGTGGCGACCACGTCCTCCTGTGTCAGCGGCACGCCCAGCCCATTCAGCACCTCCTTGGAGGCGATGCGCCAGAGCGGCTCCGAATCGGTGAGATTCCATCCATATCGAAAATGACGGCCTGCGGCATGCGCCCTTCCCTCCAGACTTCGGTTGTCCATGCTCATGTGTCATCCTGAGCCCGCAGGCGAAGGATCTCGGCCCACGACCGTGCCCGCAGTGACTTGCCGGCCCAGCCTTGATGCGGTCGCGAGGCGGCCGCGCTCCACCGTCGGACTCCTGGGCGAATGCGGGCCGTGTCACCGGGACATCCTCTCAGGTTCGAGGCTGGGCCAAGATCCTGCGCCTGCGGGCTCAGGACATCACGGTGGGGCCAGGGCGGGATGTCACCGTGAAGCAGACGGCAACGCGCGCCGCTATCCATCATCTCAGACCAGCGCCACGCTGGCGGCCGGATCAGTCAGCCGGAACAGCGTTTCCATGAAGTAATGATCGCCGTAAATCAGCGAGACATCGATGGCGTTGCCGTGCGGCAGATCGCCCGTCTGGTGCAGGAGCAGGCCTTCGTCGTCGCTGCCGGGCGCGGGCACGCAGGCGGCCAGCAGGGTATCCAGCAGCGCCCGGCCCTGTGCGGCGCGCTCTGGCGTGTCCAGATCGAGCAGGCCATCCGCCGCAATGGCCCCGGCGGAAGCATCGCGCGGGCGAGCGGGGTCCGGGTCCGCGAAGTCCCACGCCGGGGCGCGCCCCGGCTCCCGCGCCACTGCCGCGAGGAAGCTCTCCGCCGCCCGCTCAGCCACCTCCCGGAAGCGCTCCTCGCCGCTCATGCGAGCGATTACGGAAAAGCCGTAGATGGCCCACGCCTGCCCGCGCGCCCAGTGCGACGTATCGTGCAACCCCTGATGCGTGCCATAGCGGGTGGCGGCGCCAGTCTCCGAATCGAAATCGACGACGTGGAAGGTGGAGCCATCCGGGCGGACATGGTGCGCCGCCGTGGTGTCGGCCACGCGCAGGGCGATCTCGCGGTAGCGCGGCTCGTCCGCCTCGTCCGCTGCCCAGAGGAGGAAGGGGAGGTTCATGGCGGTGTCGATGATGGTACGGCCCCGGTTCTCCGGCTTGCCGGCATCGTCCCATGCCTGCAGGTAACCGCCGGCGGGGTTGAAGCGCGTCGCCAGCGAGGCAGCAGCGGTGAGCGCGGCGTCGCGGAAATACGGATCGCCGGTGATGCGGTAGCCGCGCACGAAGCTGGGGTAAAAGAGGAAGCCGATGTCGTGGGTGGTGGTGTCGTGCTGGCGCGGCGCGAGCCGCCGGGACCACGCGTAGGCGGCCTCCAGCAGGGCCGGATCGCCGGTGCGCAGGTAGGCCATCCAGATGATGCCGAGCCAGTGGCCGCCCGTCCAGCGGCCGCGCTCCTCGGTCAGCCAGCGCCCCTGTGCCGTCCAGTACGGAAACCCATCCACCCGCGCCAGCGTGCACCGGGCGGTCTCCACGCAGGCATCGAGCGCGGCGGCGTAGCGGTCCTCGGTCATACGAGATTGACCTTCATGAGCGATCCTTTCGCGCTGCCGCCGGAGATCCCACGATACCGGAGACGGTACCAGACCGGGCGCGCCACTGGGCCGCCACCCACGCGGAATTCGCAGCCGCAAATATGACTTTCGATAGACGATGTCACCGCTGGCGACGGTCACACTTGGGCCAGATGATCGACGCACGCGACCCGGCGCCAGCCGGGCGCCAGAAAGACGCTGATGGACGACGCACGATTCAATGACCTTGCCGCGCGCGCCGGCAGCGGCGCCACCCCGGCACACGACGCCGCCACCCGGACGCTGACGACGCCGGCGATCAGCGAAGGTCGCCGCACGGTGCTCAGCTCGCTGGGCATCACCACCGTCGCGGTACTGGCGGGGTTGGGGGTGCAGGCGGCGGAGGCCGGCAAGGCCGGGTCAACGCGGAAGCGCAAGCGGGCCGGGACGGAGAGCAAGAAACGCAAGAAGCCGCGGGCGCAACCCACCAGCGCGGCCGGCCCCGTTGGCCCTACTGGCCCCACTGGCCCTGCCGGGTCTGGCAGCGCCGAGCCAGGCCCCACCGGCCCGGTTGGCCCCGCCGGGCCCCTTGGCGCGGTCGGCGAGACCGGCCCCACGGGCGCGACCGGCGCGACCGGCGACATCGGCCCAACGGGGCCGACTGGCCCGGCTGGCGCCAGTGGGGTGGTTCCGACCGGGACGTTGATCTGCAACAAGTCCGGCGGCGCGAACCAGTGTTCCGGCTACGGACAGTGCAGCGCGCCGTACACCATTTGCATCCGGGAGGGCGGCCCCGCGGCCTACTCCACCAACGGCATCTGCTGCCGCCTCGCCTGACCCCGCGCAGGCAGCGCGGGGTCAGCCCGCCGCCTGCGCCTCCAGAAACGCGCGCACAGCGTGTTCGCTGCGGGCGTCGGTCACCAGCATCAGGCGGTCGCCGGGGAGCAGAGCGGTGTCGCCGCGCGGAAAGACGGTTCCGTCGTCGCGAGTGACGGAGACCACCAGCGCCCCGGCCGGGAACGCGATCTCCCGCAGGGTTTGCCCGGCCAGCGGCGACGCAGCGTCTACCGTCGCCTCTAGCAGTGTGCTTTCGGCGCCCAGCCGCCGCGTGCGGCGCACACCGCGCGCCAGCGCCAGCTTGTAGGCGGCCACGATATCGCGGGTCGCCACCTGCCCCACCGGCAGGCCGCGCTCCAGCACCACCGCCGTGCTGGCGTCAGCGGCGGTGATCTGCTCCAGCGCGTCATCCAGCGTCACGTCGGGGGAGAGGCTGAGCGACGCGTCACCCGTTACGAAGTCAGCCAACCCAGCTGACCCCACGTGCCCGTTCGCCGCCACGGGCAGCGCGGTCATGGCGTCGCGCACGCGCAGTGAGGAGAGCAGCGGAAAGCTGAGGCGCACCCGGTGGGCGGGGGCGCTGCCCCGGTCTGGCAACTGGCTCTTGTAGATGGTGTTGTCGCCGACCAGCGCCGTGGCCAGCGCCACCGCGATCATCGCCGGGGCCAGCAGCGAGAGGTTACCGGTCATCTCCCCCACCATCAGGAGCATCGCCAGCGGCGCGTGGGCGATGCCGCCAAAGAGCGCGATCATGCCGACGATGACGAAGGGGGCTGGGCTGGCCGGCAGACCCGGCAGCACGCCGTGCCCCAGCCGCCAGAACGCCGCGCCCACGAAGCCGCCGATCACCATGCCGGGCCCGAAGATGCCGCCGGACCCGCCGGAGCCGACCGTGAGCGACGTGGCAAGGATCTTGG
>JASGGF010000386.1:0-5035 GCA_047605145.1 Thermomicrobiales bacterium | reverse complement strand
CTTCAATGCGGAAACACGCGGCGTGCGGCACAGGAATCGACTCCGGGAAAAAGACGGAGTCCGGGACCGTGTACGGCACGGGCGTCGGAGCAGGGCGCGGGGTTGGCGTAGGTCGGGGGGTAGCCGTTGGCCGGGGCGTTGCCGTTGGTCGTGGAGTAGCGGTTGGCTCCGGGAGGGCAGTTGGTTCTGGCTCAGGCGTGGGCGTTGGGGCCGGGGGCACGGTGGCGGTCGGCTCGCTGTCTGCGGCCTGCTGGGCATCTTCCGGCTTCACCTCCGGGGCCAGGCGCGCGGCGTCGGATTCTTCCAGAAACTCCGGCGCCAGTTGCCGCAGGAGCGGGCGGAACAGGTTGATGGGCCTGAGGCGGCCAAAAGCCGCCAGGCTTTCGACGCACTCATTTTGCTCGGTGGTGGGATCGTTTGCGCAACCGGACCTGACGACCGATGTTGGGACGCCAATGAGGCGTCCGGCGCCATCTAGCGCGGCGCCGCCGCTACTCCCGGGCTCCACCAGGGCGTCGAAGTGCAGCCATGCGCGGCCGACGATGCCCGGTTCGGTCGCGATGCTGCTGATGTTGCCATCGCTGTAGCTCAGGCCCGCCCCGCCGGGGTATCCGAAGATGTACACCGGGTCGGCTCGTTGCACGAGATTCGAGTCGCCCAGCGGCACCGGCTCGATGGGAAGTGGCAATGTCCCGAGCGGCGCGCCAAACGCGTCGCCAACGACCTCCAGAACGGCCAGATCACGGGCTTCATCGGTGGCGACAACGCGGGCAGTGTACGAAGCTTGAATATTGTCGTTTCGGTCGTTGGTCAGAATGCGGTACAACATTTCGCCGTCTTCGTTCGTGGCCGGGGTGAGATCAAGCGCATTGCTCTGGCTCGTAGATTCGATGAGCAGGGCTTCCAGCGCGTCGGGCAATCCGGCGGCATCAATGACATGGTAGTTCGTGAGAATGAGGCCGTCGGCGGTGATGAGTGTTCCGCTTCCGCTTTTCCATGTCGCCTCCTTCCCGGCACTTATCCCTTGACCAACCGCCCAGAAGGCAATCTGCACGACGCCGAGTTCCGCGCGCTCCTGATCGCCGGCGGCCAGTTGCGCGCGGGTCACCATCGGCAACAGCAACGCCACGAGCAGGAATGTCACAAGCGTGGAAGCGAGTCGAGGCGAGCGGCGAATGGGCGGTGCGCTCATGCCGAGCGGCCGTAATTGCCGCAATCAAGTTGATAGCGGGCCCGCCACTCATCATCTTCCCGTGGGGTGATTCCCTCTGCCCAGATCGGGACTCCCGCCGGGAGCACGGCGAAGAGCAGGGCCGTGGCGTCCCCGCTCGTGTTCAGCATGTGCGCGGCTCCGGGCGCCACGATGGTGCAGCCGCTCGTGGGTAACTCGCCGATGGCGTAGACCCGCATCGCTCCTTCCTGCACGTAGAAGCCGACCACGCCGCGATGGACGACATCATTTTCCTGCCCTGCCGCCGCCGAAACGTTCAGGCATCCGACCAGAAGTGTGGCTGGCGCTTGAGGAAGGTCGATGGATTGCCCGAGAACCAGATACTCCACTTCCATCGCCACCGCCGGCCTGGTCGCATCCTCAGTGTCCGCCAGGGGCTGGAAGATGGCGATCTCCTGCACGCTACTGTTTTCAGGCATCACGCCCAACCGCAAGACCACGGCGGGTTCGTTCCCCGCCTGTTCGACCGCGTACTCCTTGAACTCGTCCACAAGCGCGGAGTTTCCTGCAGCGACCTGGTGCTCCTCGCCATTGATGAAGACCAGGATGGACCCTGATTCCACATAAAACAGGATCGGTCCAGTGGCACGCAGGCTGTCGGTCTTGTAGTCGGCGGGAATCTGAAGCCGGCTGAGTTGGACCGTTCCCACTGTTCCCGGCATCTTCTGCGCTTCTCCCGCCGCCAGGAGCGCTAACTGGGATCCCTCCGGCGTCCCGGCGGTCAGCGAACTCCACGGGGCGATTGCCTCCGCCGCCGGGGCAGGAGTCTGGCAGCTTGCAGGAGACGTCGCGCGGGCAGGCGACATGAACGACGCCGTCGTGGTGACAGCCAGCACCCCAGCCAGCGCCAGGCACGTTCCATGACGCACTCGGCCCTGCAGGGGTCGTTGCCGCCTCGCTGCCCGGTTCCTGGATCGATCAAAAAGCGTCGTGACAGAGTCGAACACTGGTCGATGGCGGGTCATCAGTCGCTCCCATCACACGATTTCTGCGGGTCGTGCGTATGAAATGGCGGGGTATCCACGACATCCAGGCGGGTCGGCCACGGCGCGGGCGTTGGCGTAACGCGCGGCGGCACTGCTGCGACGAGCTGGCCCGCCAGGTCGGGGGCTGGCGTTGCCGCCGGATCGGGCTCCAGCGAGAGCCCCGTGCTTTCCGCCTCGAAATCGACGAGCGAAAGGCGCACGAAGATGCAGCGGCCCTTCCGTGGCACCGGGACATCGACAAAATGGCTGGCCCGGTCTGATGCGGCCTGCGCGACGACGTAGGAGTAGAGCTTGTCCTGGCCAGGCGGCGGGGCTCCGGTCACGTCCAGATCCACCCGGGCAAGTGTCTCCGGATCGAAGGCGGCCCAGGCGACCATGACCTGGTCGCGCTGAAAGCCTTCAAACTCCACGTCGTAGCCAATGCGAATGCACGTCTGGCGCTCCGTATCCGGGCAGGTGAGGCCGCGCTCTTCGACCACCGCGTTGGAAAGCGTTGCCGCGCGCACCGGTGGAGGGCCTTCTGGCCGCCACTCCGGGCGTAGCGAGTAGATGAGACCGAGCACGGGCGCCGCTGCGGCAATGACGAGGATCGCCGTCACCGCGAGGCTCACCAGGCTGAAAAGCTGACCACGCAAGGAAGGGCCGGAGCCTCCGGGCTGCGGTTCCTGTGGCGCTGTTCCCGCATCTGTTGGGGTCGCGCCTGTAGGAGGAGCGCCGCCGCCAACAGCGGCAAGCTCGGCCAGCCGCTGTTGGGGCAAGACTCGCGAGATCGCTCGCTGTATCCGCGAGCGCTCAGCGGAGAGTGGCGAGGGCGCCGTGGCTGGCAGGGAGGCTCGCGCCGCCAGGTCGCCGAGCACGCGTTCTTTCTGCTCGTCGTGCCAGGCAGGAGGCAACAGGAATGAGCGGGCGTCGTCACCGCCCTCGATAGGAGCGTCATCCTGATCCGCGCGCTGGTCGTCACACACGGCGAAGCACTCCGGAGCGTACCTGTGGCGCCACGACGAAGACGAGATCAAACCGGAGCGATGAGTTTACCCGATTGACAACCCGCTGTCTGGCCCGCAGTTCATGGGCGGGAGGCGTGTGTGCCCGCCGCGAGCTGGCCGCAAAACACTACGGGGCCGGCGCATGCGCCGGCCCCGTGCGTGCCTGTGTTTGCAGATTCGGAATTAGTACAGCGTCTGCCGGTACTCCTCTTGCCGCTTGCCCTGCGTTTCGTCCGGGGGTGGCAGGTCTTTCTGCTCGCACCAGATGGCGGCGAGGGTGGGGATGGCGTCCGGGTCGGGCCAGGTGTCCGGCTTCCACATGCCGGAGCGCAGGAAGGCCCGCGCGCAGTGCATGTAGACCTCGTCGATCTCCACGACCACGCCCAGCTTCGGCGCCTTGCCCTTCACCGCCATGCTTTGCAGCAGCTCGGTGTCGGCGGTGACGAAGGCGCGGCCGTTGACGCGCACCGTTTCGTCGACATTGGGGATGATGAAGATGAGGCCGATGTGGGGATTCTCCAGCACGTTGCGGTGGCCGTCCACCCGCCGGTTGCCCGGGCGGTCCGGGATCACCAGCGTGCGCGGGCCGAGGATGCGCACCACGCCCGGCGGGTCGCCCTTCGGCGACACATCGCAGTTCCCTTCGCCGTCGGAGGTGGCGATGAGGAAGAACGGCGCCGAAGTGATGAAGTCCTCCAGCAGCGGTGTCAGGTAGCTGGTGTGCTTGTTGACGATCGACTCGTGCGGGAGGCCGTTGATTTCGTAGAGTTCGTCCAGCGAGCTGACGCGCTCGGCCCGCAAGCGATCGATCAGATCAAGTTCTACAGCGGCGGACATCGGTTCTCCTTTCATCGCAGCAGCCGGCCACGCCAGTCGCGCAATATCTGACTAATTTTATCAGGATTTGGCGGCCAGCAGTTGCTTCGTCAACTGGATGTGCGCCAGATGCTCTCGCGCGTGGCCATAGTTCGTGACCAGCCAGTGCAATCCCGTTTCCGGCGCGTTGTTGCGGCGGGGGCGGCTGGCTTCCAGATCTGCGGCGGTAATCTGCGCCGACAGGTCGTCGATCAGCGCGTCGGCGGAGTCGAGCGCCGCCAGCAGCGATGCCGCGTCCCGGGCAACGTGGAACTCCGACTCGCGGTCCCGGTCGCTGGGGACGTTGGCGGCAATGCGGTAGACCTCGGCCTCAGAGCCGAGCGTATGCGTGACTAGCACCGCAATGGAGTTGGTGTCCGGGGCCGGCTTCCAGTTTAGGCTTGCCTCGTCCATCCCGCGCACTTCGTCGCGCAGGCTCTCGTGCACCACCTTAAACTGCTCGGTGATCTTGGCGACAACTGGCTCCATCCGAATCCCTCCCCACACCCGGGCAACCGCGCCCGTGTCACACTCCGCGTACACTTTACGGTAACCGTCGGCCAACGTGCCGTTGCTGAAGCATCGTCCGGGTTGACGGTGGCCGTTTTGTCATACATTCGCGGGTTGCCCCGCGCGGGTTCAGGAGACTCTGCTTGTCCGCACCTGCTGCCGATCTGATTTTGCCATCCTACGACGAGTACCCCTACCACAAGACGATTCTCCCCAACGGCGTCCGGGTCGTGACCGGCCCCATGAGCGGCGTCAAGAGCGGCACGCTCATCATGTCGTACTCGGTTGGCTCCCGCTACGAGCCGGCGCCCGTGGCTGGGGTGTCTCACTTTCTGGAACACATGCTGTTCAAAGGCACCGAGCGCCGCCCGGACCCGAAGCAGATTTCCGCCGAGATCGAGGGCGTTGGCGGAGTGCTGAACGCCGCGACGTCTCGTGAAGGCACCAGCTACTGGTTCAAGGCGCCG
>JASGGF010000385.1:0-5061 GCA_047605145.1 Thermomicrobiales bacterium | reverse complement strand
CTACCCATTCGTATGATTCGAACCATTCGAAGGATTCGGGGGTTTCAGCCCTCCCACGGGGTGATTCTTCAGACGCCCCCCATTCGTATGATTCGAACCATTCGAAGGATTCGCTGCCAGAGCAGGATGCCAGAGCAGCGTGCCGCCCGCCGGTAACTGTCACCATCCCCACACCGAAGCCCGAGCCTGAGCGCCCCACCCTCTGCGAAGGCTGCCGTTTTTCCGGCCACTGTATTCCGGCAGCGAGTGGACGCGCCGCGTTCTGCAAGCTGGCCCGGCAATGACTGCCCCGCGCTGCCGGGGGCCGACCCGCTCCGCCCTTCCCCGTGTTCAGTTGCCGTTGTTCAGCAAGGAGCCGATATGTCAGCAGTCACCGTCATCCCCACTTGGGACGATCTGATCGCCTGTGAGCTGCGCTTGGCTGCACTGCTGGTTGAGATGCAGGCCGTGACGGACGATCCCGCCAAGCCCACCTTCTGCGCCAATGACCACTGGTACGGCTATGGGAATCGTGGGCAAGGATTCCGCCGCCGCATGGTGTCGCTTGTCGGCAACTCCCGGAAACCGGAGCCAGTGCTCGGCACTGAGGCTGCTTACGAGGTGGCCTACGACACGCTGTACGCAGTTCTGCCCGACTGCCGCAATTGCCAGTGCCTCTAGCGCCAAGCGCAGGGGAAAGGAGTCAGCGATGTCCGAAGCCAAGACCATGAACCAGCGTATCCGGGACGCCAAGGAGAGCAAGCAGGGCGGCGTAGCGGTCACCCTGTCGGCAGACAAGCAGAGCGCCACCAGCCGCCAGTTCGGAAGCTGGCTCCGGGGAGAGCCGCCCGAGGCAGCCGGGGATGACGACGAGCCGCTGAAGTTCGACCGGCGCGGTCGATTGATCGAGGAGTAACCAGCATGGACGACGAAGAAGCACGGGCGGCGCTCTGGCGACGGCAGCGGGCCAACCGGCGAGCGAACAACGCGAGGCTGGCGACGAAGCTCATCCCGACGCCCGATGCGGCGCGAGAGACGCACCAGAACTGGGCGCCGATTGAGCAGGGCGTAAAAACGAGTTTCCCGCCCGATCCGCCCGACTATGACAGCGACCGCATGCCGATGGCGGCAGGCGAGGAACGCTAGTGCGGTGTTCAGCCGCTATGACGTTCGATTCCGGGCCGCTGTACCAGCCCAAGACGTATCAAGGTGCGCCGCTGTCAAGCCGTCATGACGTCAAGAAATGGCCGCGTTGATGCACGCCAAGGGTATGAGTAGCGCACTGGGACGTGCAGCCACGGTAATTCGCAACGAAACGTGCTCCCTGAGCGCATTCTGTGCCCCGCCACGGGGCGAAAGGACTGAAATGGCTACGGACACCCAAGAACCCACCTCCGCCGCCTCTGAGGCCGCCTCTGCGGTCCTGCGTGATGCAGAGCAGGCGCGGCTCACTGCCGAGGTGGCCGCACTAGACGCGCAGTGGGAGTTGGTCAAGACAAAGCTGGTGCCATCGCCGTACCAGCCGGGCATGGACTACGAGCCAGCCAAGCGCAAGCTGGCGCTGGAGATTGAGATCGCTACACGCCGCATCCGGCTCTGTGAGATCGGGCTGGCTGAGGCGCAGGCCAAGGTTGCCCGCGTCGAGGCGGAGCAAGTCGAGGCCGCAACCGCCGCCGACCGCGAATCGCTGGTCGCGCGCATCACCGCCAAGCGGGACGAGCTTGCCGGTCTGGAGGCCACGCTGCGCGCGGTGGACAGCCAAGAGTACGCCCAGCGCGAAGCGATCCAAGACGCCGAGCGTGCGGAGGGTCGCTTTGCCGGGGAGTTGGAGTGGTGGCGGGGGAAACTGTCCCAGACCCGCCAACAGCTTGCCGACGCCGAGCGTGACGAGGCGATCAAGCGGGCCAGCCGGGCTGAAGCCGTCGCCCAGCAAGCGCACCTCGCCGAATAGCGGGCCACGCCGGAGCCGGGGGGTGCGCGTGTGCGGTGCTCTCCGGC
Organism: Thermomicrobiales bacterium; assembly: GCA_047605145.1. Classification (GTDB taxonomy): domain Bacteria; phylum Chloroflexota; class Chloroflexia; order Thermomicrobiales; family UBA6265; genus JACCXM01. The sequence goes on along the minus strand of JASGGF010000385.1, from coordinate 3,084 downwards.
TCCCGGCTCCCGGCCCTCTGTCAGTTCAATAAGCGAAGCATCTGCATTCAGAGAGCTTTCTTTTCGCGCAATAAGTGTGCAAATTATTGACATAGAGAGAGTCATACGCTAGAATGACATCAGATCAAATGAGATGCGAGATACGAGTGAGGGAGCGAGAGCGATGACCACCGAAGCCGCAGCCGAACTGATCGGGCAGGCGCCGGAGCGATGGCAGAAGGCGCTGGAGCGGGCGGACAAGGAGGGCGTGCAAGTCGTCGTCATCAACGTCACCGGCCAGTGGGTCGCCAGCAGCGGCACGAAGCCGGGGATGGGCTACCAGTTGGCGCTGAAGGATGGAGAACTGACGTGCTCCTGCGCGGCGTCGAACTGGGACGGCCTCTGCAAGCACAAGGCCCGCTGGATGGCGATGCACGGGCTGATGGCGAAGCAGGCGCAGGCGTAAGCGCGAGGGTGCGGGGCCGGGCGACCGGCCCCCAAGGAGACAGAGCGATGACGAGCGAGCAGGTTCTGGACGTGACATGCGCCTCCGTGGTGGAGGTAGCCGCTGGCCCGCTGGTGACGGCGGCGCTGGCGCGGCTGGACACCGACGACGCCGACGTGGTGGAGCCGCTGATCGACCGCTTCGTGGCGATGCTGCGGGGCGAACTGATCGACGCGGTGACGATGGGGGTGAGCGGAGAGTGATCGAGCACCGAGTCTATTTGGTCGGTTACGCGGGCCGGAAACCGAGTGAGTTGGGAGCCGCCTGCGCGCGGCTCTCAGCGCGTCTGGTGGACATCCGGTACAGCCCGCGATCCCGCAAGCCGGAGTGGTCTGGCGCGCGGCTCCGGGCGCTGCTGGGCGCGAGCTATCTGCACCTCCCCGCCTTCGGCAACGCCGACTACCGAGGCGAGGGCATCCGGCTCGCCGATCCCGAGTCCGGCATTGCAGTGGTGGCCGCGTTGCTGGCCGAGTCCTCCGTGATCCTGATGTGCCAGTGCGCCACGACGCGCGGCTGTCACCGGGCGCACGTCGCTGATCTGCTGCGGGCGACGTTGGGCGTCGAGGTCATGGAGCTAGACGCGGCGCTGGCGGCATTGGAGCCGATCAAGCCAGTGCAGACCGGGTTGTTCGGGGGTGAGCGGTGAGTGCTGGCGCTTTCTATACCGTTCCTCTCATACCTTCCAGTGCAGACCGGGTTATTCGGAGGTGAGCAGTGAGTGAGTCGGCTCCAGTCTGGCGGAACCGGATCAAGGAGCATCGCGAGGCGCTGGGGATCTCGCAGGCGGAGTTGGCGCGGCGGATCGGGACGACCCGCCAGCACCTCTCGCTGTTGGAGAGCCAGCAGAAGGTGGCGACAGTCGAGACGTTGCTCCGGCTGGAGCGGGAGTTCGGCTGCGGGCTGGACGACCTGATCGAGATTGAAGGGGAACAGGAATGAGCAAGAGGGCCGCAATTTACTGCCGTGTCAGTACCGAGGGTCAAGAGGGGAATTCGTCGCTGGCAGCGCAGGAGCAGTCGTGCCGCGACTACGCCGCCAAGCAGGGCTACGAGGTGGTCGGCGAAATCAGCGAGGTCGCTCCGAATGTCAACCTCCTCGCTCGCGCTGGCTTGGAGCAGGCGCTCGACCTCATCGCGTCTGGCACGGCTGACGTGCTGATTGTGCACGCGACGGACCGGCTTTCTCGCCACCAGATTGACCTCGCCGTCCTGATGAATCGCGTCGAACAGCATGGCGGCGCAGTTGTTTCCGTGACTGAGCCGTTCGGCTATCTGGGAGACCGCATTGTGAACCAGATACAGCTAGCTCTGGCGTTCCAAAACGAGGGTCCACGGTACGCCGTCGAACTGTTGCGACGAGGGCAGAGGTTGGGTCTCACGGTGGACGATCTGCTCGACTATCTGGGGGAGCAGAAATGAGCAAGCGGGCGGCGATCTACTGCCGGGTGAGCACAGACAAGCAGGAGAGGGAGGGCACCTCGCTCCAGTCACAGGAGAAGGGGTGCCGCGAGTACGCCGCCGAGAATGGCTTTGAGATCGTCGAGTCGCTGGTGATGTTGGAGCAGCACACCGGAGCCGAGTTGTACGACCGCCCGAAGCTGACGCGCATCCGGGAAGCGGTGAAGGCTGGCGAGATCGACGCGGTGATTTTCTACGAATCAGACCGGCTCTCCCGCCACCGGCATCACCGAGGCGTCGTGCGGTCAGAGTGCGAATACTACGGCGTGACACTGGAGCGTGTGACCAAGCCGCTCGGCAAGACTCCGGGAGAAGAACTGCTGGAGGAAGTGACCGGATACGCGGACGAAGTTGAGCGGGAGAAGATCCGTGAGCGGACGATGCGGGGCAAGCGAACGATGGCGGAGCAAGGGCGCGTGCCTGCCAGTGGCCTCGACCTTTACGGATACGTGAAGGATCGTAAGCAGGGCATTCGGACGATCCGCGATGACGAGGCGGCAACGGTGCGGCGTATCTACGAGTGGTGCGCCGAAGGCGTGCCGATCCGGGAGATCGCTCGCCGCCTGAATGCCGAAAGCATCCCGGCTCCGGGCGCTCGCGTGGCTGGATGCTCTGGCAAGTGGTGGACATCGGGTCTGCACCGCATCCTGCGCGACGAGACGTACAAGGGCGATGCAACGGCCTTTCGGTTCAAGACCGCCAAGCTGCCGAAGCAGCGTTCGCGCCGTGCCGTGTTGCTGCCGTATGAGCAGCGGATCAAGCTGCCGGATGGTGTGACCCCGGCCATCGTGACCCCGGAATTGTGGGCGACGGTGCAGGCGCGGCTGGCGAGCAACACGGGCGCGCAGACGCGGAACGAGCGGGAGCCACGGCTCCTGCGGGGCGTGGTGCGCTGCGCGGTGTGCGGCAGGCCGATGATCGTGGAGAAGTGCAAGCAGTACGTCTACTACCGCTGCGGTTCGCGGGGTTCGCTGGACGGTGCGTGCGGCGCCCCGATGGTCCGGGCCGACAAGCTGGAGGCGTGGGCGTGGATGGAGTTGAGCGACTTCCTCGACCACCCGCAGAACGTCATGCAGATGTTGCGAGAGGCGGCAGAGGCCAGCCCGGACATCGCACTCCGCGCCGAGCAAGATGCGGCGCGAA
>JASGGF010000384.1:0-5064 GCA_047605145.1 Thermomicrobiales bacterium | reverse complement strand
CCGCGCCACGCGGCAGACCGGCGGAGAGGCCCCCGGCCGCAAGGCGGCGCGCACGCCGCGCGTGCCGAACATGCGCGTCTCCATCGGGGCGCCGCGCGCGGTCACGAACGCGGCGCTGGTCGCGGACCCGCTGGCGTTGCTGCTGCTGGGCGTCAATCTGCTGAGCGTGCTGGTGATGGCGCTGGTGCTCGGGGTGCGCCTTGGGTCCCTGCCACCAGACATCGTGCTGCGGCTGGACGCCGCCGGCAACCCCAGCCTGTGGGGCGCGCCGGGCGTCCTCTGGCGGCTGCCGCTGATGTCCCTGTTCCTGACCATCATGTTTCTGGCCGTATCATGGTTCCTGCACCCCATTGACCGCTTCGCCGCCCGCTTCGCGCTGGGCGCGGCGTTCGCGGCGCAGCTGGTTGCCTGGGTCGCCGTGATCCAGCACCTGTCTGGCTGAGTACCGGAGGTTTTCGCATGACGCGCCGACGCGCCCCGTTCCTTGTCGCTGCTTTGGGCGTTGCCCTCTCGCTGGGAATGGCTGCGGCGCAGGAGGCCAGCACGCCGGCGCCGGATGTCTCGACCGATCTCTTCGACCCCGGAGTGGCGGAAGCCACGCCCATCGCTGGTCTGGAGACGTTCGACGTCGCCTCCGCCGATCACACCGATGGCACGGTGGACTACCCGCAGAATCCCCCGGCGGGCGGGCCACACGCCAACGCCTGGCAGAAATGCGGCTACTACAACGCGCCAATCCGTAACGAAAACGCCGTGCACTCGCAGGAGCACGGCGCCGTCTGGATCACCTACCAGCCCGATCTGGACAAGGCCGACGTCAAGGAGCTGAAGCAACTGGCGAAGACTCGCTCGGTGCTGGTCAGCCCCTACCCGGACCTCGATGACCCCATCGTGGCCTCCGCCTGGGGCGCGCAGTTGCGGCTGGAGAACGCGGACGATCCCCGGCTGCAGGAGTTCATCACCCGCTACGCCGGCAACGGTCCGGAGCCCGGCGCGAACTGCGACAGCGGTCTGGAGACGACGCTGGAGCAACTCGCCGCCACGCCGGTCCCGGCGGCTACTCCTGCTCCGTAATCAGGTCCGGCCCGTTGTGGCGGGTGTTGTTCACCGCCGTGCTGACCGGGTAGATGCGCATCGCGTCGTCATCGTAGGGGCGTAGGTACTGCTCGATCTCGCCGGGATCGGTCATGTCCGGCGCCAGCCAGTCCTGCTCGGCGTCCCGCTCCAGAATGACCGGCATGCGCTCGTGCAGGCTGGACATCGCGTCGTTCGCCCCGGTGGTGATGATGGTGAATGAGCCCGCAGCGTCCTCGTTGTCGTGCGTCAGGTCGTACAGGCCGGCCAGCCCCCACGCCTCGCCGTCCTCAGCGGTGATGTAGAAGGGCTGCTTGCCGCTGCCCACCTTCTGCCACTCGTAGAAGCCGCTGACCGGCACGATGCAGCGCCGCGCCTTCGTCAGGTTGCGGAACATCGGCTTCTCGAAGAGGGTCTCCGCCCGCGCGTTGATCGGGGCCACCGCGCGCTTGCCGGGCGCGGGCTTCCAGCGCGGGGTCAGGCCCCACTGCATGGGGACCAGCTCCGGGCCGCCATCCTCCCCCTCGATGATCACCGGCAGCACCTGCGTCGGCGCGGCATTCCAGGTGGTGAACTCGGCGAAGAGATCCTGCGGCACATGGCGCAGGTGGAAGCGCTCGGAGAGGCCGGGGTTCCCCTCGATCACGTATCGGCCACACATGCGCGTTCCTCCTGCTGCAAGCGCCAAAACACCGGGGATATTTTAGCACATCCGTTCGCTTACGAGCGGGCGAAGTTCATTCATGATACGTCAAGGGCCTGTTGCCATACTCCTGACCCCGGCGGATGGCGAAACACGCGGAAATTCGGCGTTATGTGGCCGAAAATCCATGGTATAGTCGGATTTTCAGGAAGATTCCTTCACATGCCATTGCTCTCGGAGAACGTGGGGCTCCGCAAGCCCCGGACGCCGCACAGGTGAACCCCGTGAAACCCCAGACCGCCCCATCCCCCACAATTCGCATCCTCTCCGCCCTGATGCTGGTAGTGGGCCTGGCGGTGACCATCGCGTCCGTCTTCGCAGACCAGTTGCACCTCACCGGCGGCGGCGTGGGCCTCGGCTGGAAGCAACTCATCGGCGCCATCGTCGGGCTGGTGCTGGTGCTGCTGGGCGGCGCCTGGCTCATCCAGCCGCCCACCTCGCGCGGGGCCGACCGCTCCTACGAGTAACCCGCCGTTCGCGGTACGATCCTCTCACGATGCCCTGACGAAGCTCCGGCGCCGGGAGCTTCATTCGTGCTGACCCGATGACAGGAGAACCGCCCATGCCCGCCCCCGATTCCGTACAAGTGGATGGCTTCAGCCGCTGGCCGGCCAGCCCCCGCCGCATGAGCTTCGGCGCCATCCTGCCGATGGCGGAGGAATCCGCCTTCGGGGAGCGCACCCCGCACTTCGCCGACATCCTGGAGATGACGCGCGTCGCCAACGATGTGGGGTTCGAGGCGGTCTGGATCGTCGATCACTTCGTGTTCCGGCCGGAAGCCAACTCGCAGTTCGCCATGCCCGGAACCTCGGACGAGCGCGGCGTCTGGGAGTGCTTCACCCTGATGGGCGGCCTCGCCGCCGCCACCGAGCGCATCAACATCGGCTCGCTGGTGGCCTGCACCGGGTTCCGCAACCCCGCCCTGGTCGCCAAGATGGTGGAAACCATCGACGACATCAGCGGAGGCCGCGCCATTCTCGGCCTCGGCGCCGGCTGGCATAAGCCGGAGTACGACGCCTTCGGCTACCCCTATGATCACCGGGTCACCCGCTTCGAGGAGGCGGTGGAGATCATCGCGCCGCTGCTGCGCGAGGGGCGCGTCGATTATCAGGGCGAGTACTTCCAGGCGAACGACGCGGTGAACCGCCCGCGCGGCCCCCGCCCCACCGGCGCCCCCATCCTGGTTGGCTCCAACGGCCCGCGCATGTTGCGCACCATCGCCCGCTACGCCGACGCCTGGAACACCGTTTGGCACGGCTCGCCGGACGCGATCGTGGAGCAGATGGCCGCGCTGGACGCGGCCTGCCTCGAAGTCGGCCGCGATCCGAGCACCCTGGTGCGCACCGCCGGCGGCAACATCACCATGCCGGGCGCCACCGGCCGCCGCCCCAATCCGATCACGGGCACGCCGGAGGAGATTGCCGCCACCATCGTTCGCTTCCGCGAGCTGGGCATCACCCACTTCGTGGCCGGGCTGGACGCCTGCACGCCGCAAACGCTGGAGCAGTTCGGGCGCATAATTGAGCTAGTGGACGGTACGCCGTAGCGCTGCCCGTTTCCCGCCCATTCATCACCACACCGAGAGGGCACGGCAACTGCCGCGCCCTCTCGGCCTGTTTCCCTTCCCGATATTTGCGTGCGCAAGCAATCATGTGCTTTACTCTCCGTATGCAGGGACCACGAAACGTCACCATTAGCGGGCACGAGGACGACGGCGATCCTGCCGTCTGGTGCGGCCTGCGGCAGCTCTACCTCACGGTCAGCCGCGATCTGGATACACGCCTGCGCGCCGCACACCAATTGCCCCTGAGCGAGTACGACCTGCTGCGGGCGCTGGCCAACCCCGGCTGCGCCCAGCGCATGACCGGGCTGGCGGTGGCGGTCGGGCTCAGCCCCAGTGGGCTGACCCGCGCCATCGAGCGGCTGGAGCAACGGGGGCTGGTGCACCGGCTCCCGTGCCCTGTGGACCGGCGCGGCATCAGCGCGGCCCTGACCGAGGAAGGCAAAGCGCTTCTGCGAGAGGCAACCGGGACGCACGATGTGGCGCTCCACGCATCGTTGCTCGGTGTGTTGCACCCGCAAGAGGCAGCCTTACTGCAGAGCCTGAGTTCGCGGTTGGCGGGAGCCGCCCCGTATTGCCCTGCCCCTGCACCCAGCGACAGCGGATCGGCCGCTGCCGCAGACACGACAAGTGAAAGCCACCGACTCCTCATGGAAGACCGCAAGGCATTCAATCAACAGGTGATCGACACGTTCCGCGCCAATGCAGGCGACACCAGCGAGCTGCTGCCCGGCATGCCGGTCATCCTGCTCACCACCACCGGCGCGAAGAGCGGCAAGCCCCGCACCGCGCCCATCGCCTTCATCCAGGATGGCGGCCACTACGTCATTGTCGCCAGCAAGGGCGGCTCCCCGACTCACCCGGACTGGTTCCACAACCTCGTCGCTAACCCGACGGTGACGGTCGAAACCGGGACGGAGACCTATCAGGCCCACGCCGAGATCGTGGAAGGGCCGGAGCGCGCGCGCCTCTACGAGGCAGCGAGCGAGGTCTACCCGCAGTTTCGGGGCTACACGGCGCAGACTGAGCGGGTCATCCCGATCATCGTGCTCGCCCGCAGCTAACCCGGCCAGCCGGGCCAATCGCGGTTCGGCGTGACGATCCATCGCAACCAGACCAGAGGATACCCATGGCAGACACCACCACAGAGCGTTCAGACCAGAACATCACCCTCGAAGACGTCATCGCCATGAACACGCACGTCATCGACGAGTTCCGGAGCAATGGCGGCAAGGTAGGCGGCCTGTTCGAAGGCGCGCCCCTGCTGCTGGTGACCACCACCGGCGCGAAGAGCGGCCAGAAGCGCGTCTTTCCGCTGGTGTACACCATGGACGGCGACCGCTACGTCATCATCGCCAGCAAAGGCGGGGCGCCGACAAACCCCGACTGGTATCACAACATCGCGGCGCACCCCGAGGTGACCATCGAGGTGGGCACGGAATCCTTCCCGGGCCGCGCCGAGATCGCAGCGGAGCCGGAGCGCACCCGCATCTTCGACGCTCACGCCGAGCAACAGCCGCAATTCCACAACTATCAGCGCAAGACCGACCGGGTGATTCCGGTGATCACGATCACTCGCGCCTGAGCAGGCGCCAGAGGGTTCGACAGCAAAGGGAGGAACGCCAATGGCGGACAACGATTTCAACACGCAGATCATCAACGAGTTTCGCGCGAACGGCGGCAAGGTCGGCGGCATGTTCGAGGGCGCGCCGATGATCCTCGTCAC
>JASGGF010000383.1:0-5070 GCA_047605145.1 Thermomicrobiales bacterium | reverse complement strand
CTGATACTCGGCATCACCCACGGCCACGACCGTGATGGCCGGGCGCAGGCGGCCGACGAGGTGCACCGTGACGGTGTGCTCGCCAAGCTGGCGGATCGGCTCCTCCAGCACGACCTTGCGGCGGTCGATCTCCTCGGCCACCACCTTCGCCAGCTCATCGGCGATCTCGGAGGCGGTGATGGAGCCGTACAGGCGGCCACCCTCGCCGGCGCGGACAGTGAACTCCAGCCGCTTGCCGGTGATCTTGTCCGCGAGGGCCTGCAGTTGCTGCTCCTGCCGGGCGATCTTGCGGGCCTTGACGGCGGCGTTGTGCTCGGCGGTCTTGACCTCGCCGGGGGTGGCCAGCACGGCGAACCCCTGCGGGATCAGGTAATTGCGGCCGTAGCCGGGCTTGACCTCTTGAATGGAGCCAGCTTCTCCCAGTTTGGGCACATCCTGGCGCAGTACAACCTTCATGATGACGACGAACCTTCCCACACAATAGCTGGATACACCACTGCCGCAGAACGGGAACGCGGCAGCCGGAGGGTGTACGTACACGCTCCGCAAACCATCTGCAATGGTAACACGGGCAAGGGGGAGCCGGCCTGCGGGCCTCAGGGGGTGGCTCTCCGCTCAGGGGGAGGCGGGCAACAGCGGCGTGCAAAACTCGTGTCGTCTCGACCGCAGTGGAGAGACCTCGTCCGCCCTCACACAAACGCCAAGAACGAGACCCTACGACTTCGCTCAGGGCAGGTCCCTCGGCTTCGCTCGGGATGACACAATTTCGGCCCGGCGCTGTAGCGCCCTCAGGGGGTGAAGGAGCACGGGGGGCACAGCAAAACGCCGACAAATCCTGCGCTTGCGCGCCAGATCCATCGGCGTCTGCCTCGCCGTGCGTTTCGGGGATTGCTCCCGTCCGTGTTCGGCGTGCTATGAACGTACACCCGCTGCGCCAGCTTGTCAACAGCCTGTGAACGTTGGGTATTGGCAGGTGTTTCAGCTGCTACGGGGCCTCGTCATCCACATCGTGGTGGATAAGGTGGACGGGCGATGTGGGCAACTGGTGGAGGGCCTGCCGGAAGACGGTGGGGAAGAGGCGCACGCGTTCCAACTCCGCGACCGGAAACCAGCGGAAGAGCAGCGGCGTCTCGCCTTCCTGCCCGGCGAATTCGGGCTGCTCGCGGGGCGGCGGCACGCTGTCGGGCAGGGTGACGCGGTAGTAAAACGCGATCTCGTGGAAGGCCTTTCTGCCTTCCGCGTAGAAGTTCTCCATCACCCAGAGCAGATCCCCGACGGCGACCTCCAGCCCCGTTTCCTCGTGGAACTCCCGCGCCACCGTGTGCGCCGTCGTTTCGCCGAGGTCGCAGCGTCCGCCGGGCAGCACCCAGAAATCGAGGCGCGCCTCCGTTTGCAGCAGCACGTGCTCATCGCGCAGGCAGATCCCCGCCGCGCGCACCGTGAACCGCGCGCCTTTCTCCTTGATAACGAGCATGGTCATGGTGAGCTACGTGACCTTCTTCGCGTCGCGCAGGGGCTCCAGCACCGATTCGAGGAAGGCGGTCAGGCCCTCGTAGGTGAGTGGGTGATCACGCTGCCACAGCCCGACCTGCCCGGCCTTGATGGCCGGCAGCTGGCTGAGGGTGGGCTCTGCGCGCAGTTGCTCCAGCGTGGTCCACACGCCCGACTGGTCGATGTAGATCACGTCGGCAGGATACCTCTGCGCCTCGTCGAGGGGGAGTTCCTCCCAATAGGCCTCGGCCCCCGGCGCGCCGTAGTTCGCGACTGTCACCCCGAGCAGGCGGGTCTGCCCGACATCCGCCACGAAGTCCGACCCGGCGACCCAGACGCCATCGCCGCCGCCGAAGCTGGCGAAGAGCACCGCCAGATCATCCTTCTCCTTCGCCAATGCCCGCAGCTCCGCCTGCTTCGCTTGATAGGCATCGCGCCCCGCGACCAGTTCCGGGCTGAGCATATTTACCCCGAGGGCGATCGCCAGATCCTCGGTCCGCATCAGCTCCTCGTCGTTGGAATCGCTACGGTTGAGGATCAGAATAGGGGCGATCTCCTCGGCCTGCGCCGTCATGTCTGCCGGGATGCCGGCCTTCGTGTCTTCCGGATCGTTGCGGTCCCAGACCCACGTTACGATCAGGTCTGGATCGGCCTCGCGCAACTTGTCGATGATGACGTTGCCGTCGTCGTCGCTGACGACCTCGACGGCGGCGGGGTCAATATCGCCCCACGCGATGTGATTGCCATCGGGAAAGTGGTTGGCGGTCCAGCCGAAGATGGTGGGAACCTCGATGCCGAATCCCCGCAGCGCCGCCGCCACGTTGATCGCCGCTGCGATGCGCTGCGGCCGCTCCGGCAGGGTGATGGTGGCGCCCATCACGTCCTCGAAGACCCAGCCGGCCACAGGGGTAGCGCCGGGCGTGGCGGCCGCTCCCGCGATGGGGGTGGCGTCCGCCACGCTGGCGACCGGGGTGGCGCTCTGCGCCCGGACCAGCCGGGGCAGCGTGGTGGCCGCGCCCAGCGCCAGCGCGCCGCCAGCGGCCAGCGCGTGCCGGCGCGACATGCGCAGCAGTGTTCGTTGAGGGTCCATGTCCCGGGGGGTGGTGCTCATTGTGCGCTCCTCGCCTGTCTCCTGCCGCAACAGTAGGCAGCCGCCGCGCCGGGCGCCATGCCGGGAGGCGAACCGAAGACACGCAATGGTATCGCGCACGACCTCACCCTCGTGTCATCTCAGTGACGACGAATCGACAGTCCGAACCCCCAGCCCCGCTCCCTACGTCCATGCGTGGGAGCGGGGTCGGGGTGAGGTGAGGGCCGTCGTTACGACGGCGCGGGCGTGGCCGCTGCGTCCGCTGGCAGCAGGATCTGCAGCTTCATCAGCCGCTCGTCGCCGGAGAAATCGTCGTCGGCGTAGTCGGTGAGATAGAAGTAGCCGCTGCCGCCGGACACGATGTTGCCGACGCCGCCACCCTGTTCGCCAAAGCGCGGGATGCCCGCTTCGGCGCCGGTGAACTCCGCGAGGAAGGCGCCGTCCGGCGCGAAGACCTGCAACCGCCGGTTGTCATCGTCCGCCACGTAGATGTCGCCCTCGGCGTCCACCGCCACGCCGGTGGGTTCGGAAAACTGCCCCGGCTGCGTGCCAGCGTTGGGGCCGCCGATGGCCAGCAGGAGCTCGCCCTCCGGCGTCAGCTTCACCACACGGTTTTCCAGCATCTCGGTCACCCAGATGGCGCCGTCCGCATCAACCAACGTATTGACTGGGTCCCAGACCGTTTCCACCACGCCCTCGGCGGGGTTGAACATGCCCAGAAACTGGCCATCGGCCGAGAAGCGGCGGATGACATCCGCGTCGGCAAAATCGGTCACCAGCAACTCGCCGTTCGCCAGCCGCGAAATCCCGATGGGGCCTTTCAACTGCGGCATGTCCGGGTCGGCGGTGCTCCACGTCGCCTGCACCGCGCCATCGGGCCCCAACACCTGCACGCGCTGGTTGCCGCCGTCGGTCACGTAGGCCGTGCCGTCCGGGGCAAAGGTGATGGCGCAGCCCACCCAGAACGGGCCCTGATTGAGCACGCCCAGTGTCCAGTCCCACTGGCCCGGCTCGCTCCCGGCGCCGCCGTCGATGTGCTGGAGCGTGTTGCCGTCGCGATCAAAGATGTCGAACGTGCCGTCGTTCGTGTTGCAGAGCCAGATACGGCTAAAGGGATCGATCGCCAGCGCGCCGGTCGCGCCCGTGAAGTCCCCGGCCAGCTTGGACCGTGTCCAGATGTGCACCAACGCCGGCTCCGTCACCTCCGTGGGGATCGCCAGCGCGGAAACGGGCGCCGCCGTTGGCTCGGGCGTCGCGGCGGCGGCAGTGGCGGCGAGCGGCGCGGTCAGTTGCGCCGTGCCGGAGCCACCGATGGCGTACAGCGTGCCGGCGTCCGTGCCGATGTACAAAACGCCATCCGCCAGCGAGGGGCCGAAATCGCTCGCGCCATCCAGTTCCAGCGACCAGCGCTCGCTGCCGGTCGCCAGATCGAACGCGTATAGCGCGTGATCGAAGGTGGCGACGTACGCGGTATCCGCCGCCAGCAGCGCGGCGGCCTGCACCTTGACGCCGGTTGTGGCGGCGCTCCAGCGCTCGGCGCCGGTCGCGGCGTCGAAGGCGTGGACCACGCCCTCCGCGTCGCTGCTGACCACCACCTCGTTGCCAGCGGACGACGGTGTGCCGCTGTATGGGATGCTCCACGCTTCCTCACCGGTGGCGGCGTTCACCGCGTGCAGCTCCCCCGAGAGCCCGAAGTAGACCTCGCCATCCGCCATCGCCGGGGTGCCTACGAAGTCGCTTGTTTTCTCCCCGGTGACACGCCACTGCTCCTTTCCGGTAGCAGCCTCAAGGGCCACGATGGCGCCAACGGCGGTCGGCACGACCAACCGGCCATCTCCCAGCGCCAGCGAGCGGCTGATCGCCCCGCCCACCGTGGCGCTCCAGAGCTGTTCGCCGGTGGCGGCGTCCAGCGCGAAGACCTCGCCGTCATCGCTGCCGGTGTAGGCCACGCCGTCCACCACCAGCGGCGTTGTGCCGGCGGCCACGTGCTGGGCGAAGCGCCAGCGCTCGGCGCCAGTGGCGGCATCGAGCGCCACCAGATTGCCGCCGCCGGTATTGACGTACAGGGTGTCCCCCACGATGGACGGCGTGTCCGAGGCGGAGCCCAGCGCCACCTGCCAGCGCACGGCGCCGCTGGCGGCATCGAGCGCAGTCACCATGCCGTCGCCGCTCTGCAGGTAGGCGACGCCCCCTGCGACCGCCGGCGAGCGCCACGCCGTACCCCCGGCGGTGTACTGCCACAGGATGACCGGCTGGCCGTCCGGACCGGGCGTGCTGGTGTAGCCGCTGCGGGCCGGGTTGCCCCGGTACATCGGCCAATCGCTAGGGGTCGTCGCCGCCGGGGTCGCCAGCAGCGGCGCGGCGGCGCGCTGATCGCGCTGGCGCAGCATGGTCAGCGACCCCGCGACCAGCGCCGCCACCAGCAGCAGCGCCAACAGCGCCTGCGCCAGCACCGGCGACGCGGGGCGAGCGCGCGGCGCCAACTGGGG
>JASGGF010000382.1:0-5122 GCA_047605145.1 Thermomicrobiales bacterium | reverse complement strand
GCGGCGGGCGGCGACACCGCGACGGCGGCTGGCATGACGACGGGAACTGGCGCGCCTCCGGTGGCGCCGGTGGCTCCCGTCGTGCCGGCGGGGAGCGCGGCGGCGGTGGCGCTGGATGTGGAGCGGCTGCCGCCGGTGGAGAAGATCCGGCGGGCGCTGGAAGCGGGGGCACGTCACCCTACGGGCTGACGCGCCCCCGCTGTCCCGCTGCGGCTAGCAGGCTTTCGCCCAGACGCTGACGCGGTTGTTGTTCTCATCCGCAATCCACAGGGTCTGGCCGTCCGGGGCGATGGCGAGGCCGGCTGGCATGTTCAGGTCGGCGGGGCCTGCGCCGTTCTGGCCGAAGCTGAGCGTGTTGTTCCACGCCGCGCTGTCCGGGCTGGGGCGGGTCCAGACGGCAACGCGGCTGTTTTCCGTGTCCGCCACGAAGGCGGTCAGCCCATTGCTCGCCAGCGCCACGCCAAGTGGGCCTTCGAGATTGCCGGCGCCAGCGCCAGCTGTGCCGAAGGCCGTCTGGTTGCTGAACGCGCTGCTGGGGCTGGGGCGGGTCCAGACCGAGACGCGGTCCTTGTAGCTGTCGGTGATCAGCAGGGTTTTGGCATCCGGGGTGAGGCTCACGCCACGCGGGTAGGTGAGATCGGCGGCGCCGGTCGCCATGGTCTGGTTGGTGAAGGCGCTGCCCGTGTTGGGCCGCGACCAGATCGAGGCGCGGCTGTTCAGCCGGTCGGCGACGGCAACGAATAGCCCGTCGGGCGTGATGCTGACCCCGGTGGGGCTGTTGAACTGGCTGGCGCCTGAGCCATTTGCGCCAAAGGTGGCCGTGTTGGCCCAGACACTGGTGGTGTCGGGCCTGGTCCAGACGCTGACACGGTGATTGCTGGTGTCCGCCACGACGGCGGTCAGCCCGTTCGGGGTGACGGCGACGCCGGCGGGAAACTGGAGCTTGCCGGAGCCGGTCCCGAACGCGCCGAAGCTGGTCTGCGCGGTCCAGACGGCGCTGCTTGCGCTGGGGCGGGTCCAGACGCTGACGCGGTGATTGCCAGCTTCCGCGATGTAGGCGGTGAGGGTGTCCGGCGAGAGCGCGATGCCGCGGGGGAGATCAAAGTTGCTGAGACCGGCGCCGACTGAGCCGAACTGGGTTGCGTTGACCCAGCGATTCGCCGCACAGGCGGCGCAGGCGCCGGGGGTGGCGCCACGCTTGAGGAGCTTCTTGCGGTTCTTCTTGCTGCCCTGCACGGTCTGGCCGTTCAGGCAGAACGGGGACTTCTTGCCCTTTTTCTTCTTCTTCTCGGCTTGCGCGCGGTGGCGCTTGCTGGAGCGGCGCGCGGTGGCGTCCGCCATGGCCGGGAGCGCGAGGGCGCCGCCGGCGCCCAGCAGTGACGCCGCGACGAGGCCGTGAGCGAGTGAGCGGCGGCTGCGCCGGGTGGTGATGGCGCGGGAGAGGCGGTCGAAGGTGGTGGGATCCATGGAGATCTCCTGATGCTGGCGTCGCACTCGGGCCGCGTGGCCCGGAACCGGTTCGTGATCGAGTGTGCCGGTTGGTGGCGGCGCGGGCATCGGTAGAACTACGCATTTTTCGCGCAAGACGAGGCCAGCCGGGGCTTTCCCGGCGGCTGGGACGACATGGAGGTGGAGTGGGTGGAGACGGCGGACGCGTCTCCACCTTGGGGCCTGCGGGCCTCACACTGGGCAGACAGCGGCCCAGATGCTGACGCGGTCGTTGCCGGTATCGGCGATCCAGGCGGTGAGGCCGTCCGGGGAGATGGCGACTCCGCCGGGGTTGATGAACTGGTCGTTGCCGGAGCCGGGGCCGGAGCCGAAGGTGGTCGCGTTCGCCCAGGCGGTGCTGCTGGCGGTGGGCCGGGTCCAGATGGAGACGCGGTCGTTGTTGGTGTCGGCGACCCAGGCGGTGAGGGTGTCCTCCGAGAGGGCGACGGCCTGCGGGCTGGAGAAGTTGCTGGCGCCGGAGCCGCTGGAGCCGAAGGTGGTCTGGTTGCTCCAGGATGTGCTGCTGGCAGTGAGGCGGGTCCAGACGCTGATGCGATTGTTGCCGGAATCGGCGACCCAGGCAGTGAGGGTGTCCTCCGAGAGGGCGACGCCAGTTGGGGTGTTGAACTGGCTGGCGCCGGAGCCGGGGCCGGAGCCGAAGGTGGTCGCGTTCGCCCAGACGGTGCTGGCGATGTCCGGGCGGGTCCAGATGCTGACACGGTTGTTGAACGCGTCGGCGATCCAGGCGGTCAGGGTGTCCGGCGCGATGTCCACGCTGAAGGGGGTGGTGAAGTTGGAGGCGCCGGAGCCGATGGAGCCGAAAGCGGTGACGTTGCTCCAGGCCGTGCTGCTGGCGTTCGGGCGGGCCCAGACGCTGATGCGGTTGTTGATGGTGTCAGCGATCCAGGCGGTGAGAGTGTCTTCCGAGATCGCGACGCCGTTGGGATAGGAGAAGTCGCTGCCGCCGGAACCCGCAGAACCGAAGGTGGTGGCGTTGCTCCAGGCGGTGCTGGTGGCGTTCGGGCGGGTCCAGATGCTGACGCGGCCGTTGCTGGTGTCGGCGACCCAGATGGTGAGGGTGTCTGCGGCGACGGCAAGGCTGTTGAGGGCGTCGAACTGGCTGCCGCCGGAGCCCTCGGCGCCGAACCGGACCTGGCTGGCCCAGGAGACGGTGGCCGTGCAGGCGCCGCCGCAGCAGAGCTGGCCGGTGGCGCAGCCGCAGGTGACCGGCTGGCCGCAATTGTTGGTGACATCGCCGCAGATGTCGGCGGTGGCGCAAGTGGCGCTGTCGCTGTCGGGGATGCACCCGCCCGGGCATTTGCCGCGCGTGGCGCCCTGCTTCAGGTAGCGCTTGCGGGCACGCTTGGCGACGTGCCTGGTGACGCCATCGACGCACAGGATCGCTTTCTTGCCGCGCACATTGTGCTCGGCCCTGGCGCTGCGCTTGTGCTTGCGCTTGTGCGTCTTCGCCCGGGTGTCCTCCGCGTGGGGTAGCAGCCCGCTCCCCGCGAGGGCCGCGACGGCGGCGAGCAGGGCGCGGCGGGTGGCGGCGCGGGGCAGGAGCGGCGTGGGCATGAAGCAATCGCCTTTCTGAAAACGTCGCTGGCGCGGCACGGACATGGCCGGCGCAGTGTATCTGAAGCTACAGGTGGGCGGCGGGGTGCGCGGGGCGCGGGGCTGGGGTGGAGGGCGTTCCGGGGCAAGTAGCGGGCGGGAGAACGGGGTTCAAGGTGAGACGCCGCGCCGGGGGGTGCGGCGTTGCTGTGTGCGTTGAGCGAAAGGACAGACACCAATGGCGTTGACGAAGACTGAGGCGGCGAAGCTGACGCAGGATCTGCTGCTGCGCGGGGTGATCGAGACGATCATCAAGGAGTCGCAGGTGCTGCAGTTGCTGCCCTTCATGGAGGTGACGGGCACGGCGGTGACGTACAACCGGGAGGCGACGCTGCCGGCGGCGGCGTTCTACGACCCCGGCGACACGTGGACGGAGGCGACGCCGACCTTCACGCAGGTGACGGCGGCCCTGAAGATCATGGGCGGCGATGCGGATGTCGATAACTTCCTGCAGGCGTCGTACGCGGACCCGAACGACCTTGAGGCGGAGGTGATCGCCAGCCGGGCGCGGGCGGTGGCGCACGCGTTCCTGAACGCGTTCTACAACGGCGATACCGGCGTGGATGCGAAGAGCTTCGATGGCCTGACCAAGGCAACGCCGGCCGGGCAGACGCTGGCGGCGGGCGCGAACGGCGGGGCGCTGACGCTGGACCTGATGGACCAGTTGGTCGACCTCGTGAAGCCGGGCAAGCCGGATGCGCTGCTGATCAGCAAGCGGACGCGCCGCAAGCTCTCGGCGCTGCGCCGGGCCAGCGGCAACCTGCTGGAGACGGACGTGGACGCCTTCGGGCAGCGCGCGCTGTTCTACGACGGCATCCCGCTGATCGTGGACGAGTTCATCTCCGACACGCAGGTGAAGGGCTCCAGCGGGGCGCAGTGCTCCTCGGTCTACGCGGTGAAGTTCGGGCAGGGCGAGGGCGTGCTGGGGCTGGAGCACGGCGGGGTGCAGGTGGAGCGCGTGGGCGAGCTGGAGACGAAGGACGCGACGCGGAGCCGCATCAAGTGGTAGTGGATTCAGTTCGTACTTCGATCTCCGCCCTGATTACGAAACGTGGCTGGGAACCGGCCGGATAGACATCTGCCGTAACGTTGAGGGCGTTCAACGCCAAACGCTTCTGCTCCCACGTTAGATCATCGACGCGGTCGGCGATAGTCTTGCTCCACGTTTCGAGATTCGCCAGATTGGCCTGTGTCGCCAGCCAGGAGGCCCTGCGATCCTCCACGCCTTCCTGTTCGCGTTCGAGGATCTTTCGTCGGTCCGACAGCGACGCTAGTTGTGCGACGAGTGGGGCTGAAGCATCGGCGTCTTCAAGCATGGCAATCGCTCGAGCCAAGTTTGTCTGCTGCCGGCTTACATCGTCGATCAAGCGCTGGAGGGAGGCTAGGTCCTCGCCAGTTGGATCGGTGTGGCGGAGTCGCTCCAGTTCCCTCGCCACAGTCGAGGGGTCGACGATGATCTCCCGAACTCGTGTCCACACGGCGTCATCAAGAATGTGTCCAGTAATGGAAGTTGGGTGGGCACAGAGGATGTTGCTGCTGCCACCGCAGTAGTAGTCCACGTCCCGACCGTTGCTACGCGGCCGGGTCTTCATCACTCGTCCACAGGTCCCGCAACGGACAAACCCACTGCGCAGGAGCGCGGTTTCGGGATTCCTGGCGGAGCGGATCGACTGTGCCTTGTTGCGCTTCAAGACTACCTGGACTGCGTCCCACGTCTCCACATCGACGAGTGCCGGAATGGTCCCTTCTGGCAGTCGGATCGCCTTTTCGGGTTCGAAGCGTTGGGGCTGGACACCAGCTTTCCGCACGCCCCACCCAAAGGCTACGCCTTTGTAGGCATGCCGATGGAGCATCCCGCACAAGGTCTAGCTATGCCACATGCGTTGGCCGGACGGGTTGGGAATGCCCTCGGCGACGAGCTCTTTCTTGATCTGACTCAGACTGACTCCGCTTGCCACCGATGTATAGAGCGGCTTGCGGATTAGCTGCGTCCTTGCGATGCTGGAGCGGTGAAGCAGTA
>JASGGF010000381.1:0-5128 GCA_047605145.1 Thermomicrobiales bacterium | reverse complement strand
TACTGCTTCACCGCTCCAGCATCGCAAGGACGCAGCTAATTCGCAAGCCGCTCTAGATCGGGCTGTGGCGGCGCTGGCATTCCGCCGGCAGACCGCGCGGCGCCGGGCGCGGCGGCATCCGGCGTGGGTCTGGCCGGAGTTGCCGGCGGTTCCGCGAGGGAGCCGGGCGCGGCGCCGCGTCTTCAGCGGCGCCCTGCCGCTGCTGCTGCTCGTCGGTTGTCTCGGGGGATGCATTTTCCATCAGGCTCGCCGCACGCAAAAAAGACCGCCGGTGACCTCCAGGGTCTTGACCAGCGGCCTCCCGGGCCTACGCGCGGCCTCCAGGGCCTGATATGGAACTGACGAGACTATAACACAGGGCGTCTAGTCTGGCGCTGCCTTTCGCCAGTACCGGGGATTGATGCCCTGCGGCTCCTGATCTGGGCCGATGTACGACGGCTCTGGGATCTCGATCACGGGCCGGGGGCGCTCCACAGTGCCGATGCGGCGCTGATCCGGGTTGACCAAGACATCGTGCTCTACGTCGGCCAACTCGTCGATGATCTGGCCGATGCGCCACCAGCCATCGCCGAGAGACTCCACACGGCCCGGCAGCGCGGTTACGCGTTCGCGCAGCGCTGATTCGGTCAGCATCGGGCTACGGTGCAGCTCGAGCCGCACCGCCAAGGCGCGGGTCATGGCGTGGCGGCAGTCGTGCTCGGAGGGAGTGTCGTGTCCGCCTGAGTTCGCCATGCCCGCGCCTCCGGGGTGAGCGGGCCTGCCAGCCCGCCGTCTCCCTACTGGTCGGCGCTGCGGCGCTCCGGGGATGACTAGATCATATGTTCTGGTAAGGGCATCTGTCAAGTCTCGATGCCGCACACGCAAAAGTAGCTTCACGCTATCAGGTATTGACATCGCGATAGCATAGTGATAACATGACGCTATCGAAACGGGATTACTCGATAGCGTCACGACAGGAGACCACGATGACCACGCTCCCCACCCTGACTGGCACAGACAAGCAGATCGCGTGGGCGACTGATCTACGGGCGCAGCGGCTGCGCGAGATGGAGGCCCGGCAGGCTGACTTCGAGCGGCAGGCCGCCATCGCGATCACCAAGGGCCAGACCACCGAGGCCGAGGTCACCGAGGGCCGGGCGCACGGCGCCGCCGTGGTGGCCGACATCCTCAGCCACACGGAGGCCAAGTGGTGGATCGACCAGCGTCAGGATTCGGTCATCCGCATGATGCGCGAAGTGTCGCTGCGGCTGCTGCCCGCGTAGTTCGTCTGCCGGCCCCGGCGCCTCGCCGGGGCTACACCGTTGACAGGAGCGCCCCATGACCGAGATGACCCGCACCGTCCGCAACCGCCAGTGGCACAGCCGGCCCTTCAACGCGCAGACCCTGGCCACATGGTTCGCGTCAGACGACGACCTGACCCTGGAGCAGGTGCGGATCGATGTCCTGACGGAGCGGGTGGCGCGCCTGATCGCGGCGGAGGAAGACGCGCGGGCCCGCCGGCGCACGATCTCCGGCGTGCCCGGCGACGTGCTGGCGGACCTGGAGGGGACAATCGCGCAGCGGCAGGCGCTCCAACACGAGATCATCGCCACCGTCAAGATCCTGCTGGGCGAGGACACCGCCGCGCAGATGCGAGCCGACGCCGAGCGCCTGGCGGCCGAACTCCGGTCCATAGAGGCCGAAGAGGCCGAGATGACGCCGGCGACGATCCGGGCGCGCCGCGAGGCGCTGGGGCTCACCCAGGAGGCGCTGGCGCAACGCTTGTCCGTCGCCAAGACCACGGTGGCCCGCTGGGAACTGGGCACGGCGCCGGTGTCTCATCCGGAGATGCTGCGGCTGGCGCTGGACCGTCTGGCGGAGATACCCAGATAGCCCCACAGCGCCACAAACGCGACAGCGCCGGGCGAGATGCCCAGCGCTGTCTCATTGTGGGCCCTGATCCGAAGGCCGACCCCGATGTCATTGGAATCCTCGCCCGAAGGCGCCACCGCCCACTATCAGGCGACTCAGGGTTTCAATCCCCGGCCTTGCGGCCGCCGCCGGCAGTTCCCCGCCGGTCTGCGCATCATCGCACGGATGTTCGGGTTTGGCAATCCCCACGTCCGGCGGCCACCAAGCACATTAGCGCCCCTCACCCATCTGCGCCCACGCGGTGCAGACCTGGCTGTCCTGCGCCAGCTCCGTCCCGCAGAGCGCGGCCAACATGGCCGGCAGGCTGCCCTCAGTGCTGCGCTCCCGCTCCGGGATCGTCGCCACGGCGCGCTGATCCATGTGCACCAGCAGATCCAGGATGACCATCGCGGCGTCCTGGTTCATGTGGGTCAACTGCGCCAACGTGCGCACGGCCGCGTGGACGTTATCCGTGAGAGTCATGCTTCCCTCTCTTGCGTCAGTCGTGCTCGGGGATGCCGGTGATGCGCTCCAAGTGTGAAATCAAGCTAGACGCGCGATCAATGCCGTCATTCCAGAAATACTCGTTCTGCTGCATATCGACTTCGTCGTGGTTGGGATCAACCACTGGATTCACATATTTGACGAACGCCACAGAATCAGGGATGGCTCCGTCTTCTACGCCAAACCGTAAGATCTGGGCGTTTGTGCCAATACGCGTCACATCGCCCAGCAGGATCCGGATCGGTTGGCCGCGCGAGAACCACACCTCCTGGGTCATATTCTCCGGGAGTTCGTGGTCGAGTTCGATGAGTCGGGCCCACCAGGCGAGGAACTTCGCGGCCGACACGTAATACGGCGCCACAGCCTGCTCGACCTTGACCAACTCCTTGGGATCAATCCCCAGCGCGTCTGCAAGCTTCCCGATTGTGCTCGGATGCGGAGATCTCCGCCCTCGCTCTATTTCACTGATGGCCGAGTGATTGACGCCTGACTTTTCCGCCAAACCGCGCACCGACATCGTTCGCGCCAGGCGCCACCGTCTCAGTTGTGCTCCGTCCATGTGAAGCTACCTCCGCGCCGAATATAGTACAAAGCAAATACTATAGCAATACAAAGTGTTGACAAAGAGATACGATTCGCATACAATAAGGGTACGTTAGGAAACGTCCTGACGCAAAGCGGGCCGGAAGTGCTGCGAACACCCCCGGCCCAAACGCCCCTCACCCGGCTAAAGACGAGAAGCACCGAAAGGATACCCCGATGCAGACCACGACGACCCGCCGCCCGATCCGCACCGCGACTCCCGCCCGCTGGCAGGCCGCCGCCCAGCGCGCTACCACCGAGGGCATCCAGGTCCGGCAGCTCGCCGGCTGCGGCCAGTGGATCGCCACCAGCGGCACCGACGCCAGCACCGCCTACGAGCTGGACGTTACCGGCGCCATCGCCCACGGGTGCAGCTGCCAGGCCGGGCTGAACGACGATCCGGTGTGCAAGCATCGGGCGGCCTACTACCTGCTGGTCGGCGCTATCGACCTGACCCCGGAGCCGGAGCCCCCGGCCCCGGCGGTCCAGTTCGTCAACCCACGCGGCGACATCTGCGACGTGCTCGTCCACGGCGTCGTCTACGGCCACGCCGTCACCCACGCCCATGGCATGTGGGAGCTCATCGAGGGCGTCGGCCCCAAGGCGTGCCTCCGCTTCGCTGGCTGCCGCGAGGCCATCGAGCAGTACCTGACGGCCAAGTATCAGGCAGTGCTCCCCTTCCCGGCCGTCACCCCGGCTGGGGCGATAGCTGCCGCCGCCTAGTCGCCACGGCGCCGGGTGTAATCCCGGCGCCACCCCGTAAAGACATCACTCGCGTTGCAAGCGCTCCAGTAGTTGCCGCAGAATCACGAGTTCCCCCTGCTCGTCCGCTGCCAGACCCTCTTCTCCTTGCTGCGTGAGGAACTCGATGCTGGCATCCCAGACGGCTTGGGCATCCTGCAAAACAGCAGCAAGCACCTCCGCCTCAGCCGGCGTCAACTCCAGATGACTGCTCTGACGCGTCATTGCGCGCTCAGGCTCTCCCTCGGTGGCCAGAGTGAGATCAATCTTTACCGGCAGCAATCTGGCCATATGCCCAGCAATTGCGGCGCGCAGCAGTATGGTCTGCAACGCGCGTGAGGACCGCCGGGCCTTCGGCACATCGTAGAGGTGCTCGATGACCCCGAGCATGCCCTGATTCTCGTGAATTTGCCGCGAGATGATCGCTTTTGTGTCGTCGCTGGAGAGATGTGCTCTGATAGCGACCACAAATCCGGGGGCCTCTTCCGTCCCGACCGCCTTCGCTGTTACATTCCACTCAACCACAATGCCCCCAACCGAAACCCTCGTGACCTATCCGGACCCTATTTTCCACAATGTTGCAGCGATGCTCACGACGCCCACCGGGTGTGCAACCGCCCGCACTTGCGGCAGCGAACCTGAATCACCCCTCGTTCGAGCGCTAAATCCATCAGGACCTGGCCGCACGCATGGCCCCGCCGATCCCGCCCATCGCACACCCACCGCTCCATTGGCGCCGACTCCAGGCTGTTGTGTGGCGCCTCCACCCTTTGCAGGCGCCTGTCTGGCCCTTCCTCGATCCCGGTCACGGCGCCATCGGGCCGGTGCAGGTCCGGCATCCCCGGCGCCGCCCATTGCTTGCTCACAGGGTTGCCTCCGGGGTTTGGGGCCGGCGCCCGTAGACGTGCTCATAGAGGCCAACGGCAATCCGGATCCGCGTGGGTGGCCCAAACGCCCGCGCCACCCACCACCCGAACCGCTCCAATGGCGTCATGCTCATCAGCCACCGTGACGTGATGGGCGGCTCGCCCGCCTCACCCTCGTAGGCCCAGCGCAACAGCGGGTCATCCAAAATCATGCCGCTGCCTCCAGTGCCTTCTGCTGCACGTAGGGGTTGTAGCGGGCCGCGCGGGCCTGGCAGTCCGGGCACGTCTCGCCGGCGTTCGTCCGGTAGTAGGCGCTCCACGCGTCCGCCGTCTCCTTGATGTCCCAGTGGCAGCGGCAGTTCGTCAGGCAGCGGGTGCCGCCATCCGCCGGGTAGCACGGCAGCTCCAGCCCCACGCACCCCGCTGCCCTCCCCCGCTCGTACGCTTGCGTGGCGCTCGCCAGATACAACTGTGTCCGCGCCGCCACCTGGGCCTCGCTGAGCGTGCCAGCCGCGATCTCCTCGGCGAACCCCCGCAGATAGCGG
>JASGGF010000380.1:0-5158 GCA_047605145.1 Thermomicrobiales bacterium | reverse complement strand
CGCGCGGCGCGAAATGCGGGATGCCGTGTCGTCCGTTGTCATCGTTGAAGGTCCTGCAATGGAGGGTGAACGGTTGTCGGTGACCCTCAGCAATACGGTCAGGTGTGCGTGCGTGAACGGGAACTGTAGCCGATGCCTCGGCTATCCGGGGCGCGGAACCGCCGGCAGCGCCGCCTGCGCGGACTGCAGCGCCTCCATGTATTCCGAGACCGGGACGCGCTGCAGCTGGCCCTGCGCGTCCGGGACAAGATCCCACAGCCCGCTGTGATGCCAGTGTTCCGGGTCGTGCCAGTCTGGACGGTCGAGAATGGGGTAGAGCGTGATGCCCGCGATGGCGACGCCGCGCGCCTGCGCCACCTGCGTCTCCTGCGCCACCTCGCGCAGCCATGCCCCGCGCCCCACCCCAACGTGGCTCGTCTCTGCGAGGAACAATGGCCGCCCGTAGCGCCGGGACACCCGCTCCAGCATCTGGTGGAGCGGCAGCCAGCGGGGATCACGCGGGGAGGCGGCCCAGTCCAGCCGGGCGGAGGCGGTGTCCCACTGGTTGTCGTGGTAGAAGTTTGCGCCGACGATGTCGAGATAGCGGGGGTGGCCGCCCAGTTCCGGCCGCGCGCGGCCAGCCAGCCAGTCCCACGCCTCGAACTGACTTTCCGTCTGCCGCCGCGCCAGCGCCACGGTCGCCGGGAGGGTGTTCGCCGAGACCACGTTGATGACCGGATCGACGTGGATGATGCGCGCGCGGGGTTCCACCGCGCGGATCGCCTCGATGCCGGCAATGGCTGCCCGAACCAGTTGCGCCTTCGCCTCGCCGCCGCGCTCGCGGGCGAAGGGGTGGAACCACCCGACCTGCCCGGCGGCGAACGCGAGGAACGAGATTTCGTTGATCGGGACGACGTACGGGATCTCGTCGCTGGACGCGCGCAGGAACCGGGCGAACGCGGCGCAGTAGCGGGCGAAGCGCTCTACGAACGCAGGCGAGAACAGATCAAGATCATGGGGCCAGCCGTAGTGGCAGAGGGTCCACAGCACCTGCACATCGTGCGCAGCGGCCGCCGCAATGATGGGTGTCACCGAGGAGAAGTCGTAGCCGCCGCGCCGTTCCACCAGCGGCCAGCGCACCCCCTCGCGCGCGACCTGAAATCCGGCGCGGCGGATGCGGGCGTAGTCCCCGGCCGCCTGCTCCACGTGCTGCGTGGCGGCGATCATATCCACGCGCACGCCGCGCCCGTTGATGTGCGACGCCGATTCGAAGCCGGCCTGCCAGAACGAGCGAAAGCCGGCGATGGGTGGTAGCGGGTCCATAGGGGCGCAGGATAGGCCGGCGACAGTCGCGCGGGTGGTGTGTGGCGCACAAACACGAACCCGGCCTTGCGGCCGGGCTCATGCGGGAAGGGGGAAGGGTTTTCGAGTGGGAGGGGATTGGGGAATCCCGAATTCTCGCTCTTGTCCCTATCTACGCCAGCCCCGCGAATTCGGATGTGTGGCGGGTTTCGGAGCAGCGGCAGACTGACCCAGTGGCAGTCCGCCCGCTATCCGGAAGCAGGTATGCTCCATCATCATGACCGGTACACCGCTCCCCGACGCGCCATACCCGCACCGTGACGCCATTGACGCTGCCCTCGTACGCCGCCTGATCGCCACGCAGTTCCCCGGGTGGGCCGATCTGCCAGTGGAGGCGGTCGTGCCCGGCGGGTGGGATAACCGCACCTTCCGCCTTGGGAATAACCTCTCCGTGCGGCTGCCCAGCGGGCCGGGCTACGCGGCCAGCGTGGCCAAGGAGCAGCGCTGGCTGCCGGCGCTCGCGCCAGCGTTGCCGCTGCCCATCCCGGCGCCGCTGGCGCAGGGCCAGCCAACGCCCGACTACCCGTGGGCGTGGTCCGTGTACCGCTGGATAGAAGGGGAACCAGCGCTGACTGCGGCCATCCCTGACCGCGTCCAGTTCGCGACCGACCTTGCCGCCTTCCTGCTCGCGCTGCAGCAGATCGACGCGAGCGATGGCCCGGCGGCCGGCGCCCACAACTACTGGCGGGGCGGGCCACTGGCGGTCTACGACGCGGAGACGCGCCAGACGCTGGAGACCCTTGCCGGAGCAATCGACGTGGCGGCGGCACAGGAAATCTGGGAGACCGCGCTGGCAACGCAGTGGGAAGCGGCGCCGGTGTGGGTGCACGGCGACGTCGCCGTGGGCAACCTGCTGGCAGCCGATGGCCGCCTCAGCGCAGTGATCGACTTCGGGACCTCGGGCGTTGGGGACCCGGCCTGCGATCTGGTGATGGCGTGGACCTTCTTCACCGGGGAAAGCCGGCGGACGTTCCGGGCGGCGCTGCCGCTGGACGACGCGACGTGGGCGCGTGCGCGTGGCTGGGCGTTGTGGAAAGCGCTGATCACCATCGCCGAGCCGGAAAACCCCCACGCCCCTGACGCGCGCCGGGTGCTCGCCGAGGTGCTGGCGGCGCCGCTGTAGCGCAGCGCCGTACAAACACAAACCCGGCCTTGCGGCCGGGTCCATGTGGGAAGGGGAGGGTTTTTGAGTGGGAGGGGATTGGGGAATCCCGAATTCTCGCTCTTGCCTCTATCTACGCCGGGCGCCGAAAATCGGATTCACGGCAGGTTGCGGTGGACAGCAGGCGCGCTCGCGTTGCGATACCCTCTCCCTCCAGAATGATCAGCGAGGCAAAGCTGGGAGGGCTGCGGGTGGGGGAATTTGTCCTGAGCGTGCCGCTGCGCTGGAGCGACATGGACGCCTACGGCCATGTCAACCACGCAAACTACCTGACCTATCTGGAGGAAGCGCGCGACGCCGCGCTCAGCGCCGCCCTCGGGATCGTCAGCGGCGAGACCGGCTACGTGGTGGCGCGGCTGGAGATCGACTACCGGCAGGAGCTGCGCAACACCGATGGCCCGGCCACGGTGCGCATTGCGTTCACCACGCTGGGGACAGCCAGCCTGCGCACGAGGGAGACGATCCACAGCGCGGCGGGCGTGCTGGCGGTGGAATCGGCGGCGGTGATCGTGAAGTTCGACCGCGAAACGCGCGCCAGCGCGCCGTGGAACGCGGAGGAACGCGCCGCCTTCACCAACGCCGGGGCCACGCCCCGCGCCTGACGCCCGCATCGCGCATCGCGCATCGCACAACGCAACTCGCACGAACCCGGTATCCGCAACGAAGGGGAGACAACCGTGGAGATTGGGCAGGTTTCGGAGCAGGCGCAGGCGATCAAGGCGCGCGCCGTCAAGTTCATCGCCGATGAGCTGTGGCCGCTGGAGGTGGAGATCGCCGCCAGAGGGGCCATTGACCGCGCGAAGGTGGACGCCGCGCGGGCGAAGGCGCGGGCGGCAGGGTTCGCGAACCTGAACATGCCCGCCAGCGTGGGCGGGGCCGACCTGCCGATGCTCGATCTGGTGGCCATCGAGGAGGAATCGGGGAAGGCGACGAATGGCCTCGGGTTCTTCGTGGCCGACCGCGGCCCGCGCGAACTGCTGGACGCCGCCACGCCGGAGCAGGCGTCCCGCTGGGTGCTGCCGGTGGTGCGCGGCGAGATGCGCGAGGCGTGGGCCATCACCGAGCCGGGCGCCGGCTCCGACGTGATGGGCATTGCCGCCACGGCCACGCGCGACGGCGATGACTGGCTGCTGAACGGCGAGAAGTGGTTTGTCACCGGCGGGGATCAGGCCACCTACTACATCGTGCTGGCGTGGGCGGAGGGGGAGCAGACCCTCTTCATCGTGGAGAAGGGCACGCCGGGGCTGGCGGTGCTGCGCGAGCCGGGGTTCATGCACGACCCGTACATCGCCAAGCATCAGGAACTGCGCCTGACCGATTGCCGCGTGCCGGAGGCGAACCGCGTCCCCGGCGCCGGCGGCGACGACGCCAAACGCTGGTTCTCGCTAGAGCGGATCATGATCGCGGCGCGCTGCTGCGGCGCGGCGGAGCGGCTGCTCGATCTGGGGCGGGCGTGGGCGCTGGAGCGCGAGGCGTTTGGCCACCCCATTGCGGAGTATCAGGGGATCCAGTTCATGCTGGCCGATTCCCTGACAGAGCTGGCCGCCGCCCGCCTGCTCACCTACCACGCCGCGACCTCGTGGGACCGGCGCGATGACCCGAAGATCGTGCACGGCAAGGTGGCGATGGCGAAGCTGTACGCCTCCGAGATGGCGAACCGGGTGGCGGATCGCACCCTGCAGCTGTTCGGCGGGCGCGGCTACATGACCGAAAATCCGGCGGAGCGCTACTACCGCGAACTGCGGGTGGACCGCATCTGGGAGGGGACCAGCGAAATCCAGCGCTCCATCATCGCGCGCGGGCTGCTGAAGCGCGGCGCGGCGGCGTACCTCGATGGCGCCGTGCGCCCGGGCGCCTGAGGCGATGTCCACTCCGGAACCTGATCCCCATGCGCTGGACGCGCTCTTCAACCCGCGTTCGCTGGCAGTAGTAGGCGCCTCGGATGACCCCGCCAAGTGGGGCAACTGGATCGCGCTGAACGCACTCAAGGGCGCCCACCGGCGCGCGGTGTACCTCGTCAACCGGCGCGGCGGCGAGTTGGCCGGGCAACCGATCTACCCCAGCCTGCGCGATCTGCCAGCGCCCGCCGAGATGGTGGCGCTGGCGATCCCCGCCGGGGCCGTGGAGGCCACGATTGACGACGGTTTGGCGCTGGGGACGCGCGTCTTCGTGGTCATCAGCGCGGGGTTCGGGGAGCAGGGGGAGGCCGGGCGGGCGCAGCAGGCGCGCATCGTGGCGAAGGTGCGGGCGGCGGGGGCGCGCCTGCTGGGGCCGAACTGCATGGGCGTCTCCGACGCGGGCGCGGCGCTGTTCATCGCCAGCGCGCCGGAGGAGACCGGGCCCATCGGCCTCATCTCGCAGAGCGGCAACCTCGGCATCGAGATCGGGATGCTGCTGGCGGCGGAGCGGCTGGGGTTCTCGCGCCTCGTCTCGCTGGGCAATCAGGCGGATATCGGCGCGGAGGAGGCGCTGGACGCGCTGATCGACCACACCGAAACGCGCGCCATCCTGCTTTACCTCGAAGGGATCCGCGATGGCCGCCGCCTCGTCGCCAGCGCCCAACGCGCCCACGCCGCCGGCAAACCCATCGTGCTCATCGCCGCCGGTACCAGCGAGGCGGCGGCCGGGGCGGCGCGCTCCCACACCGGCGCGCTG
>JASGGF010000379.1:0-5165 GCA_047605145.1 Thermomicrobiales bacterium | reverse complement strand
ACCAGATCGTCATCCGAGTTGGCGAGGGCGGTCTCCGGGAGCGGCACCGCGGTGATGGCATCCAGCCGGGCCGGGGGTGAGGCGGGTGGGGGACCGAGCTCGAGCTGCTGCACCTGGAGATCGGCGGTGGCGCGGTCGTACAGGCGGTGCAGCGGCGCGAAGAAGCCGCGCAGGGCGTCATCCGCGAGGATACGCCGCTCCTGGGCATCCAGCGCGGCTTCGTATTCGGCCAGCAGTACAGCGGCGTGGCGATCCACGGAGCGGCAGCGGTCGTGGTGCGTCACCAGCATTTCGTGTCGCCAGCGCGCGGCTGTGGGCATCCAGGTGTTGAGGAGCTCTCGGTAGCGTTCGTACTCTTGCCGGGCGGAGCGCCAGAAGCGCGGCGACCAGCGAGGCACCTCCAAGGCAGGCCAGCGCCCATCTTCCGCCAGCCGGACGCTGGCGAGGTGGGGGTAGTCGGGGTCGTAGGTGGCGGGCGCAGCAGCGGAGAGGAGCGAGAAGAGGTGGGCGCGCCGCTGCTCGGCGGTTTCGCGTTCCAGCGCTGGGGTGTCCCATTGCAGGCAGGCGGCGGTGGCGCTGCCGAAGATCGGCAGCGTTTCCCACGGGCCGGGCGCGCCGTTGACCGGCGCCACGAAGGCGTGCTCGCTGCCGGGCACATTGCCGTGGGCGGCATCGGTGAGCAGGAGCAGGTCGGTGAGGCGAAAGGCGAGGCGGATGGTTTCGCGATTGGCTTCGTCGTAATAGCCGCCGATGGCGTCGCGGTCGGTGAGCACGTAGGCCATGATGCTGACGCGGCCGGGGGTCGTCTCGCCGATGAGCTGCTCGACGAGGGCGCGGGTGCGGATGGCGGCGTCGAGCTGGCCGTCGCGGTTGAGGCCCCATGAGAGGTGGCGCAGCAGCAGGTACAGGCGCGCCTCGACGTTCAGCTCTTCCAGCCGGTCGTGCAGTTGCTGCAACCACGCGGCCAGGGTGGCGGTTTCCGGCGAACAGAGATCGGCGACCAACCAAACATGCGGCGTCAGGATTTCGCGGTCGGCCCACGCCAGCGCCTCGCGGCTTTGCTGGGCAGCCAGCAGCGCGGCCACGGCGGCTTCAACACGGCGGACGGCGGCGGCCCCGGCGTGCTCCGGAGGTGGCGCGGTGTCGTGCGCCGTGAGCGTGTCGGATTCCAGCGTGCCGGGCGGGTCCGGTTCTGCGGATGCGGACGCGATGCGGAGGCCCGGCAGGATCTGGTTGGCATCCTGCAGGGCCTGGCCGGTGGCGTCGTCCGTGTACCAGCGGGGCAGCCGGGCGACGACCTCGTCCCCGAAGGGATCGAGGCCGGCCCAGATGGCCGACCCGCGCGGCCGGTGTCGATCACTCATTGACGAAGGGCTGCCCGTAGTTCATGCGAAGCAGGATCGCTTCTTCGATGCTCGTGAGCAATCCGAGATCAACTTCCCCCGGTTTTCGGTCGCCATCGGCGCGCATGAGCTCGGTCACCGCGATTTGGGCGCGGTGCTGGGCCGCCTGCTGCTGGTCTTCGGAGAGCTCGTGCATGATCGCGTTGATCCGGCTGAGGAACGCGGTGTGCTGTGGGAGGTCGGCGCGCAGGGTGTCGGCGAGTTCGGTGAGGGAACTGGTGAGCAGCAAATCGTCGCCGAGATGCAGAGTCACTACGCCGCCGCCGGCGGCGGCGCGCTCCCACTGGATCACGCCGAGTTGGAGGGCCAGGCCCATCGCGTACAGGAACTGCTCGTCCTCGGTTTGCTCCGGGCGAATGACGGGATCAACGCAGGCAGCGAAGCGGGCGTCGGTGTAGAGGAACTTGTCACGCGCCTTCTGCGCGGAGGAATCGCGCATCACCTTCAGTTCGCGGTCGTTCAGATAAAAGAGCGGGACAACACCCTCGCGGCTGTACAGGACGATGCGGTCGGGGCCGTTCAACCACTTCGGCGTGCCCGCCTGCATCAGGCTAGTAATAATGCCGAGCACGCCTTTGATGCCGTGGGTGGTTTCCGCCAGTTCGTATGCCTTGCGGTCTGTGGCTAGCACAACAAAGCCGTAGGCCTGGCCGTGGTTTGCCGTCATCAGGCCGTTCAGGTTCCAGAATGGGCGCACCCGCTTCTGCACTTCCTCCAGCCTGCGGCGGATAAAGAAGCGCAGCACTTCCTGCTCCCAGTCGCGCGGGGGCACCCCGGCGTCTTCGGCATTCTGGCGCTGCTTCTTGATGTCGCGGTCCGCCTGCTCCACCGCCGCATCGTGCATGTTCAGCGCGGTGCGCGCCTGACACTCGGCGGCGAGAGCGTCCCAAATCGACATGTCACGGACCCGGCTGCCGAGCCGGTTGACGCCATCGGCGACGATCCCCTGCGCCAGTTGGTCGCGGTAGCGCTCGCGCGTGAGGGTGGAAGAGCCGACGAGCGGATCGAGCATGCGGTTGAACGTTTCCAGAACGACGCCGGTGGTGGCGAGGGCATCGGGTTGGTCAAGGGGGTTGCCATCCACATCGAAAGAGGCGGCGAATGGCCCGGCGGTTCCGCTGTCTCGCGTGGGGGCGGTCACCAGAATGGCGCACTCATTGACGCCAGTGCGGCTGGTTTCCTCCAGCAGATTGTGGAAGTGGTGATCGAGCAGGCGGGGGTCATCCAGCACGGCGAGGTCAAGCACGCCAGTGCGGCCATGCACGCCCACATCGGAGCGCGTTTCGCGCTCCAGTTGGTCGCGCAGCAGGAGGGCGGTGTCGCGCAGATCACGCAGCACGCGCAACATGCGGCCAGTTTCGATGCCGAGGTCGCGGTAGGCCTGTCGCGCCACGATCATGAGTTGGAAGTCGCGCGTGCACTCCACCAACGACTGGTATGGCCCCGTAACGAAATCCTCCTTCGCGCCCTTGCCATCACGGTTGAAGATGGCGGTTAGCCCGGAGCCATACCCATCCGGCAGGTCCTTGGCGGCGCTCTGGTAGGCGCTTCGCGTGCGTTCCAGAATCTTGCGCAGGCCGGGGGCGCCGGTGTCCTGATTCCCTTCGATCAGCTCATTCAGGAGGCGGAACTGACCTTCGAGTTGGAGGCTAATGCCGGCGACGATTTCATAGGCGCTGCCGAGCGCATCGGGGCGCCCGCTGGTGAGCGTGTCAACGACGGCCTCCCGTAGGTAGCCCGGCTCGCCCGCGCGCCCGGCATACGCCTCGCGGATCTCCTTGCGCCGCTGCTGGAAGTGGTGCTCCCACTGTTTCCCCGCCATGATATCGAGCGCCTTCATGGCGGCCGTCGCCATGGTGGTCACGTCTCCCGAACCAACCTTGGCGAAGTCAGACCCCGGGTCCATCGTGATGTCGGAGGTGAAGGCCGGGAAGTTCTTCTCTTTGCCGCTGGGGTGCTCGGTGATGGGCTTGTTGACGAATTCGGCGCCGAAGGAAGGTTTGCCTGTCCACATCAACGCGTGGGTCTGCAGAAAGTCCTGCATACCGGCGTTGACGAAGGTCTCGTCGAACTCGGTCATGCGGCCGAGGACGTCGATGGCGAAGCGGCGCGCGAGATGGCGCTCGACGCGCTCCGAGGGGAACACGAGCGAAGCGATGGAGGCGCTGGCGTAGGTTGTGGGGCGGCCGCCGACCTCCGGGCGCGCCTGCAGTTGCATGATGAACTGGGAGTGTGGCCCCCGGATGGCGTTTTGCAGGCCTTCATCGGTCAGGCTGTGAAAGCTCTCGGCAATCAGCGCTTCCGTCATCAGCTCGATGTAGCTACTGAACTCCCCAAGGCTCTGTCCGCTCTGGTTGTCTCGCCCGAAGAGGTAGACGTACTCGAACGGGCGCTTGTCGCCGTAAATCACATTCCCTTGCCCCGGCCACTGGAAGAACGGGGAGAGCACATTGTCGGGCGTGCCCGCCACTCGCTGGCAGTAGTCAATCTCGCGTAGGGCGGAATCGGTGTTGGCCCAGATGCTGGAGCGGTCTGCGGCGCCGGGGCCCATTTCGGTGACGCTGGCCAGCGGGAACACGCCGATCAGCGGGCAGTATTCCGGCAGCGTCTGGCGCAGATGCTGCGCGAAGGTGAGCACCATGCCGCTGCCAGAGCCGCCACCCAGCGAGCTGACGAGATACACGGGCACGGTGTTGATGCCGGCAGCCGGGCCGAGCACGGCGCTGATTTCGCGCAGGTTCTCCTGCACGGCGTCCTCGGCCGCTCGCCCCTGCCCGGTCAGCGAGATACGGTAGGCGAGGCGCCCCTTGACGCGGAGCTGGCCCGCGCCACTGGCGTACGGCCCGGCCAGCAGCGGCGCGCCCGATTCGCCGCCGGGGAGGGTGCGCTGCGGCCACCAGTTGCGGAAAGCGTTGTCACCGCCGCGCCACCACGATTCCACCTTGGCGTCGACATCGAACTTGTCCTTGCCTTCCGGCAAGTCCAGCACCTGCGAGGCATCGAACCCGGCGGAAACGCCGTCTTTCCATGTATCCAGCAGCAAGAAGCGGAACTGGTCCGCTGCCTCCCGGGCGGAAGGGCTTTCGCCAGCGAGCGCGACGCGCACGCGCAACGCCTCGTCCAGCTTGGCCACGATGGACCCCCCAATCCCACCGATTCCAATGAAGATGCCGGGCATCGCTCCCTCCAAGGTCGCCTGTATCGCGTCGTGCCGTCTTCCGGAGTGCTGGATCACAATGCGTGTTTGGCCGCGCCGGGCCGTGGGTCAGCGAATCAGTAGGACCCTCCGGTGTAGGTAAACCCATCGTCGTCGGTGCTGGCTGTGCGTTGAGATCGCGACTTGCGGTTCAGGAAGTAGGTCACGGAGCCGTTGCCGGCCGGGTCGGTGAGCGTGGTGTTCGGGCGGATAACGCGTGAGGACTTGCTCTTGATGACTTTGCCTCCCACCTGAATGTCAACAGCGGCCACGAACTTGGCATTGCCCGTGTGGCGGCCGGCCGGTGTCCGTTTCAGGGCGCCGAAGGGGGAGCCAGTGCCGGGATCGACTCTCCGGCCATTCCCGATCGTGATCCCGGCCGGCGCGACTTTGACCGGGTTTCCGCCTTCGATCCGGAGCGAGGCATCCTTTGCCAGAGAGGGCCAGAAGTACCACGCCAGCGCCAGCAGCAGGGCCAGCAGCACCGGGATGCCGAAGATCAGGTTGTTACGCGGGTCGACAACGTCCACCGTCACCGGCTCGCGCTGAATGTCCGGCTCACGCAG
>JASGGF010000378.1:0-5182 GCA_047605145.1 Thermomicrobiales bacterium | reverse complement strand
CCCCCGGCTGCGCCGCGCCCGCCTCCCGCGTCAGCGCAGCGCCACGACGCGCGCAGAACGGCTCGCCCGCCCGCGTCCAGCGCCCGCACCCCGCCGCGGCGCACCGTTCCCGCGTCACCGTCCGGCCCCCTTTCGTTGTACCCCTCTATCTATACATACACGTTTGCCCCCCCAAAATGGGACACCCCTACCGAAAATTGCCCCCTCGCCGCCGCAAATAGCAAGCTTTGCCCAGATTCTTTAGAGCTCGATGCGCGCCGCGCGCCCCGGAGCGCCACCAGCCCCGTGTGCCCAAATTGGCGCCTCCACTGCCATCCGGAGAGCATCGGATTTGACGATAACGGTAGACAATAACGCCATGATCCGAGGTGATCGGATCGCCGAAGTCACCAATCAGCCCACCACCGGCTGGACAAGGATTGCATCATGGACACCGCCACCTTCGACACCCTCGCCCGCGCCCTCAGCGCCACCCACACCGCCGGCAGCGTTTCCCGCCGCGCTGCCCTGCGCGGCCTCGCCGGCGGCGCGCTCGCCATCGCCACCGGCGCCGCCCTCACGCCCCCCGCCACCGAGGCCCGGCGGCGCAAGGGCAAGGGCAAGGGCAACAAGAAGACGCAGGCCCGCCGCCCCGGCGAGCGCTGCCAGACCACCACGCAGTGCCAGAAGACCGACGCCGACTTCATCTGCGGCCAACCGCGCATCTTCGCCGCCGAGCGCGTCTGCTGCGGCGGAATCGATGCCCTCTGCGATGAAACTGGCGGCAGCCGCGCGTGCTGCTACGGCTACCTCTGCGCCAGCGGCCGCTGCATCGTGGTGTGAACACACCCGGCGCGGGAGCGCCCTCGCGGTTGCGACGGCGCTCCCCGCCCTCGCCCGGGTCACCACCGGACCAGCTGCCGGGGCAGCCATCACCCCCGGCAGCGCCCGGCCCCGCTTGACGCCCGCCACCCCACCCGGTATTCTCCCAGAAATAGAACAAAAGTTCTAAAAGTGGGGAGTGCCTTGAGCGCGGCGCCTGCCGCCTCATCGCCCGAGCTACCCCTCATTGCCAGACCGGCCAACCATCGCGGGCGGGAAACCGACCGCCGCCGATGGGCGGGTTGCCCGGTCAGGCGCCCTGCCCACGCCTTGCGTGATCCGCTGGAATCGCCCGTTGCGCCGGCCCAACTGCAGCCGCCCGGGTGGAGGGAGCTCGAACCCATGCCCACGTCCGTTCCGGCCCGTCGCGCCGGGGCCAGCCGCGCTGCCGCCGCCACGCCAGCCGCCCCCTCGCCCGCCCAACGCTTCTGGCTCGATGACCGCATCATCGATGAAATCGCCCCGGCCCTACGCCCCCACCCGCAAGGCGCCGCCGCCCTGCGCGTCTACGTCGTCCTTGCACGCCACGCCAACCGCGACGGCCACAGCTGGCCGGGTCTGGACTCGATCGCCGAGCACGCCGCCTGCAGCCGCAGCACCGTCAAGCGCGCGCTCCGGCTCCTCGAACAGCTGGAGCTGGTCGAGGTGACCGCCTGCCACGACGCGGAATCCCGCCGCAGCACCAGCAACCTGTACACCTTGCTGCCGCCCCCGCCCGTCCTTAGCCCGCCCGCAGCCGCCGGGGACCCCGCCCCCTCCACCGTACGCCGCATCGTCGCCGTCGAAATCAATCGCGGCGCCCGCCTCGCCAGCCTGACCCCACCAGACGCCGCCCCCCTCCACCCCGTGCGCGAAGCGGCCCCCGCTGAGGGCGCCAGCCCGGTGCCCCCCACGCCGTGGACCCCGGGTCACGGTGAACCGCTCCCCCGGTCCACCATGACCCCCTCCCCAGTCCACGGTGACCCCCTCCCCCGGGTCATGGTGACCCCCCAGGAAGGAACACCCACGTCGAAGGAACATCCAGGGAAGGAACCGGACGGATTCATCGAATTGACGATAAATGATTGCTGGGACGCCGAAACGGAGGCGCAGCACACGCCAGACACTGCTCGGGCGGTAGCGCCATCAGCGCCGGCAGCCCCGCCGGCCTCGCCGCACTTCGTTGTCGCCGAAATCGGGCTGCCCGCGCCGCAGGTCTGGGCCGCCGCGCTGGGCGAACTGGCGCGCAACCGCGCCATCTCCCCCAACGAGCTGAACGCATGGCTGCGCCACGCCACCCTCGCGGGCCGCGACGGCGCCACCCTGCTCCTCGGCGTCCCGAACGCCGCCACGCAGGAGCGGGTGCAGCGCCGCCTGCTTCCCGCCGTGCGCGACGCCCTCAGCGCCGTCCTTGGCGTCTCGCTGCCCGTCGCCGTGGTGGTGACCCCGTGAGCAGGGCCATCATGCGCCTACGGCTGCTGGAAGCAGTACAGCCGGTGTGCGATATCGCATCCCGAGAAGTTGAAATCGGTCCAGTTCGAATCCGCTATCGTCGGCCGGCCTTGCCAGCCACTCTGTGCGTTCGAGCCCACCGTCCACGCCACGCAGGACAATGCGCCGGCGGCGTTCTTCACCGTGCCGTTCGTCGCCGTGTTGGTCCACGCATCCGGCGTGAGCATGACCACCACCGTGCCCGTCTCCGTCTTGTCGATAGCGTGGCGCAGGTTCCCACTGGTCAGGTCCGTGTAGTTTTGCGCCACCTCGGTGCCGTCCACCAACTGGTAGGCCGCCGTCGCCTTCGTGAAGCGCGTGCTCGGCGAACCCGTCGCATCGGAAAGCCACGCCTTGAACGTTCCGGTCAGCCCCGCCGCCGCCGCCGCGCTCTGGCACGTCGCGTCCGCCCCACTCAGCCCGCCCAGCGCCCCGGTCGTTGCGGCGTTGGTGGCGAACACCGTGCACGCGCCGCACGCGCCGGTGGCGGTGCAGCACTGCCCGGCCGGGCACGCCGTCCCGCTCAGACAGCCGCAGTTCGTGGAGCGGCAGATCTCGCCGCCCGTGCCGCACTGCGTCAAGCTCTGCGCGTTTGGCTTGATGCACTTCCCCTTCTTGCCCGTGCAGCAGCCGGACTTGCACTTCTTCGCGCACGTCTTCTTCTTTTTCTTCTTCTTCGCTTCAGCGCCCCCGGCCGCCGCCCCGGCCAGCCCCAGCGCCGCCAGCACCCCCAGCCCGCGCCGCCGCGTCAGCCGCCGCGTCAGCCGCGCCGTCATCGCATCGAAGCGTTCGTTCTCCATCGTGCTTCCTCCAGCGTTTCGGTCAACGAATCGTGGGCCAACTCGCGCGGCATCGCCCGTCATCGTAGCGCACGCCACGATCTCACGATTGCAGGCCGCAGTCCAGCTTCCACCGTGCCCGCAGCCGCCGCCTTGGCAAACGGCGCGCATTCCGTGCGCAACCCATCGCCCCACAAGACCGCCTGCCCCCGTACCCCCACACGGGCGACGTCCCTTCCCCGAAGTTGCCGCCCGTCTCTTGCCTGCCTTCACCCCCTGAGGGCCGCAGCCCGCCTCCCCCCGAGCGCCCGCAGGCGCGTCTCCCCCTGAGGGCCGCAGCCCGCCTCCCCCTGAGGGCCGCAGCCCGCCTCCCCCTGAGGGCCGCAGCCCGCCTCCCCCTCGCTACAATGCCGCCATGGCTACACCCTTGCTCGATTCCCTGCTGCTTGGCATCGGCATTGCGCTCAACCCGGCAGCGGTCATTGCCATCATCCTCGTCCTCACCCAGACCCACCGGGCCCGACCCGGCGTCGCGTTTCTGGCCGGCTGGGTGTCGGGCCTCCTGCTGCTCGTCATCCTCCCCTCGCTCATCATCATGGAAGCGCTGCGCCGCCTCCTTTCCACCACCGCCTGGTTCCCCGCCTGGCTTTGGCTCTCCCTCGGCCTCACCCTGCTGGCCGCCGCCGTCCTCGCCCTGCGCGACCGCGCCACCGAGCTCGATCCATCCCAGCAACCGCGCTGGGCCGGCGTCATCGCCGCCGGCGGGCTCGGCCGCATCTTCGGCCTCGGCGCCACCCTCTCCCTCGCCAGCCTGCGCAACATCGTCCTGCTCGCCGCCGCCGTCGCCATCATCAGCAGCGCCGGGCTGGGCGCTCCCGGCGTACTCATCGCCGCCGCCATCTTCCTCGGCGCCGCCTCGCTTGGCGTGCTCGCCCCGCTGCTCGTCTTCGCGTTCGGCGGGCGGCGCGCCGCCGCCCTCCTGGAAGAGGGCGGCACGTGGTTGCAGCGCAACCTGTTCTGGCTGAAAGTCGTCGTTCTCGTCCTGCTCGGCGCGGGCATGGTGCTGCACGGCCTCGGGCGGGTCTAGCGGCCGAGGCTACGGTTGCGGTTGCTGGAAGCAGGACACCCGGCCCGTCTCGCCACACGCCGTCGTTTGGGAAGCGGCCCAACTCGCGTTGCTGAACGTCATGTTCCCGCTGATGCCCGGCTCAAGGCCGGCGCCGCGCGTCCAGTTCAGCGTGATCCAGCGGTCTCACCGTCGGAAACGTTCCACTCCCGGTCGTGCCCGTCCAGACGCGCGCAGTCGCGGCGGAGACGGTTTCGCCAACCCGGGTCACGTCGAGCGCGCGCCACGCCGCCCCGCGTTTCCGGTACGCCACCGCGAACACGCCGCGCTGTCCGGTCACCCATGCTACAGTCCGCATTCAGCAGCACTTGCCACCGTGTTATGTCGCGGTATACCGGGTTTTGCGGCGCAGTGCGCTGGTACAGACCACGCAGAAATGAAGGCTCGGACATGCAGCGTACCCAGTTTGCCCACCTCCCTACCGTCCTCGAGCGCGCCGTGCCGCGCCGCCTACTGGTGGCCGCCGGCGCCCTCTCGCTTCTGCCGCTGGCGGAAGACGCCGCCGCCAAACGCAAGCGCCGCCAGCACGCTGGGAACGCCAGGAACGCCGGGAACGCCGGGAACGCCGGGAACGCCGGGAACGCCGGGCAGGGCGCGCAGAGCGAGAAGAAGAAAAAGAAGAAGGCCACGCCCTACTGCCTCAACGGGCAAACCGTCACCGCCAAAAGCAAGAAGCAGATCAAGAAGCTCAAGCAGCAGGGCGCCACGCCCGGCGCCTGCGCCGTCCCCACCACCCCCGCCCCCACCTGCATCCCCGATTCCCGCGCCGTCACCTGCGCCAGCAAGTGCGGTAGCGTCGTCAACAACTGCGGCGCCGCCATCGCTTGCGGATGGTCGCAGGTCGCCCCGAACGCCAGCTACGCCAGCCAGTTCGGGGAACACGGCGCCAATGCCGACGATTTCCAACAGCCCGAGCGGATCGCGCTCAGCGCCGATGCCCTGACGG
>JASGGF010000377.1:0-5208 GCA_047605145.1 Thermomicrobiales bacterium | reverse complement strand
TTGCGTCCAGTCGGCCTCGAAGATGGCGGCGGCGGTCTGCACCGCCGCCGGGTTCGTGGTGATGGCGCCCAGCTCGCGGTTGCCGATAAAGGACGAAGCGGTCAGGTTCTGGTTCATGATGATCGCCAGCGAGCTGTCGATGACCATCGTCTTGATGTGCGAAAAGCGAAAGACCGGGTTGCTCCAGCGCACCTCAGCCCCGGCAGCAGTGAGGCGGTCGAAGATCCCCTGCTGGCCGCCACCGCCGCCGAACGGGTGCTCCTCCAGCAGCACGCGCACGTGGACGCCGCGCGCCCGCGCCGCCTCCAGTGCCCGCAGGATCTCATCGTCGGTGATGATGTAGATCTCGAGGTCGATGCTGGTGGTGGCCGCCTCGATCTCGTCAAGGATGGGGCGGCGGCCATCTCCCGGCTGAATGAAGATGCCAGTGATGCCGGCAGGCGCCTCCGGGCTGACCACCACCGTGGCGAGCATGGCAGCGGCCGACGGCCCGCGCTGCACGGGCTCCCGGCCCGCCGCGCTAACCGCCAGCGCTACCGCAAAGCCTGCCAGCAGCAGCGCGACGAGCGTGAGTAGTCCCCACGCGGGCGCCGTGCGGCGCGCCGGCTTGCTTACAGTCGTCGTGGGCGAAGCGGAGGCAGGGAGCGCGGCCACGATGGATCAGTAGCCGCGCTGCTCGCGCCAGGTGCGCACATCCTGGGCGTGGTCGTCATAGTGCTCGTAGGTGAAATCGGCGATTTCGGTCTCGATAGCCGCCGCATCCAGCGCCTTGCGCTCCTCCATCGCCGCCACCAGCGCGGCGTGCGCCTGATGCATCGCGGCGCGTTCTTCCGCCAGCGTGCGCCCGAGCCGGGCAGCGTGATCGGCCTGATTCATGTTCTCGAAGTCGTCGAACGCGAGCGGCTGCCCGGCCAGCGCCAGCGCCACTTGTTCGCAGCCCTTGTCGTCCCAGTAGCCAATGTGCCCCAGGGTGTTCTTCACTGACCATTCGCCCACGGCGCCCGGCTCTTCCAATTGCTCGTCGGTAAGGTCTTCCAAAGTCGCCAGCAGCGCGCTCCAGGACGCGTCAATGCGCTCCAGCAGGTCGGCCACCGTCAGAGGGGTGTCGGCGTTATCGGGCATGCAAGTTTCTCCAGGCATGTTCATGACAAAGTCGCAAGGCAGTCACGGTAGCGGGATTGCGCCGGGCGCGCAAGCGGTCTCGCCGGGATCGCGTAGACCGGGCCGGCTGGATAGAATGCACATAGCAGATACGGCGGCAGCAGCAGACAGTCAGGAGGCAGCGCGTGGCGAACGGTATGGAGCGGACCCGGCAGTTCTTGCGGCAGATGGGCCTGCCGGCGGGGGATCTGCACGATCTTCCGGCTTCGACGCAACGCTTCCCGGATGGTGGGCAGTGGCGCGTCGAAATCCCCTCCGTTGAAGGGCCGAACGCGCTGCGGGCGGTCTTCGAGACGGCGGATGCGCTGGGTGTGCCGGTGCACCGGGTTAGCCAGGGTAGCGGCGTCATGCTGCTAACCGACGCAGAGCTGGACGAGATGCACGCGCTCGCGCAGGCGCGCGGTGGGGTAGAGATCAGCCTGTTCATTGGACCGCGCGCCGGCTGGGACACGGGCGCCATGGCCTACGCCAGCGCGGGCCGCGTGGTCGCGCCAAAGGTGCGCGGCGAGGACCAGTTGGTGCAGGCGGTGGAGGATGTGCGCCGCGCCTGCGAGCACGGCATCGAGAGCGTGCTGGTCACCGATGAGGGCCTGCTGGAAGTGCTCGGCGCCATGAAGGAAGCGGGCGAGCTTCCGGCCGGGCTGATCCTCAAGGGTTCAGTCATGCTTGGCTCCTCGAACCCGGTTTCGGTGCGCGGTCTGGAGCGCCTCGGCCTGACCACGTTCAACGTGCCGACGGACCTCTCGCTGGCGCAACTGGCCGCCATCCGCGCCGCCACCACGATGCCGCTGGATATCTACATCGAGGTTCCGGACGACATCGGCGGCTTCATCCGCCACTACGAGATCGCCGAAATCGTGCGCGTGGCGGCGCCGGTCTACCTGAAGTTCGGCCTGCGCAACGCGCCGAACATCTACCCCAGCGGCACCCACCTGGAGGCTACCGCCGTCGCGCTGACGAAGGAGCGCCTGCGCCGCGCCAAGCTCGGCCTCGATTTGCTCAATCGGCTCGATCCGGACGCGGTGATGTCGCCGCTGCCCGGCGCGGTGATGGCGGGGGCCGATTAGCGACGCTCGCCATTGGAGGCGTAGGCCGGGCGCAGGCGGGGGGGCGATCTCCCGGCCTGCGCCCAGCTCATCGGTGGTTACCTCGTCATTCGGGGCATATCACGCCGCCCGTGCATTGGGGCGACGAGTTGCCGAAGATCAACGCGCCATTGAGCTCGGTCGACGAAGGCGCGTCCAGCGCGCCGCCTGCCAACGTGGCGATGTTGCCGGTAATCCGGCTGGCGCTGTCCAGCGTCAGTTGCCCGGAGCCACGCGAGATGGCGCCGCCCCGCTGCGACGCGCTGTTGCCGATGAACACCGAGCTGGCGACCATCAGGGGGAAGAACGCGCTGAGCGCATACACGCCGCCGCCATCCCCGCCGGAGCTGTTGCCTGAGAACACGCTGTTCGCCAGTGAGATCCCGGCGGTGGCGGTGCTGTGCTGGTAGATGCCGCCACCCGAGCCGGTTGACGTGTTGCTGTTGACCACACAGCTGGTGAGTGACACGCCCCCGTTCGTCACGATAGCTCCACCGCTCGCGGCGTTCCCCCCGGTGAAGCGAACCTGGTGGGCGACGAAATTGACGTTGGTGGTGACTGCGAGGATTTGCTGGGTGTTCCCGCCGTCGAGGACGGTGCTGGTGGCGGGGTTGCTGCCCGCTCCGGCCCCGATCAGGGTGACGGCGCTGAGTGTGGCGAATCCTCCGGCGTATCGCCCCGGACACGCGATTACTTCGCCCCCGGCGTTCAATGCGCTTTGCAGCACGTTGCCGCACTGCGCTGGCGTTGCGCTGCCGCAGGTCACCGTGCAGGCCTTGCAGGTCCCCGCATGGCAAACCTGCCCGGCAGCGCAGCCACCCGCGCAGGTGTCCTGCGGGCAGGCGCCGGTAAACGCGCCGTCCGCGATCACCCCGGCCGTGTCATTGACGGGCCGCTGCACCGTTTCCCCGTTCAGGCAAAAGGTGGCAACCGCCGGAGTGATCGGCGTCGTCTTCTTGTTCCGCTTTTTCTTTTTCTTGTTCTTGCGCTTCTTGCGCTTGCTCGCTGCGTCTGCAACCACCTGGGCAGTCAGCCCGGCGCCGCCCAGGAGCGCGGCCAGCCCGCGCCGCGTTAGCAACGATGCGGAGACGTGGGAGCGCGTATTCAGGTTCGGCGTGTCCATGATGGCCCCTTTCGGCAGCGCTGGGAGACGACATGACCATCCTGCCGGACTGGACTGGGGTTGTCATGGGTAGTTTTACGTATTTCATGTCAAGGAATGGCGACGTCGCCCAACCCGTCGTGAACCGGAAATGTGGCGGATCGCGACATTACGCCGGTTGCAACGTTGCAGCCTCCGCCAGTTCCCGCGCCAGACCGCGCAATACGTCGCAGAGTTCGGCCGGTTGGTGCACCACAAAGCGGAACCCGAGGCGCACCAGGTAGCGGGCAGCGCCGTCAAGACATTCGACGTTGGCGCGGAACAGCACGCCGCCCTCCACGGGCTCCAGCGCGGCTTCGTAGGCGGGGATTTCGCGGCGGGCCTCCTCCAGCGTGGTCGCCAGCAGCGCCTCGATGTGCCAGGCGTTCGGGGCCACAGCCAGCGCGTCCTGCACGAACCCGAGGGGATCGAAGTGCGGCGGCCGCTGGAAGGTGATCTCCTCCAGTGTGATCTGCTGGATGCGGTCCAGGCGGAACAGCCGCAGGTCGCCTCGCAGGTGGCAGTACCCGGGCGCGTACCAGCGCCCCATCAGGTGGACCAGCCCGTACAGATCGACCGCGCGCTCGGTATCCTCGCCGCGCGCGGAGCCGTACAGGAAGAGCGCGCGCCGCTGCTCGTTCACAGCCGCCGCCACGCTCATGACCATCTCGGTGGTGGGCATCGCCACGCCGCGCACGGGGTCGAAGCGGGCGGTCTGCTGCACGGCGGCCACGCGGGCGCGCACATCCTGCGGCAGCACGCGCTCGACCTTGGCCAGCGCACCCTCCACCGTGGAGGCGCTGCTAACCAGGCCCAACCGCCGCGCAGCCAACAGCCCGAGCATGATGGCCAACGCCTCATCGTCCGTGAACAGCAGAGGTGGCAGGCGAAACCCGGGCCGCAGGCGGTAGCCGCCGTGGCGGCCCCGCTCTGCCTCCACCGGGATGCCCAGATCCTGCAGCATGGTCACGTAGCGGCGGACCGTGCGCAGGTCCACCTCCAGCCGCTCCGCCAGTTCCGGTCCCGTCAGCCGGCCCCGGGCCTGGAGCAGTT
This sequence comes from Thermomicrobiales bacterium, assembly GCA_047605145.1. GTDB lineage: Bacteria > Chloroflexota > Chloroflexia > Thermomicrobiales > UBA6265 > JACCXM01. The sequence goes on along the minus strand of JASGGF010000377.1, from coordinate 768 downwards.
CCAGCACCGTCAACACCCTGGTCGTGGGGTGATACACGCGATTGCGCCTCCTGCGGGGAGTGCTGCGGGCGACTGGCAATCAGGACCCCTGCTGTCCTGATTGCGCGATACGATGGTTGCCGTGGGAGAACATGCGTTCTCCGCCCCGAATCGGAAGTGTGCCACAACGGCTGCCGCTCCGCGACGGCAGGCAAGGCTTCGGAAAGGGAAGGTCATGCAGCACAGTGCGGTCGATCTGGAGAACTACGCCCGGATCTACCATGCGGAGCGGATGCGCGAGGCGCAGGCGCGCCGCCAGGTGAACGAGGTTCCGGAAAGGACGTCGTGGCTGGCCGAGACGGTGCGCGTCGTGCGCGAGATGTTTAGCGTGCGGATGGTCGTGGAGCCGGTGGCTCCAGCGGCGCCAGCCGTGCCTGTTGTCGATGTACCAGCGGCTCCGCTCGTCTCGCTGCGGACGACTCGCCGGGCCGCCACTGCCGAGCCGTACGCCGGGATGATCGTGCTGGTGCGTGGGCCGCGCCAGGACGCGGCGTAGTGGATGTCATCAACCGCTGAAGTGTCTAGAGCCCTTCGAGAACGCCCAGCGTGAAATGGTGATCGAGCGGCTTAGGTGCGCCGGACGGCCCTCACCCCAACCCCTCTCCCGATGCGCGGGAGAGGGGCTTTCACCCGAATGGCCGCGCCACTCTTGGCGTGGTGACGTCAGATCGTCACCACGGGATTACCGACCGGCTCCCCTCTCCCGCGCATCGGGAGAGGGGTTGGGGG
>JASGGF010000376.1:0-5252 GCA_047605145.1 Thermomicrobiales bacterium | reverse complement strand
TCTACGCCCACTGTGGCTTCCCACTCAGGCGCAAGTAATATGCAGCCTGCTCTAAGCCCGCGCACGGGCGTCTTCCCTAAGCGCCCGCAGGCGCGTCTTCCCTAACAATCGACCGTAAACATCTCCACGTTGTCGTCGCCGAGATCGGTGACCAGCAGGGTGGCGCCGTCCCGCGAGACCGCCACCCCGTAGGGGGAGGCGAACTGGGCGCTGGTCCCGATGGTGGTCAACGCCAGCCACGTGTCACTGCTGGTGGTGGCGCGGGTCCAGAGGGAGACGCGCTTGTTGCTCTGGTCGCCGATCCACAGGCGCAGCTCGCTGCTGTCCATGGCGAGGTGGCGCGGGGAACTGAATTGGGCTGCCCCGGACCCCGTGCCGTTGCCGAACTTGCCAGCGTGGGTCCAGACCTGGCTGCTGGCGTCGGGCCGCGTCCAGATGTTGATGCGATTGTTGGAGTCGGAGACCCACGCGGTTTTCGTGTCCGCCGAGACCACGATACCGACCGGGGAGCTGAGGGGGAAAGAACCGGTAGGTCCGAACGAATAGTCGTGATTCCACGTGATGCTGCTGGGGTTAGCGCGGCTCCACACGGCGACGCGGTTGTTGCCGAAGTCGACGACCCAGAGGGTGCAGGTATCGGCGGAGATGCTGACCGCCGTGGGCTGGTTGAGGTTGCCGTCTCCGGAACCGGGGGTGGCGAATTCGTACGAGTGATTCCAGCTGTTGCTGCTGGCTGTCTCGCGGGTCCAGACCGAGATGAAGCCGCCGGCTTGGTTGGCGATCCACATGGTCTTTTCGTCCGGCGCGAGGGCGACCGCAGACGGGCCGTCGAGCGTGCCGATGCCGAACCTGCCGGCGGGGGCCCACACGGTGCTGGTGGCGTTGGAGCGGGTCCAGAAGCTGACGCGGTTGTTGCTGAAGTCGGCGACCCAGAGCGTTTTCCCGTCGCTGGAGAGCGCGCACCCTTCCGGGTTCTCGAAGCGGTCGTTGGCGCCGCCGCTGGGTGGGCCGCCGAAGCTGCCGTGCGACGTCCAGTGATCGAAGGTGCACGGCGCTGCCGTGCTGCTGGTGCTGGTGGTGGTGCTGCCGCCGCCGCCACTGCACGCGCCGTTGGTGGCGCCCTGCTTGAGGAGCTTCTTCGCTTTCTTCTTCGGCGCGCTCACGGTCTGGCCGTTCAGGCAGACCGTCACCTTCTTGGCCTTCTTTTCGGCCTGCGCGCCGGTGTGCTGCTGCTTGCGGTGCTGCTTGCGCGCTGGCTTGCCCTTGCCCTTGCGCTTCGCCTTCGCGGCGGCGTCCTCATCCGCCAGCAGCGCGCCCGCGCCCACCAGCGGCAGCGCGGCGAGGCCGCCCAGCAGCGGGCGGCGCCCGCCGGTCAGGGCGAAGCGCTGGCGCAGGGTCTCAAAAGCTGGCAACGTCGTCATCGTGCTCCGTATTCCCTTATTCCCCAAGGCGCCGCAGCGCGTCTTCCCTAAGCCCGCGCACGGGCGTCTTCCCTCACGTTCAGCAATCGACCGCCCACATGGAGAAGCGGTTGTTGCTCGCGTCGATGCCCAGCAGGGTGGCGCCGTCGCTGGAAACGGCGACGCCGCAGGGGAAGGCGAACTGGCCATTGCCGGCGCCGCTGGAGCCGAAGGTGGCAAGAAAGGTCCAGGTGGTGCTGCTGGTGGTGGCGCGCGTCCAGACCGCGACGCGGTCGTTGGACTGATCGCTGATCCACAGCGTCAGCTCGCCGCCGTCCATGGCGAGATAGCGCGGGGTGTTGAACTGGTTTGGTAGCGCGCCGGGACCGCCGAATTCGCCCGCATTGATCCAGTTCTGACCGCTGGCGTCGGGCCGCGTCCAGATGCTGACCCGGCTGTTGCCGGGATCCACCACCCACGCCGTGCGGGTGTCCGCCGAGGTGACGATGCCCGTCGGCTGGTTGAGCGCGTTGGGGCCGGTGGCTCCGAACTCTTTGACCGCCGCAAAGGGGGTGTTGAGGTCCGGGCGGGTCCAGACGAGGACGCGGTTGTGGCCGAGATCGGCGGTCCAGACGGTAAGCGTGTCCGGGGCGACGCTGACCCCGGACGGGACGGAGAATTCGCCCTGACCATTGCCGGCCACGCCGAAGTTGGCGGAGTGGGTCCAGGTGGTGCTGCTTTTCGACTCGCGGGTCCAGATGCTGATGCGGCTGTTGAGGGCATCGGCGACCCAGACGGTCTTTTCGTCCGGGGCGACGGCGACGTCGACGGGGTTGTTGAGTTGGGTGGTCCCGGTGCCGGATGTGCCGAAGGTGACGGGGTTGGTCCAGAGGGTGCTGCTGGCGTTCGGGCGGGTCCAGACGGCGATGCGGCCGTTCTGGGCGTCCGCCACCCAGAGGGTGCGCCCGTCGCTGGAGAGCGCGCAGCCCTGCGGCGTGAAGAACTGGTTGAGGCCGGAGCCAAGGGTCCCGTAGTCGTCAACAAAATTCCAGCTGTCGGGGATGCACGGCGCTGCCGTGGTGCTAGTGGTGCTGGTTGCGCACTGGCCGGCAGTGGCGCCCTGTTTGCGAAGCTTCTTCGCTTTCTTCTTCGGGGCGCTGATAGTCTGGCCGTTCAGGCACAGGGTGAGCTTTTTCTTCTTCTTCTTTTCGGCCTGCGCCCCGTTGCGCTTGCGCTTCGCTTTGGCGGCGGCATCCTCCTCCGGCAACAGCAGCGCGCCCGCTCCCATAAGGGGCAACGCGGCGAGGCCGCCCAGCAAGGGGCGGCGGCTGCCGGTGAGGGCGAGGCGATGCCGCAGGGCATCGAATTCTGACAACGTCGTCATCCCCATCGTTCTCCTCGTGCTCCGTATTCCCTTATTCCCCAAGGCGCCGCAGCGCGTCTTCCCTAAGGCCCTCAGGCCGTCTTCCCTCAGCCTCAGCAGGTCCGCGTCCACATCGACAGCCGGTTGTTATTGGTGTCGGCGACCATGAGGGTGGCGCCGTCGCGCGAGATGGCGAGGCCGATGGGGGTGTCGAACTGGCCGGGGCCGCTGCCCTTGCCGCCGATGGCGGCCAGCGGCGTCCAGGTGAGGCTGCTGGTGTTCGGGCGCGTCCAGACGGTGACGCGGTCGCTCGTCTGATCATTGAGCCACAGCACCTTCTCGCTCGCGTCCATGGCAAGGCGGGCGGCGAAGCCGAGAAGTTCGAGGCCGGAGCCCACATTGCCGAAGTTCTTGACGTTGGTCCAGACAAGGCTGCTGGTATCCGGGCGCGTCCAGATGGTGATGCGCTGGTTGAAGGGGTCCGCCACCCACGCGGTCAGGGTGTCCGCCGAGGTGATGATGCCGAGGGCGATGCTGACCACGCCGTTGCCGAACTCGGTGGCCTGGGTAAAGGTGGCGCCGGTGTTCGGGCGGGTCCAGACGGTGACGCGGCTGTTGAGGGTGTCGGTCACCCACAGGGTGAGGGTGTCCGGGGCGATGCTGACGCCGGAGGGTGAGTTCAGCTGGCCGTTGCCGTTGCCCGGCGTGCCGAAATTGCTCGCGTGAGACCACGTCGTGGTGGCGGTGTCAGCGCGGGTCCAGACCGATATGCGGTTGTTGTTGGAGTCCACCACCCACGCGGTCAGTTCGTCCCGCGAAATGGCGACATCGACCGGGTTTTGCAGCTCGGCGTCTCCCGTGCCGCTGGTTCCGAAGCTGGCGGGGTTGCTCCAGACCGTGCTGGCGGCGTTGGGCCGGGTCCAGATGCTGATGCGGTTGTTGGTGGAGTCCGCCACCCAGAGCGTGCGCGTATCGCGGGAGAGCGTGACGCCCAGCGGGCTATCGAGCTGGCCGAGCGCGCTGCCCTCGCTGCCGGTGTTGACCCGGAAGCGGACATCGCTGGGGAGGCAGGGCGCGGGCGTGGTGGTGGTGGCGCGGCACTTGCCGCTGGTGGCGCCCTGCTTGCGCAGCTTCTTCGCTTTCTTCTTCGAGGCGCTGATGGTCTGGCCGTTCAGGCACAGGGTGAGCTTTTTCTTCTTCTTCTTCTTTTCGGCATTGGCTCCCTTGCGCTTCGCGGCGGCATCATCGTCCGGGAGCGGCAGGAGGGCGCCTGCCCCCGTCAGCGGCAGCGCGGCGAGGCCGCCGAGCAGGGGGCGGCGCCCGCCGGTCAGGGTCAGGCGCTGGCGGAGGGCAGCGAGGTCTGGCGTCGGCATGGTCGAAGGTGCTCCCGGAGCCACAAGTTCGCAATATGATGTCAACTGTGAAGCGTAGTGTATTCGCAACTACAACGTATTGTGGGAGACAAAGTTCCAGATTCGTGGGAGCTACAGGCGGGGGAGCGCCGCCGTAGCGGGGCTACTGCAGGAAGAGCAAGGCAACGAAGGAGATGACGCCCACCGCGATGGCGGCGTAGGCGACGATCTCCTGCCGCGCGGCGTCGGGCATTGCGGGGGCGGCCTCGTCGCCGAAGGCGTCGCGGTCGACGAAGGCGACCATGCGCCGGTTGTGGCGCAGCGCGAGGCTGATGAAGGTGATGCCGGCGAGGGTGGCGGCGAGCGCGAAGATGCGCGAGGGCTCGGTGGCGTTGGCGCCGCCGCCTTTGCCGAGGCCGCGCAAGACGCCATCGAGGACGGCGAAGCTGCCGAAGCCGGCAGAGATGAGGGTGAAGCCGTTGCGAATGCCGCTCATCAGTTCGGCATCGAGGACGAGCCGGGTGCGCACCCACGAGATGTGGTCGTGGTGCGGGGCGGTGGGTTCCGGTGTGGGTTTGGCTGGCTGCATGGGTGGTGGGCTCCGGTTCGTGGGGGCGTGCGGCTGGGCCGGGGGTTGCAGGTGGGTGATTGGTGGCCGCGCGGCTGGGCGGCGGTAGCGGGGATCAGCGGCTGGGTAACGGTGGCGCTTTCGCCTTGCCTCCACGGCGCCCGCGCCCATCACCACCCTTCGCTGTCGCCCCGAGTCCGCAGACGAGGGACCGCGCACCCCCAACCATCGGGGCAACGGCCCAGCTCTCCGCCTTTCACCGCGAGCTAACCCGCCCACGGTGTCATTCCGAATCCGCGGCTGCGGGATCGACTACCCCCAACCATCGGAGCGAGGGCGCCGTGACCTTGGAGGTGGCGGTGCGCGGTTCCTCCTTCGTCGGAACGACATCGGGAGGTGGTGGCAGGCGCGGGCGCCGGGGTGGCGTTGCGACATGGCCGTTGCCCCGATGGTTGGGGGTGCGCGGTTCCTCCTGCGTCGGAACGACATCGTGGTGAATGGTGGGGCGCGTGAGAGGGTGTGGCGGGAGCACGGGGCGGATTGCCTCCGCCCCGTGCCCCTCGTTCTCC
>JASGGF010000375.1:0-5256 GCA_047605145.1 Thermomicrobiales bacterium | reverse complement strand
TGGACGTGCAGCGGATCGCCAGTCAGCCACGCGGTGATCTCCTCCGGCTCGTCCATCGCGAACTCGAGGACGGTGTTCTCGAAGGTCGCGAGGTCGACGATGTTGAGGAATTGCGCCGGGTCGGTCTCGCTTTCGTCGCCGACCAGCGAGCCAAAGGCGACGTGGGTGAGCGCGTCGTTGGCGCTGCCCCACGCGACGCCGCCACCGAGGGTGGCCGGGACCTGCTGCGTAATGACCGGCGCGCCGGCGGCATCGAGCTGGAGCGCCACGATCTCCTCGTTGCCGGTGTCCGCGAAGATCAGGCGGCCATCCGGCAGTTGCAGCGTGCCGCCGTGCGTGCCGAAGGTGATGCCCTCCAGCGTGCCGGTCAGGGTGAAGCCGGGGATGCTGTAGATGGCGATTGATTGCTCGCCGGCGTCCGCCACGAAGAGATGCTGCGCGGCAGCGGCGGCTCCGGTGGTTGGCGTGGCTGCGGCGCGCGTTGGCTGCGCGGCGCGGGCCATGGCGGCGAGGCCGGCGGCGCCGAAGGCGGCTCCAACGACGGTGCGGCGGGAGGCCGGGATGGTGAGCGCGCGGGTGAGTTTCAGCGACATGAGGTTGCTCCTTGTGAGTGGGTATGAATTGACGTGGACGAGGTTTCGTCCGTTTCGTGTGAACTGGTCTTAGGCGGGGCTCCGGTGCGCGAAGACGCCCTAACACGCCCCTCGATGTGACTGTGACCCGGGACGTTCAACGGGTTTCGGGGCTTCGTGACGCCGGAGCGTCCTCACCCCAACCCCTCTCCCGGTGCGCGGGAGAGGGGCTCTTGCCCCGGATCGTCGCACCACGTTTGGCGTGATGACGCCAGATTGCCACCACGACGCTGCCAGTCGGCTCCTCTCTCCCGCGCATCGGACGTCGGGAGAGAGGTTGGGGATTGAAGGCCGTCGGTACGAGGTCTGCCTGTTCCCAAACAACTGCCCCCGACGATGCGGCGTCCCAACCGGCCCCGACTACCGAGCGATGGTGTCCGCCAGCGGGGCGCCCGGCTGGACGGCGATCAGGTAGCCGCCGCCAGACAGGTCGGTTGGGGTGGTGATCTCGCCGGTGATCTCACCGGTGGCGATGTCGATCACATGGATGCGTCCTTCGCCGCCCTGCGAGACGAAGCCGGTGGCGCCGTCCGGGGAGATGGCCGTGGCGCGGCTCTCGGCCTCCCACGGGGATGCGCCTGCGACGGGGCCATCCGCCAGCGGCGGCAGCGGCACGGTGTGCAGGGTCTGGCCGAAGGTGGCGGAGGCCGGGTCTGCGTCCACGATCAGCGCGGTGTCGCCATCCGGGTGGATGGCGTGGAAGAGCGCGGCGTTGCCGGCCAGCGCAAACCGGTAGACCAACCCCGGGGCGAGTTCGCGGCGGGTGACCTCGCCGGTTTCCAGATCGACCAGATACAGATCGTTCTCGTAGTCGCCCCACTCGGCCTCCGGGGCCGTGCGGTTGGCGACGTAGGTGATGAGGTGCGAGCCAGCTGGCGAGAGGCGCGCGAAGTAGGCGCGACCTCCCTCGCGGCCATCGGCCTCCCACGGCCACGTCGTCTCGTAGGTCAGCGTCTCCGGGCTGAACGCCACCACATCGACGCCGTCATCGGTTGCCATATAGAGGTGGCTACGAGCGTGGTCGATCGCCTCGCCGTGGCCGAACGCGCCTGTTGCCACGGTGGCGGTGGGCGTCGCGGCGCCGTCCACGAAGGCGGTCGCCGGGTACGTCTCTACGCGCAGCAGGGCATCGTTGCGGTGGAAAATGGTGAGCGGGTCGCCGCCGAGCATCACACCCGCCTCGCCCGCCTCGACATCCAGCGCCTGCGTTGACCAATCGGCGAGATCGACGAGGGTGAGGGGCGCGTCGTCATTGGCGGCGCCGACGATGACGTGCGTGATAGCGGGATCGACCGCGAAGTGGCTGACGGCATCGGGCACGCTGGCCCGGCCCGTGATCGCGAGGGTGTCGCCGCTCAGCGTGACGGCGATGAGCTCGTCCGCCGCGTCATCGATGAGGAGAAGGCGGCCATCCGGCAGCGGCAGGAAGCCGGCGTGCGCGTTGATGCTCACGCCTTCCAGCGTATCCAGTAGATCGCCGTTCGTCAGGGAGAACGCGTGCAGCGCTGCTGCTGCCGGGTCCGCGACGTAGAGCGCGCCAGCGGCAGCCGGCGCGGTGGGGGTGGCCTGCGCCAGCGCTGGCGCGCCGGGCAGGGAAACCAGCAGCAGCGCCAGCAGCGCTGCCAGAAGACGTCGCATGGGAACCGGGCTCCTTCTGTGCGGCAGGGCGGTGCGCAGGCGCATCGATCACTCCGCCGGGGTCGTCAGGTCGTGGCGCTGCCGGTACGACAGCGCCCGGCGCAGGGGCTCCGGCGCCAGAGCCGCTGCGCCTTGTTGAGACAACGTATCATTATCTTGGAGCGTCCGGCAAGGGTTCGCTACGGACGACGGTGAGAGGATTCGGTGAAACTATTGCCTTGACGCCGTTGAATTATCGGGATATTGTCTCAGTATTGCGTCGAGTGTGACGCGGGTGTTTCGTTCTGGAGTTTCTGGTGGCAAAGAAAAAGGGTGACCGTATCGTGGTGAAGATGCGCAGCACCGAGAGTGGACACGTGTATCTGACCGAGAAGAACAAGCGCAACGACACCGCGCGGCTGGAGCTGCGCAAGTACGACCCGACCCTGCGCCGGCACGTGCTCTACCGCGAGACGCGATAGGGCGGGGATGGCGCGCGGAGCGCGGCGCCGGTTTGCAGGAAGGGAGTCACCATGGCTGGGGTTTGCGCGATCAGCGGCCGCAAGACCGCGTTTGGCCGCAACGTTTCGCACTCGAAGCGCCGCACGAACCGGCGCTTCGAACCAAATGTGCAATCGCACCGCATTTTCGTGCCGGAGCTGGGCGCGCACGTGCGGTTGTCGCTCTCGACGCACGCCCTGCGCGTGATTGACCGCAAGGGCCTCAGCGCCTACCTGCGCGATGAAGGGTTGACGCTGGCGGCGATCCTGCCGGGACCACAGCGGCGGCAACTTCAGGCGGCGCAAGCCGGGAAGGCGGCGGGCCAGTGAGCGCCGCGCCGGTGACCGCGCCTTCGCCAACGGCGTCCGCCGTAACTGACGGTCGCATTCCCACCACCGTGCTGGTGGGGTTCCTCGGCGCCGGGAAAACGACGCTGCTGAACCGCTTTCTGCACCAGCGACAGGGGCGGCGCTACGCCGTGATCGTGAACGATTTTTCCGAGATCGGGGTGGATGCGCGGCTGGTGTCGCAGCAGACGGAGCGGGTGATCGAGCTTTCGAACGGCTGCATCTGCTGCACCCTGCGCGAGGATCTGGTGGAGCAGTTGGCGGACCTGGGCCAGCGGGATGACCTCGACGGCATCATCATCGAATCGACCGGGCTGGGCGAGCCGATGCCGATTGCGCAGGCCTTCCACATGGGCGAGCTGCCGGAGCGGATCGCGCTCAGTGAGATCGTGACCGTGGTGGACGCCGCCAACTTCTGGCGCGATTTCGCCCGGGACGACTAGATCGAAGGGCCGGACGGCGCGCTGACCTCGCTGCCGCTGGCGCCGCTACTGATCGACCAGCTCGAATTCACCGACATCGTGCTGCTGAACAAGACCGATCTGGCGACGGCGGAGGAGGTGGCGACGCTGGAGACGTTCGTTCGCAACCTGAACCCCGCCGCCGTCATCCACCGCACGGCGCGCGGCGAGATCGCCCCCGCCCAGATTCACGGCACGGGGCGCTACCAGTACGACCTCGGGCCGGAGTTGGAGGCGTGGGAGGAGACATGGGACTCGCCCACCGGGAGTGAGGCCGACGAGTACGGCTTCCACAGCTTCACCTACCGCGCCGAGCGGCCCTTCCGCTTCGCGCCGTTCCGCGCGCTCTTCGAGGCGTGGAACGACGAGGTGCTGCGCGCCAAGGGCTTCGTCACGTTCAGCGACAGCGACCCGGTGGTGCTCTCGGTGGTGCGCGATCAGGCCGAGGTGCAGGTGCTCGTTGGCGACGACGATGCCGAAGACGGCGCCGAGGCGCAGCCCTCGGCGCTGGAGGAGGAAACGGGCAGCGAGCCGGAGGACGGCCCGGCGGTGGAATTGATCTTCATCGGGCGCAACATGCCGGTCGCGGAGATCCGGCGAGAGCTTGACGCCTGCCTCGTGACGGCCTGAGCGTGGCCGCGTATTCAGGAGGATTGTCCGTGTCGCAGGAGCAGAGTGGAGCCCGGCCGCGCCCCGGTGTGCGGCGTTTTGGGCGGACCGGTGGTCGCCGCCGCGAGCCGATCTTCAAGACGGCCGAGGATGTCGACTACAAGGAGATCGCGCAGTTGCGGCGCTGCATTGATGAGCGCGGGCGTATCCTGCCGCGCCGCCGGTTGAACCACAGCGCGGAGGTGCAGCGCGCCGTGGCGGTGGCAATCAAGCGGGCGCGGCACTGCGCGTTGCTGCCGTTCCAGATGTAAGCCGGGGCGGCGTCAGCGGGCGGCGCGCAGCCGCCAGCGTGGCCGCCGGTCGGCTGGAAGCCGCCACGCAGCCTCGCCGGCCAGCAGGCCGCCGGTTCCCAGCAGGCAGATGAGCCCGGAGAGCGCCAGCAGGGGCCGCGCACCCAGCACCGGCGCCAGCGCGGCGGCGGTGAGCGGCGCGAGGGTGGCGGCGAATCCCTGCATCAGGTGCGTGGCGGAGAGGAGCGCAGGCCGCTCATCGTCCGCCGGGGCGAGTTGCGCGCAGCGCAGGGCCACGCCGAGCAGATGCCCCAGCCAGACCCCGGCGGCGAACCCCTCCACGGGCAGGCCCACCCACGCGGTGGGGACCAGCAGCCAGAGCAGCGGCGCCAGCCCGGCGCCAAGGCCGGACCACCCGAGCAGCGCCATCACCCGGCCCGATTCCGCCAACCGGCTCCAGACGCGCTGCGCTCCCAGCCCGACGACAGCCGTGGCGGCGCCGGCCAGCGCGAAGTAGGCGGGTGTGGCGCCGAGGGTGTGTACCTGATAGGGCGTCAGGATCGGGCGGTTTAGCGCCGCGCCGAACCAGAAGGTGAAGATCGCCAGCAGGAAGCGGCTCTCCGCGCCATCGAACCGCAGCAGGCGCGGCGGCAGGATCGGCACGGGCGGAGCCGGCGTGGCGGCGAAGAGGCTCCGCAGGCGCCAGACGCTCACCAGCGCCGCGCCTGCCGCCAACAGCATGGCGGCCTGCCACGCGCGGGCCGGCGCCAGCAGCCCCAGCAGCGCGAGGGGCGGCAGC
>JASGGF010000374.1:0-5259 GCA_047605145.1 Thermomicrobiales bacterium | reverse complement strand
AGCCCTCACCCCCAGCCCCTCTCCCGATGCGCGGGAGTGGGGGGCCAGTTGGCGGCGCCGAGACGGAATGTTGGCGTAGCCACGCCAGGTTTCCCCACAACTCCTGGTACATGAGCCCCTCTCCCGCGCATCGGGAGAGGGGTTGGGGTGAGGGCTATTCGGGGCAATAGGGCCTCGTCAAAGCTCATTGGCGCCAAGCGTGAGCGCCTACGGCGCAGGCCGCAGTGTCACGCGGCGAGCTGGCGTCGTGACCTTAAGCTTGAGGGTGCGCGGTTCCACGGGCGCTCGGAGCGACATCGGGGCGGGTGGCGCTCCTGCCGGCAATTCCCCCGGTCACCGAAGGAATCTGCCATACCAGCACGACTCTCCTGCTAGAACACGTCTGTTCGCAGGAGTTCACCCGTGGCCGAGGCAGCGCCAACAGCCGAAGCGTTCGTGGATCTGGCCGACCCGGCCCGGTTCCGGCTCTTCTACGCCCACGCCCTGCCGCGCATCTATGGCTACTTCCTCTCCCGCTGCGGCGGCGACGCGTCGCTGGCGGAAGACCTGACGCAGGAGACCTTCATCGCCGCCGTGCAGCAAATCCGGCGCGGCGCCGTCATTGGGGCTGCCGTGCCGTGGCTCTTCGGCATCGCCCGCCACAAGCTGCTCGATCACCTGCGGCGCCAGCGCCACGCCGACTGGAGCATCGTCTCGTGGGAGCAGGAGGGGGACGTGGTGGACGCCTTCCTCAGCCTGCCGGAGAGCGATCTCGCCGCGCGCGAGGTGCTGCTGGCGGCGCTGGCCGCCGTGCCGCTGATGCAGCGGGAGGCGCTGATCCTGCACTACATGGATGGCCTGCCCGTGGCGGAGATTGCCGGGCTGCTGAGCCGCAGCGTGGGCGCCACCGAATCGCTGCTCTCGCGCGGTCGCGCCACGTTTCGCCAGCGCGTGCAACACGAACAGGAGGCGGGCAATGGCTGAGCGCCACGACCCCCTCGCGCGGGCCCTGCCGCGCCTCGATGTGCCGGTGGCGCCGCGCCCGGAGTTCGCCGCCGCGCTGCTGGAGCAGCTGCTGGGCGAACTGACCGCCCCGCTGGCGCCCGCCGGGAGCGCGGCCCCACAGCGGCTGGCGGATGCCCCGCCCATGAGCGGGCTGCCCCCCACGCTGGCGCCAGTCCCGCCAATTGCAACCCGGACGGCATCACCGCGCCGCCTGCTGGCGTGGGCTGCCAGCCTGCTGCTCCTGCTGGGCGGCGCGGCGGCGCTGTGGCTGCTCGTCCAGTCTGGCGCGCCGCAGCGCATCGAGCCCGCCGCCACCACGCCGCTGCCGGTGATCATCGCCTCGCCCTCGCCCGCCGCCAGCCCGGCCCCGTCCGGGGAGCCGGTCACGGAACTCTGGCGCTACACCGACCCGGACGATCTGCGCCTCGGCCTTGGCCCCGGCCTCAACATCGCGCCGGATGGCTCCCTGTGGGTCGCCGATGGCGCGCGCGAGGGGTTCCAGATCATCTCGCCGGATGGCGCGCTGCAGGAGCACTGGTCCAGCCCCGGCACAGGCCCCGGCCAGTTCGCCTTCCGCCGCGACCCCATCAACGCCATCGGCGACGTCGCCTTCCGCCCGGATGGCGGGTTCTACGTCGCGGATACACGCAACGCCCGCGTGCAGCAGTTCGCAGCGGACCGCACGTTCGTGCGCGAGTGGGGCGGGTTCGGCCGGGGCGAGGGCCAGTTCGCCGACCCGTTCAGCATCCTCGTCGGCCCGGATGGCGCCGTCTACGTCGGGGATGACCAGCGCGATGACATCCAGAAGTTCTCGCCAGACGGGAAGCTCCTGCTGACCTTCGGCGGGCATGGCTCCGGCCCGGGCCAGTTCCGGGGGATGGGCGGCACGGCGTTCGATACAACCGGCGCCATCTGGGCCGTTGACAGCGAGGGTGACCGCCTGCTCGTCTACTCGCCGCAGGGGCGGCTGCTGCGCGCCTTCGGCGAGCCGGGCAGCGCGCCCGGCCAGTTCAACTACCCGCAGGCGGTCGCCTTCGACGCGGCCGGCCGGCTGTACGTGGCCGATGCCAGCAACGCCCGGGTGCAGATCTTCGCCCCGGACGGCGCCTTCCTGCTCAGCCTGACGGGCGCCGAGGATGGCGGCGCGGCGTTCACGGCGACACAGTCGGTGGCCATCGATGCGGACGGCCGGGTCTACGTCCTCGACTACGAACCCTCGCGCGATGTCGAGAACATCCGCGCCTTCGCCATCGACTGGAGCCGCGTGCCGCCCCCGGCGAATGCCACGCCGGAGGCTACGGGAGTGGCGCCGTGATGCCGAGAAGCCCTTACTCCGCCCGCAAGGCCCGCACCCCCAGCCCCTCTTCCCAAGTACCTGCGCGGCTGACTGGGGGAGGCATTGGGGCTGCAGACGCCGCCGTGGCGAAGAAGCCTCACCCCAAACCCCTCTCCCTTTGCGAAGGGCGAGGGGCTGCCAGTGGCGGAACGGGCGGGCTTCAGGGGCAAGCGTGCGGCGTGATGCCGATACGCCATGCCACGCCCGACCGCCACCCCCAGCCCTTCGCCCTTCGCGAAGGGCAAGGGGTGAGGGTACTTCGCCACGAGGCTCCATCATCTGTTCACCCCCGGTCGGCTGAAGTACGTGCGCGGGAGAGGGGAGCCAGCAGACGACGCCGGGGTGGGAATCATGCCTCGCGACGCCAAATCCGTCCCCAACCCCCGCGCCGAAAAGCCCCTCTCCTGCGCATCGGGAGAGGGGTTGGGGGTGAGGGCTCGTCACCGTGACCGCATCGTTCCATGCGTGCGCTGTGTCATCCGTCGTCGTCGCCAGAAGGAGTTCGCACCATGCATCGTCGAACCTTCGTACTCCTTGCCGCGTTCGCGCCCCTCGCCGCCACCACACTGGGCCGGTTCCCCGCCCTCGCGCAGGAGGCCACCCCCGCCGCGCCGGAGCTGGGCGCGGACTGGCCAATCTACCGGGGCGACCCCGCCCGCACCGGCGCGCCGGGCGTGCGGGGGCCAGTGGGCGACCCCGTGCTGCTGTGGAGCTTCGCCGCGCCCAGTTCCGCCTCCCGCACCCCGGCCCTCGCCGGGGGCGTGGCCTACCTCACCGCCGCCAAGGCGCTCTACGCCATGGACGCCCTGACCGGCGAGGCGCTGTGGCAGGTCGATATCGCCACGGACGTCGAGACCACCCCCACGGTGGCCGATGGCGGCGTCTACTTCATGGCGCTGGATGGCACGCTGATCGCCGTTGATCTGGCCACGCGCGCCGAGCGCTGGCGCTTCGCCGAGCCGGTGAACGCCAACTCCTCGCCGGTGGTGGCGGGCAGCCTCATTATCATCGGCAACGACGACACCACCCTGTTCGCCATCGACGCCACCACCGGCGCCGAGGCGTGGCGGTACGACGCCGGCGCGGCCCTGCCGCGCGCCGCCGCCGTGCGCGATGACACCATCTACATCGGCAACGCAAACGGCGAGGTGCTGGCGCTCGATCTCACCGGCTCGGAGCTGTGGCGCTCCACCCCGCCCGCCGGCGAGCACTACTCCATGGGCACTCTCGCCGTCAGCGAGGACGCCATCTACGTCGTGGGCCTGAACGAGGGTCCGCTCACGCAGAAGCTGGATCGCGCCACCGGGGAGGAAATCTGGGGCGTCACGGTCAGCCTCGGGTTTCGCCCCCTCACCGTCTCGGGCGACCTGCTGGTGGGCAGCGGCGGCGATGGCGTCGCCTACGGGCTGGACGCCGACACCGGCGATGTCCTGTGGCAGTTCCCGACCGGCGAGAACATTCAGGCATCCGCCGCCGTGGCGGATGGCGTCGCCTACGTCGCCAGCTACGACCGCAACCTGTACGCGCTGGACGCCGCCACCGGCGAGGAACGCTGGCGCTACGAAATCGACGGCGAACTGACCTTCGGCCCCTCCGTGGCGTACGGCATCGTCTACGCCAGCACCAGTTTCGGCACGCTGTACGCCATCGGCGGCAGCGAATCGTGGCCGGGCGCGGGCGCCACCCCGGTGGCCGCGCTCGCCACGCCACTGGCCGCCGCCCCGGCCCTCGCCGCCGAGGGGAGCGCCACCTTCCGGTGGCGCGCCGAGGGCAAGACCCCGCTGGCGCGCGCCTACGGTATGGCGATCGCGCCGGACGGGAACATTTGGGTCTCCGATGGCCTGCACAACCAGTTTCAGATCTTCTCGCCGGATGGGGAGTACGTCGAAACGTGGGGGAAGGCCGGCTCTGGCGATGGCGAATTCGACTTCGCCGTCGAGGGCGGCGCGGTCTCCACCATCGCCTTCCGCCCGGATGGCGGCTTCTACGTCACCGACACCGGCAACACGCGGGTGCAGCAGTTTGCCGCCGACCGCAGTTTCGTGCGCGCGTGGGGCGAGTCCGGCACGGGCGACGGCCAGTTCGTCAATCCACTCTCGGTCGCCATCGCGCCGGATGGCCGCGTCTACGTGATCGATGACCAGCGCGATGATGTACAGGTGTTCTCCCCGGAGGGCGAATTCGTGGAGAAGTTCGCCGAGCACGGCAGCGGCCCCGGCCAACTCGCCAGCACCGGCTTCGGCGCGTTTGATCCCGCTGGCAACTTCTGGGTGGCGGACTGGGGCAACGCCCGGGTGGTGGGCTTCGCGCCAGACCACACCTTCCTGCGCACGTTCGGCGAGCGCGGCTCCGGGCACGGCCAGTTCCAGCTCCCCAGCGGCATCGCCACCGACGCCGCCGGGCGCATCTACGTCACCGACGATCAGAACGTGACCCTGCGGGTCTTCACCCCGGAAGGCGAACTCCTCGCAGCGTGGACCGGCGACGATATCGGCGGCTCCGTCTTCGGCGGGCCGAACGGCAACACAAGTATCAGCGGCATGGGGACCGTGGCCCTCGACGGCGCAGGCACGCTGTACGTCCTCGACTACCAGCTCCAGAGCAACTACGACGCCGGCTACGGCGCCCTGCAGGCCTTCACCCTGCTCCCGCCGCTGGCTCCGTAACGGAAGGGGGTGGCGGGCTGCGGCCCTCAGGGGGTGGCGGCGCTGCGCGCCTCAGGGGGTGTATGGGGGTGAAGGAGAACGAGGGGTGACGGGGTGCGAGGGCGGGGCCCTGCTCTCCGCTCCCCACCACGGCCTCCCAAACCCCCATGTCATTCCGAACCCGCAGGAGGGACCGCCCACCCCCAACCCCGGGGGACACGGCGCCAACTCTCCGATATCCACCGGGCTCCCAAACCCCCATGTCGTCCCGAGTCCGCAGACGAGGGACCGCCC
>JASGGF010000373.1:0-5264 GCA_047605145.1 Thermomicrobiales bacterium | reverse complement strand
GCCGGGGTAGAGCAGGATCTCGCCGGGCGCAGGGTAGCTGGTGGCGTTCTCCACCCCAACGCCAAACTCCAGCTCGCCCAGCGGAATCCAGCAGGCCTCGCCGCTCCAGCGCGAGTGAATCAACTTGTTGCGGAACGGCGTCTGCGCCAGAAAAGCGGCGCAACTCTGCGGCGCCAGATCCCATTCGAGGCGGGCCGTAAACTCCGTGCCGCCCACGGTGACGGTGATCGATTCCGGGCGGTTGGCGTTCGGGTCGGGCACAGGCATCTCCCATCTCGCGGGTGGTCCGCGTTGCGCGTACAACAGGCTGGGCCGCAGTGTAAACCGGCCCGCAGGAGGAGGCAGGACCATGAATACCGGACGAGACGTCGCGAAGGCCGCCGTGTTGCCACCCGCCCGGGCGATTATCGCCGTGTCCATTGGCGCGGGCGCGCTGGGGGCGCTGGCCGTGGGCGCGGTCGCCATCGGCGCCCTCAGTATCGGGCGGGCCAAGGTGAAGCAGGCCACCATCCGCAGCCTGCACATCGAGGAACTGAGCGTCGGCACGCTGCGTGTGCGCGAGTTGGCCGTGGACGAGCGGGCCGGCGCCTGACTCGCGCCGTGCGCCCGCTCGTCACCGAGGGCTCTGTTACTCCGGCGCCTGCGAGTCGCACACGATGCCGGCGCCTTCTGGCCGGCACGTAGCGCCGGCCGCGCAGGCGCGATACACGCCGCCAAGGCACTGGCACGCCGCCACGTCCGGAGACGCGCAACGCATCTCGCCGCTCTCCTCAAAGGTCAGGAAGCCCGGCGTCCCGGTGGCTGGGCAAGCCGCGCCCAGATCCGCCGCCGACTGGCAGAGGCCGCCGCAACACGTCTCGCCAGCAGTGGGGCAGGTGGTTCCGCAATCGACCGTCTTGCCACACGACTTGCGATTTGCGACTGAGCCACAGACCCCGTCGCAGATTTTGGCCAGCGGCTTGCGCTGGCACCCTCCAGACTTGCGGCTCCCGGCATCGTGCCGCCGCTTGTGCCGCCGCTTGCGGCGCCGGCGCCGGTCCTTCGCGTCTGCATCATCCGCGCCGGTCAGCGACAGGAGGCCGGCGGCGACGGGAATTGCGGCAATGGCGCCGAGCACCCGGCGGCGGCTGCCGCCGGTCGCGAGAGCGCGGGCGAGGTCGTCGAGGCGTGCGGTGTCCAGCGAGATACCCTCCACGAGGTGTCAGAACGGTGAAAATGGATCGTCGCCCATGATACCGATCACCAGCGGCGGCGTCTTTCGCCCCGCCGCTTCAACACCCGCACAACGTTATCCCGGCCTACGGATCAGCCAAGACGGGCGAATGACGCATCGTCGGGGTTTTGGCCTTACAGCGCTTTGCAGTGAACCTGCGCTCCTCAAGAACGCCTCGTGTCTCGACCGGAGCGGAGAGACACGAGGTTGCGACAGGCGGCCGCGCATGTCTTTCGCAAACCGCTGTGATAGTCCGGGTCCACCCCGACCTCTCAGACCACGATGTCGTCCCGACCGCAGGAGGGACCGCCCACCGCCAACTTCGCCACCCCGGCCTTCTTCCCAGCATCGTTGCCGACCGTGTGGAAAGCGGAGAGCGCGCCCCCCGCTTGTCTACGCCTCGTTCAGCGCGGTCAGCACGCGTTCCGGGGTGAAGGGCTGCTGCGTCAGCCAGACGCCGGTGGCGTCGTGGATGGCGGCGGCGACGGCAGGCAGGAAGGGCACCAGCGGCATCTCGGCGACGCCCCGCGCGCCGAACGGACCTTGGGTGTCTGCCAGTTCCAGCACCACCGGCGTGATCTCGTCCGGCATGTCCAGCGCGGTCGGCAGCAGGTAGGTGCTGAGGTGCGGCGTCTGGATGATGCCGTCGCGCGTGCGCAGGTCCTCCAGCAGCGCGTAGCCGATGGCCTGGGCTAGACACCCCTCGATCTGCCCCTCTACCTGCTGCATGTTGATCGCGCGCCCCACGTCGTGGACGCTGACCACGCGGCAGACCCGCACCTGCCCGGTCAGGGTGTTCACTTCGACCTCGACCGCCTGCGCCGCGTAGCCATAGCAGTAGTTCGGGATGCCGGAGCCGTCATCCTCCGAGAGCATGGTGGTGACGGCCGGGCGGAACTGCACCGTCGCCTCGATGTGCGCGTCGTCGCTGGCGCGGTACTGGCGCAACGCCTCGGTGGCGGCGTCGAAGACGGCGCGGCCCGCCATCAGGGTCAGGCGGGAGGCAGAGGCGCTACCGGCGTTCGGCGCTTCGGCGGAATCGTCGGTAATCATCGTGATCTGCCCCAGCGGCAGCTCCAGCACCTCGGCGGCGATCTGGCGCAGGATCAGGTGTGTGCCCTGCCCGACATCCGCCGCGCCAACGCGCACTACGGCCGCTTCCGGCTCGCCCCGCCCGCTGATCTCGACCGTGGCGGTCGATTGCTCCGGGAACCCAAAGGAATAGCCAAGGTTCTTGATGCCCGCCGCGATGCCCACGCCCCGCTTCAGCCACGGCCGCGCCGGGGCGTCCTGCCCGAAGCGGGCGGCGGCTTCTTCGGCAGCGCGCTCCAGCACCGGCAGCGCGCTCACGCCGACCGGCAGCGGCTGCTGCGTCGGCTCGATGGCCCCCTCGCGGTAGATGTTGCGGCGGCGGAACTCGACCGGGTCCATGCCGATTGCGTGCGCCAGCCGGGTGACCATCACCTCGGAGGCGAACTGCGCCTGCGGCGCGCCAAACCCCCGGAAGGCGCCGGAGGGGATGTTGTGGGTGTACGCCGCGCGCGCCGCCACGCGGAGGTTCGGGACCTCGTAGACGCCGGTGGCGAACAGCGCCGCCACCTTCGTCACCTCGGCGCTGGTGGAGGCGTAGGCGCCGCCATCCGCCAGCAGATCAGCCTCGACCGCCGTGATCTGGCCCGCACGGGTGGCGCCCCAGCGGCAAGAGATGCGGAAGGGGTGGCGCTTGTGGTGGGCGAGGATCGATTCCTCGCGGCTCCAGACGATTCCCACCCGCCGCTGCAGCTTCCACGCCGCCAGCGCCAGCAAATGCTGCACCGAGAGGTCTTCGCGGCCGCCAAACGCGCCGCCGATGCTGGCGTAGCGGATGATCACCTGATCGTCCGGCAGCCCCAGCATCTGGGCGATCTGCTTGCGATCTTCGTGCAGCCACTGTCCGGCAGTCTCGACTACCACCCGCCCGGCGTCATCGATCCACGCCACGCCCGCCTCGGGTTGTAGGAAGGCGTGCTCCTGCCACGTCGTCTCGAAGCTGCCCTCCAGTACGACATCCGCGGCGGCGAAACCGGCCTCGACATCACCCTTGCGAATAGGGATGCGCACCAGCAGGTTCGTGCCCCGGCTGCCGTGCACCAGCGGCGCGTCCGGTTCCAGCGCAGCCACCGGGTCGGTCACGGCGGGGAGGTCGTCGTACGCGACAACAACCAGCCGAGCGGCAGCGGTAGCGGCCTCGTCGGTCTCCGCCACCACGACCGCGACCTTGTCGCCCGCGAAGCGCACCACGTCGCCGCACAGCACCGGCTGGTCGTGCTCGATCAGGCCGAAGGCATTGAAGGGCACATCAGCGGCGGTCAGCACCGCCACCACGCCCGGAGCCTCCAGCGCGGCGCGCGCATCGATTCCGGTGATGCGCGCGTGCGGCCGGCCGGCGTAGACCACCTGCAGGCGCAGCGTGGCGGCGTCCAGCAGGTCTCCCGGGTAGCAGGCGTCTCCCGTTGTCTTGGCGAGGGCGTCGTGGCGCGGTAGCGGCGCGCCGATCACGCTGGCGCGGGTCATGGGCGCTCTCCGGCGGCGGTCACGGCGGCGAAGATCTTGCGG
Organism: Thermomicrobiales bacterium; assembly: GCA_047605145.1. GTDB lineage: Bacteria > Chloroflexota > Chloroflexia > Thermomicrobiales > UBA6265 > JACCXM01. The sequence continues at coordinate 1,456 of JASGGF010000373.1, read as the reverse complement.
TACCCCGTGCAGCGGCAGATATTGCCGCTCAGGGCGGTCTGGATATCCGGTAGCTCAGGGGCAGGGCGCTCCTGTAGCAGCTTGGCGCCGGCCATTAGCATGCCGGGGATGCAGTAGCCGCACTGCACCGCGCCCTGCGCCACGAACTGCTCCTGCAACGGGTGTAGCCCCGCAGGCCCCGCCAGCCCCTCGATGGTGGTCACCGCCGCGCCGTGCGCCTGCGCCGCCGGCACGAGGCAGGCCATTACCGCCTGCCCGTCCAGCCAGACGGTGCAGGCGCCGCACTCGCCCTCGGCGCACCCTTCCTTCGTCCCGGTCAGCCCGCCCTCGTTCCGCAGCGCGTCCAGCAGCGTGCAATCGGTGGAGGCAGTCAGGGTGCGCGGTTGGCCATTGATCGTCGTCTCAATGACCCCGGAGAAGGGTTTCCCTTGTCGCGAGTGGTGGTTACCGGTGTCCAGCAACACCGGGTCGCGCGGTAAGGTGTGCGAACTTGGCAGGGGCGTAGAAGTTGGCAGCCTTGGCACACTTGGCAGACTTACCGCCGGCGCGAGGTCTAGCAGCGTCGCGGCCACGAGGTTGCGCAGCGTCTGCCGCCGGTAGCCCGCGCTGGCCCGCACGTCGTCGATGGGCGAAACCGCCGCCTCCGTCAGTGTGGCCGCCTGCTCGCAGACCTCCGCAGTGAGCGGCTGCCCGGTAAGGAACGTTTCCGCCGCCGTGGCGCGCACAATCGTTGGCGCCAGTGCGCCGAGCGCAATACGCGCCGCCGTCACCACTCCGTCATCGAGCGTCAGCACGATGGCGAGGTCGATCACCGAGATCGCCTGCGCGCGGCGCAGCCCCAGCTTGACGAAGCGCCCGCGCTGGTTCGCTGCCAGCGCTGGAACGCGGATGGCGCGCAGCAGTTCGTCCGGCTCCAGCGCGGTGCGGCGGAACCCGAGGTAGAACTCGCGCAGCGGCAGCGTGCGCTCGCCGCGCAGGCTGACCAGTGTGACCTCGGCCTCCAGCGCCATCAGCGGGGTGATGGTGTCGTTGGCGGGGGAGGCGGTGATCAGGTTGCCGGCCACGGTGCCGCGCGTGCGGATCTGCGGCGCGCCGACCTCCCAGCACGCCTCCGCCAGCGGCGTCAGGCTTTCGCGGCAGGCCGCCGAAGCGACGACATCGTTGTGGGTCGCCAGCGCCCCGAGCGTGAACACGTCATCGTCCAGCGAGATGCCGCGCAACTCCGCGATGCGGCTGATATCGATCACGGTTTGCGTGGGGCGGATGCCGCGCGAAAGCTCGACCACGAGGTCGGTGCCGCCGGCCACCACCCGCGCCAGCCCGGCGTGATCCGCCAGCAGGCGGAGCGCCTCATCGAGCGTCTGTGGTTGCAGGTAGGTCTGCCACATGGCGCAATCCTGTGAGTTGGGAGGCGAGTTCGCCTCAGTGATGCAGGTCCGGGTCTGGCGTGAGCAAC
>JASGGF010000372.1:0-5267 GCA_047605145.1 Thermomicrobiales bacterium | reverse complement strand
CCGCCGCCGCCAGCGTGAATCCGCCGCTGAACACTGCCAGCCGCCGGAACACCACCTGCTCCAGCGGGGTAAGCAGGGCGTGGCTCCACGCGATCGCCGCCGCCATCGTTTGCAGGCGCTCCGGCGCGTCACGCGGGCCGCCAACCAGCAGCGGCAGGCGCCGCGCCAGCCGCGCCAGCAACAGGGCGGGCGGCAGATGCTTGCTGCGCGCCGCCGCCAGTTCGATGGCCAGCGGCAACCCGTCCAGCCGGGCGCAGATCGCGGCCACGGCGGCAGCGTTCTCCGCCGTCAACGCAAAGCCCGGGCAAACGGCGCCAGCCCGCTCCATGAACAGCCGTACCGCCGGGGCATGCACGATCTGCCTCGGCTCCACGGCGTCTGGCGCCGGCAGGGGCAGCGGCGTCACCGGGTACTCGCGCTCCCCCGAAACGTGCAGTGGCGCGCGGCTCGTCGCCAGCACTGTCAGGCGTGGGCACGCCTGCAGCAGCGTCGCAATCAACAGCGCCGCTGGCAGCACGTGCTCGACGTTGTCCACGATCAGTAGCAATGGCCCGTCGCCGATGCCCGCCGCCAGCGCCTCTGGCAGACTGGCGGCGCTGTCGCTGCTTCCCAGCGCCCGCGCCAGCGTGGGGCCAACCAGCGCCGCATCGCGCACCGCCGCCAGCGACACGAAGACCACCGGCGCCCGCGCCGTGTCCCACGCCGCCGCAACGGCCAGCGCCAGCCGGGTCTTGCCCACCCCGCCGGGGCCGGTCAGCGTCAGGAGCGGCAAGCCGGGCTGCTGCAGCAACACCAACACTTCCGCTATGGCGCACTCCCGGCCCAGCAAGGAGGTCAGGGGGCGCGGCAATTGGCTGGCGGCGCCACGTGGCGAGCTGGACGCGCCTACGCTGGCGCGCCCGGTGGTCGGGCTCTTCAATGCTGCTCTCCGGGCAATAGTGTAAAGAATGTTGTGAGCAGTCTGTGCACGGGGTGTAGTAGCGCCTGCCGGTGCATCTGTCCAGTCGCGCGGAGCGTCGGGCCGGGCTTGCCTTTACGCCAGATCCTCGGCTGCCTCCGCGACCGTGACCCGCGTCCCGGCGGCGTCCGCGTCCGTGCTGCGCCCGGCCACCCCGGCGAAGATCGCCAGCGCCACGCCGATCAGCGCCACCACCAGCAGCCCGTTGCGCAACCCGCCGAACGCCTCGGAGACGAGCCCGATGGAGGGAGGCCCCACCAGAAAGCCGGTGTACCCCGCCGTCGCCACCGCCGCGATGGCCGACCCCGTTGGTACGCCCGGCGTGCGCCCCGCCGCCGAGAGCAGGATGGGGAACGTGGCGGCCAGCCCGGCGCCGATGCACGCGAAGCCCACCAGCGCGGCCGGAACCGTGCCGATCAGCAACGCCCCGCCCATCCCCAGCGCGACCAGCACGCCGCCCCAGCGGATGACCGCCACCCCGCCCAGCCGCTCCACTAGCGCGTCGCCGGCAAAGCGGCCCGCCGCCATGGTCAGCGAGAAGACCATGAAGCCCCAACCGCCCACCGCCACCGGCGCGCTCAACGCGTCGCGCAGGTAGACCGCGCTCCAGTCCGCCACCGCGCCCTCGGCCAGCAGCACCCCGAACGCCAGCGCCGCCACCCCGGCCAACGGGCCGACCGGCAAGGAGAACGACGGCCCGCCGCTGCCTTCCTCCGCGACCATCACCAGCCCCCGCGAGGCCACCACGGCCAACACCGCCAGCGCGGCGCCGGTCAGCAGCAAGTGCGACGTCGGCGGCAGGCCGCGCCCGGCAATCAGGCCGGCCACAAACGAGCCCACCAGCGCGCCCACGGAAAATGTGCCGTGGAAGGAGGACATGATGGAGTGACCCCACTGCGCCTCCACCGCCGCCGCCTGCGCGTTCATCGCCACATCGAGCGAGCCGTACGCGGCCCCGAAGACCGCCAGCGCGAGAAACAACATCGGCGCCGAGGGCGCCAACGTGGGCAGCACCAGCGTGGCGCAGACCAGCAGCGCCATGACCGTAGTCAAATGCCGGCTGCCAAACCGCGAGATCGTCCAGCCCGAGGCGCTCATGGCGACGACCGAGCCCGCCGCCGCCCCCAGCAGGGCCAGACCGAGCGTCGCGTCATCCAGCCTGAGGTGAGCCTTGATATCGGGGATGCGCACCGCCCAACTGCTGAAGGCAAGGCCCGCCAGCACGAAGAACGCGTTGACCGCCAGCCGGGCCCGCCCGACCGGACTCGCCCCCCACGACCCGATGCCCATGCGAACTCGTTCCTGACGCGCGGCGTTGCCCCGGCGCCGTCCCCCGTTGGCCCGGCGCCCGGCACAGTCTGCCACGCCGGCGCCATTCCCGAAGAAACCGGGCGCACGCTGGCGCAAAATCTGGTCAACTAGGGGCAACGACACGCCGCCGCGCCGGGCGCGGCTACCGGACAGGAACCCTCACCATGGCGGAAACGACTTCGCGGCAGCGGCCCCTCAAGGTCGGCATCATCCTGCCGGATACCGAGTACGAAATGGGCGGCGCCACCGCCTCGTGGCAGGATCTGGCCAAGATGGCGCAGATGGCGGAGGCGATGGGGTTCGATTCCCTCTGGAACGCCGACCATCTCCTCTACAAGTTTCCGGACAAGGAGCCGCAGGGGCCGTGGGAGTGCTGGTCGATGATCGCGGCGCTGGCGGCGGTGACGGAGCGCGTCGAGATCGGCCCGCTGGTGGCCTGCACCGGCTACCGCAACCCGGCCCTGCAGGCCAAAATCGCCGACACCATTGACGAAATCTCCGGCGGCCGCCTCGTGCTAGGCCTCGGCGCGGGCTGGCATGAGCCGGAATACCAGATGTTCGGCTACCCCTTTGACCACCGGGTCAGCCGCTTCGCCGAGGCCATCGCCATCATCCACGGCCTGCTGCGCACCGGCCACGTTGACTTCGAGGGCGAGTACTACTCCGCGCGCGATTGCGAGCTGCGCCCGCGCGGCCCGCGCCCGGAGGGTCCCCCCATCGTCATCGGCTCCACCGCGCCGCGCATGTTGAGCCTGCTGGCGCAGTACGGCGACATCTGGAACGCGTGGGCGCGGCAGACATTGGAAGAGCTGGCGGAAGATCGCGAAAAGGTGGACGCCGCCATGGAGCTGGCCGGCCGCGACCCCGCCACCGTGGAGCGCACCGTCAGCCTGCTGGTAGATACCCCTGTCGCCACCGGCCGCCCCAGCGAAGCTAAGCCCGGCCTGAAGGCGCGCGACCCGCAGGAACTGGCCGATCACCTGCTCAGCTACGCGGACGCCGGCATCAGCCACGTCCAGCTGATGATGGACCCGAACACCCCCGCCGGCCTCGAATTCGCGGCCGGGGCGCTGGAGGTCGTGGATCAGGCATAGCGCCGCCGGCGTACTTCGTGTAGCGGCCAGAACCGAGCGGGCTGGTACCCTAGCTCGCGAAGCCTCGTCCCACGCCTTGCTCAGGGAGGAACCCATGCACCGCGTTTCATCAGCCTTCGCCCTGTTCCTCGGGCTCATGCTGCTCGTTGCTCAGGCCCTGCCCGCCTTCGCACAAGTGGACGCGCAGGAAGGGAGCGCCACCGGCGTCGCAGGCGGCAGCGCGGCGCTCGGGGAACCGGTCGCCGTCACGAATGACGCCGGCCAAACCGTCGGCGCGGTCACGATCGCCGAGGTGATCGACCCCTTCACCGCCGTCAACCCGGATTACCCCGCCGAAGCCGGCAGCCGCTTCGTCGCGGTGCGCGCCATCTTCGACGCCAATGCCGGCGCCCGCTTCGATATCGCGCCGTACACCATCGTGCTGCAGGATCAGACCGGCGCCATCTGGGATTCCACCAGCCTGATCCTGCCGGATGACGCGCTGGTGCCGCAGCTTTCCAGCCAGACCCTCGGGCCAGACAGCCGCGTCAGCGGGCTGATCGGCTTCCAGTTGCCAGAGGGCGCCACCCCGGTCAAGGTCTTCTACCAGCCGGTGAGCAGCCGCCTCGTGCTGCTGGCGGAACTGGTCGCCAGCACCCTGCCACCGGTGGGCACAGCCGTGCCGTATACCGATTCGAATGGCGGCGTGGGCATAGTAACCGTGCGCGAGATCGTTGATCCCTTTGACGGCGTTGATCCGTCGTACGCGGCGGAACCCGGCTCGCGCTACGTCTACGCAGAGCTGACCTTCGAGAACAACGGCGAAGGACCGTTCTGGGCCGAGTCATACGGGTTGCTGCTGCAGGACCGCAACGGTGACCTCTGGAGCCCGCAGTACGTCACCCGCGTGGGCGACCCGCTCCTGATCCCCGACCTTGGCTACACCCAGCTGGCGCCCGGCGACCGGCTGACGGGCGCCGTGGTCTTCTCCGTGCCGCAGGATGCCACGTTGACGGGCCTCTTCAGCAGCCCGACCGGCGAGCAGTTGCTGCCGCTGGCGGCCATCGACGGCGCGGCGGATGCAAGCGCCGAAACCGGCGCGACAACGACGCCGGAGACCTCCGCCACGGTGGAGGCGGCGCCAGACGCCACCCCCGAAGTCATAGCCCTGCCCGTCTACGAAACCCCGGAACCAGAAGCTGACGCCAGCGCGTGCGCGGCGCTGCAAACGTGGCTGCTCGCCGGCACAGACCAGATCGCCGGGGCGCAGGGCCTCGCCAATCAGGCGGTCAACGCCAGCGACTCCACCGCGCTGAACCAGATTTCGGCGCAGTTCGCCCTGCTGGCCGACGACGAAACTGCGGTCTCCGCTCCTGCGGGCGGCGAGGCCGCCCAGAAGGCGCTGGTCGCGACCCTGCGCGCTCTGAGCGGCGCCACGGCAGACGCCGCCACCGCGATCGACGCGGGCGATGACCCGGCCAACGCGCTGGCGCTGGTCAGCCGGGCGAGTGATCGGCTGGTCGCCATTCAGGTCGAGATGGCCCGCGTCACGGGCGCCTGCGTCGAAAGCTGAAACCGCCAGACGTTTCTGCGGCACCAAACCGTGCTCAGCCGCGTTATGACTGGTGGACACGCTGTTGAGCGCGGCTTGAACCCGCCGTGCCGCAATCTGGAGCGAAGGAGCAACGCATGGACGGGAGTTCGTTCGATCAGCTGACGGTGGGCGTCCACCGGCTGCGCGAAGGGGCCACCCGGCGCAACGCGTTGCGCCTGCTGGCTGGTAGCGCGGCGGCGGCCGTTGGCGGCGCCATCATCGCACCCGACACTGACGCCAAGAAGAACAAGAAAAAGAAGTACAAGAACAAGTACAACAAGTGCAAGAACCACTGGGATGGTGGGTTCTGCAACTCCAGCAAGGACTGTTG
>JASGGF010000371.1:0-5301 GCA_047605145.1 Thermomicrobiales bacterium | reverse complement strand
GTGGCGCAGGGTCTGCGGGGTGACATCCTTCTGGATGCCGGCGGCTTCGCGCACCCGGTTGACCATGCCGTTGATCGCTTGCGGCCCGACCGGAAAGAGCAGATCGACCGGGGAGCGCGCCTCCAGAAACTCCAGGTAGACGGCCCGGAACTCCTCGCCGCCGGCCAGCTTGCGTTCCTTGCCCCGCTTGGCCGCGTCCTCGTAGAAGATGTACACCACCGGACCCGCCGGGTCATCGAGGTCGATGTGCTCGCGGCGCAGGGCCAGCAACTCGGAACGGCTGAGCCCAAGGCGCATCATCAGCCAGATCGCCGCCAGGCTCCACGGTTCATCCTCCGCTGCAGCGTCGAGAAACGCTTCTTGCTCGCTGGCAAAGAGCGGCACCGGCGAGCGCAGGGCGATGGCGTGAGGGTAGTGCCCTTCGGTGGGGTCGATCTTCAGCACCTTCGCGTCGTCAATCAGGTAACGGAAGAAGCGACGGACGGAGGTGAGGCGGCGCTTGCGGGTAGAGCGGCCATTGGCCTCGCCCAGCAGGCGCGCGATATCGGTCTGCGTGACCCGGTTGATCGGCTTGGCTCCGATCAGCTTTTCCAGCACGGACAGGTCGTAGCAATATGACTCGATGGTGTTTTCCGGCCGCTTCGCCTGCTCCAGCTCGCGCCGATACCAGGAGCGCGCCAGCTCCAGACTGCTGCTCGCCGTGAGCGGCGGCAACCCGCCCAGTGATGGGGTGAGTGTGCCCGGCGGTCCCGGCATGAAGAGCGGCAGTTGATCCGGGATCGAATTCGCTGCTTTTTGCTCGGCGCGCAGCAGGCTGGGGCTGCGGCTGGGCGGCAGCGCGCGCTCCTCGGCGGTGACACCATCGCGGCCGGCGATGGATTTGCGCGGGTTGGGGGGAGGCTTTGGCATCGCTCGGTGACCTCTCGCGCCGTCTCTGCAGACCCGGCGCGCAGGCAGGGACAAGGGCGCACTGGCTGTGCGCAGCCTATGCCGCATCTGGCGCCGTGTCAAGAACAGGCGTTCGGAACTGGACTGATGGGCTACACGACATATCCCGCCTCACGATAGCGTTCGATCAGCGACAATAGCGGGCGAGACATGAGCCGGAACGCAGAGAGGCGAGGCGACAATGGCGAGCAACGAAGCAGCGAATGGCGTGCAGTGGGTGACGCGGGCCGAGGTGCGCCCGATGTCCACCGCGCCGGGCGTGGAAATGCGCCCGATGTTTGGTGAAGGGTTCCTGACCTGCTGGGTGCAGCTGGGCCCCGGCGCCGGGGTGCCGGAACATGCGCACGTGCACGAGCAGATCGGCGTGGTGACCGCCGGGTCGCTGACGGTGACGGTCGGCGAGGAAACGCGCACCCTCGGCGTGGGCGAGGCGTATCTGGTCGCGTCCGATGTGCCGCACGGCGCCAGTGCCGGTCCGGATGGTTGCGAACTGGTGGAGACGTTCGTGCCCGTGCGTGAGGACTTCCGCAAGCTCTGGGAGAGCACGAAACCGTAAAACTAGCCGCAAAGGCGCCGTGTCTGGCACAATCTGCCATTGGTCCGCTGGCGGATGGCTCACCGTGTGTTCGCGCCACCGCCCACCATCTAGCTGGGAAGGATTCCCGATCAATGGTCAGCCCGATGCCGGCGCCGGTGAGTGGCGAGGAAGTTCGCCGCCGCTTCGTCGAGTTCTTTCAGGCGAAGCAGCATCGCCCGATGCCCTCGTCCTCCCTCGTGCCCCACAACGACGCTACCGTCCTGCTGACCACCGCTGGCATGCAGCAGATGACCCCGTACTTCCTGGGGCTGGAGCAGCCCCCGGCCGTGCGCATGGTCTCCGTGCAGAAGTGCTTCCGCACCGTCGATATCGATGAAGTTGGCGACGACAGCCACTGCACCTTCTTTTTCATGTTGGGCAACTTCTCGGTCGGGGACTATTTCAAGCACGACTCGCTGAAGTTCTCCTGGGAGTTCCTGACCGAGGTCATGGGCATCCCGGCGGATCGCCTGTACCCCACCGTCCACCCCAACGATGAGGACGCGCTGCGCATCTGGATCGAAGAGATCGGGGTGCCGGAGGAGCGCATCTTCAAGCTGGACGACAACTGGTGGGGCCCGGTCGGCCCGACCGGCCCGAACGGCCCGGACTCCGAGATCTACTTCGACCTCGGTCCGGAGGCGGGCAGCGGCCTGCCCGATTTCCCGCCGGGCGATGGCGACCGCTACCTCGAGATCTGGAACAACGTCTTCATGGAATTCGTGCAGGCGGAGAATGGCACGCGCACGCCGCTGCCGCGCCAGCACGTCGACACCGGCATGGGGCTCGAGCGCCTCGCCATGATCATGCAGGGCGCTCGCTCCATCTACGACACCGATCTCTACCAGCCGATCATCCAGCGCGCCGCCTCGCTGGCCGGGGTGACCTACGGCGCCGATGTGGAGCATGACAAGGCGCTGCGCATCATCGCGGACCACGCGCGGGGCGGCACGTTCCTGATTGCCGACGGCGTGCTGCCGGGCAACGAGGGGCGTTCGTACGTCCTCCGGCGTATCCTGCGCCGCGCCATCCGGGCGGGGCGCAAGCTGGGGCTGGAGAAGCCGTTCCTGGCCGATATGGCGGGCATCGTGACCCAGCAGTTTGCGACGCACCACCCGGAACTTGTCGAGCGGCGCAGTCAGATCGAAAAGGTCCTCCAGCACGAAGAAGAGAGCTTCGGGCGCACGCTGAACGCCGGCATGGCGCGCTTCGAGGCGCTGGTGGCGGATCTGGCGGCGCAGGCCAGCGCGCAGGGCGAGACTGTCGCCAGCGTGCTGCCCGGCCGCGAGGTCTTCCGGCTCTATGACACCTACGGCTTCCCCTTCGACCTGACGCTGGAACTGGCGCGGGAGCAGGGGCTGGAAGTCGATCAGGCTGGATTCGACGACGCCTTCGCCGAGGCGCGGGCGGCGAGCCGGGGCGGCGCGGCGGCGGCGTTTCAGGACACCTCGCGCAACCGCGCCGAAATCTACGTGGCGATGGCCGGCGGCCCGACCACCTTCACCGGCTACACCTCGACCGCCGAGGACGCCACCATTCTCGGTCTGGCCGGGCCGGATGGCGCCGTCGAGGAAGCCGAAGCCGGCGACGCCGTCGAGGTGGTGCTGGACCGCACCCCGTTCTACGGCGAATCGGGCGGCCAGATCGGCGACAAGGGCACGATTCGCACCGACACCGGCGTGATCAACGTCGATGAGACGTTCAAGCCGACGCCGGATGTCTTCGTGCACCGGGGCACGGTGGCCGAGGGCTTCGTGCGCGTGGGCGAAGCCGCGCGGGCGCAGATCGACGCCTCGCGGCGGCAGGCGATCCGCCGCAACCACACCGCCACCCACCTGCTGCACCGCGCCCTGCGCCTGACGCTAGGTGAGGAAGTGCATCAGGCCGGCTCGCTGGTCGCGCCTGACCGGCTGCGCTTCGACTTCACGGCGCTGGAGCCGATGACGGCGCAGCAGGTGTTGCGCGTGGGCGAGATCGTTAATCAGGAGATCGCGCGCAACACGCCGGTTTCCACCGAGGTCCGCAACTATCAGGACGCCGTGGCGGCGGGCGCGATGGCGCTGTTCGGCGAGAAGTACGGCGACACCGTGCGCGTGGTGCAGGTGCCCGGGTTCTCGGCGGAACTGTGCGGCGGCACGCACGTCGGGGCCACTGGCGAGATCGGGCCGTTCGTGATCGCCTCCGAGGGCAGCGTGGCTGCCGGCGTGCGCCGCATTGAGGCGCTGACCGGGGACGCCGCCATTGAGCGCGTACTCTCGCAGCAGCAGACGCTGGAGACCAGCGCGCGGGCGCTGCGTACCACGTGGGCGGATCTCCCGGCGCAGATCGAGGCGCAGCAGGAGCGGATTCGCTCGCTGGAGCGCGAGGCCGAACGCCTGCGCGGCCAGCTGGCCTCGGCGCGCGCGGGTGACCTGCTGGATCAGGTGGTCGAGGTCTCCGGGGTGCGGGTGCTGGCGGCGCGCGCTGACGTGGACACCAAGGACGCGCTGCGGCAAATGGGCGACCGCCTGCGCGACCGTCTCGATGGCGGGGTGATCGTGCTCGGGGCGGTGCTGGACGGGCGGCCCAGCCTGCTGGCGATGGTGACGCCCGAGGTCGTGAAGCAGGGCATCAAGGCCGGCGATATCGTGCGCGAGACTGCCGCCATCATCGACGGGCGCGGTGGCGGGCGGCCGGAGCTGGCCGAGGCGGGCGGCAAGGACGCCTCCCGGCTGGACGAGGCGCTGGCGGCGGTAGCGGACATCGTGGCGCGTGGCGCCGCCAACTAGCGCGCGCGGGATCATGCGCTCATGAGCGAGCCCCGGGCGGCCACGCGCCGCCCGCCCACGGTGGTCGTGCAGGACGATGAGTCGCTGGCCGATGTCATCGCCCGGGTGCGCGAGGCGGCGGCGGCCGGGCAGACGGTGCACCTCGTGGCGCCGGTCGAGAGCCCGCTGCTGCTGACCGCCAGCGAGTTTCGCACCCTGAAGAACGCCATCGATGACGAGCGGCTGCCGGTGGTGTTGCGCACCCCGGACCCGCTGCGGCTGAAGCTGGCGGAGCGGCTGGGGGTGCAGGCGCAGGTCGTCAACCGGCGCAAGCCGCCTGCGCGGGCCGTAGCTCCGCCGCCCGTCAGCGCGCGACCTGAACCTGAGCAAGAAGCCCCGGCGCCGTTTGTCGAGATCGAACCGGTCTACACCGGGCCAGACCCGGCCCTGCTCTGGCCGGCGCAGGTGACAGACGCGCTGGAGACCCCGGCCGAGACGCCGGAAGGCGCCGAGCCCGAAGCCGCAGCTCCGTCTCCGCGCGCCCGGCGCAACCCGCCGCGCCGCTGGTTGCCGGCGGCGTTGCTGCTGCTGGTCCTGATCGCCGGCGCCGCCGTGCTGTTCCGGGCGCTGACGCCGCAGGTGATCGTGCGCTACGTGCCGCGCACCGAAGAGGTGTCCGCCGCCGTCACGTTTGACGCGACGACGGACGGCAAGGCGCTGGACGAGGGCGCGGCGTTCGCTTTTCCCACTCAGACCCAGCAGGTGGAGGTGACGTGGAGCGGCGACACCGCCGCCTCAGGAACCGAGACCGCGCCGGACGAGACCGCCGGCGGGCCGGTTGAACTGCGGAACGCTGGCGATACGCCGCAGACGGTTGACGCCGGAACCATCGTCACGACCGAGGATGGCGTTGAGTTCACCTTCGTCGATGCGGTCGAGGTGCCCGCTGCGGACGCCTCGGGGGCGCCCGGCGCGGCGACCGGGACGCTGCGCGCGGTGGCGGCCGGCACGGGCGGCAACGTCGAAACG
>JASGGF010000370.1:0-5303 GCA_047605145.1 Thermomicrobiales bacterium | reverse complement strand
GCGCGAACATCCGGGTCAAGAGCCCCTCTCCCGCGCATCGGGAGAGGGGTTGGGGTGAGGGCCGTTCGCTACTGAATCGCCATCGCGATCCGCCAGCGCTCGGCATCGCTGACGTAGTGGTCGGCGTCGGTCTTGTTCAGATCGATCTGCACGCCCTTGATCGTGCCGTTGAAGGGGTTGCCCTCGATGGCGAGATCCGGGCCGATGGGCGCGCCGAACTTGTTGCCGACCAGCGCAGTGGAATCGGCGGAGAAGACGGAGGAGTGGGTGTGCTCCACCCGGCCATCCGCCAGTGGGTTGCCATCGAGGTACAGGGTGGCTGTGCCGCCCTTGCCCAACCCGCCGCCGTCGTAGGCGAACTCCAGCCGCACCTGATGCTCGCCGGCCGGCAGCGCGTCCGGCGCGGTCACCTCGTAGCTATCCAGCCCGAGGAAGTTGTAGAGGTACTTCAGCTTGCCCTCGTGGGCGTAGATCGCCCAGCCGCCGAAGTTGGCGCCCTGCGCGATGATCACGCCGCTCGCCGTGCCGGATTCCGGCAGGGTGACATTCGCGGTGACGGCGTAGCTCTTGTTCTTGATGTCCACCACGTTGTTCTCGCCCATCGCCATGCCGGGGAAGAGCACCTGCGTGTCGCCCTTGATCAGGGTGGGGCGGCCCGCCATGGACGGGATCATGCGCTCCAGCCGCCGGTCGTCCATCGGCAGCACGTTGTAGCGGGTGGCCTCGATCAGCCAGAGACGCTGCAGGTCGGCTAGCTTGTCCGGGTTGTCCTCGACGATGTTGTGCGCCTGCGTCCAGTCGGTGGTGGTGTCGTACAGCTCCCAGACATCGTCGTTGAAGGGCGGCGGGGTGGCGCCGATCTCCCACGGGATGGAGTGGCGGGTCACCGCCGTCCAGCCGTTCTGGTAGATGCCGCGGTTGCCGAACATCTCGAAGTACTGGGTGGTGTGGCGGTCGGCGGCGTCCGCGTTGTCGAACGCGTACGCCATGCTGACGCCCTCCATCGGCGACTGCATGACGCCCTCGACGAAACCGGGTTCGGGGATGCCCGCCACTTCGAGGATGGTCGGCGCGACGTCGATGACGTGGTGGAACTGCGACCGCACCTCGCCCTTCGCCGCGATGCCGGCGGGCCAGTGCACGATTGTGCCGTTGCGGGTGCCGCCCCAGTGGGAGGCCACCTGCTTGGTCCACTGGTAGGGGGTGCACATGGCGTGCGCCCAGCCCACGGCGTAGTGGCCGTAGGAGTCGCGGCTGCCCCAGTCGTCGATGTGCGAGGTGAGGAACTCCGGCGTCTCCAGTTGCGGCACGCCGTTGAAGTTGATCATCTCGTTGAAGGTGCCGTTGATGGTCCCTTCGGCGGAGGCGCCGTTATCGCCAATGATGTAGTAGATGAGGGTGTCGTCGAGAATCTCGGCGGCGTCCAGCAGGTCGAAGAGCTGGCCGGCGCAGTGGTCGGTGTGCTCAAGGAAGCCGGCGTAGGTCTCCATCTGGCGGCGCAGAACCGGCTTCAGCTCCTCCGGCATGTCGTCCCACGCGGGGATCTGCTCCGGGCGCGGAGTCAGCTCGGCGTCGGCGGGGATGACGCCGAGTTCCTTCTGGTTGGCGAAGGTGCGGGCGCGCAGCGCGTCCCAGCCGTCATCGAACTGGCCCTTGTACTTCGCGATCCACTCGGCGGGAACCTGATGTGGGGCGTGGGTAGCGCCGGGGGCCCAGTACATGAAGAAGGGCTTGTCCGGGTAGATCGCCTTCTGGGCCTTGATCCAGTCGATCGCCTTGGTGGTCATGTCCTCGGTGAAGTGGTAGGAGGGATCGCTGGGGACCTCGACGCGGGTCATGTTGTCGAAGACTTCGGGGAACCACTGGTTGGTTTCGCCGCCGATGAAGCCGTAGAAGCGCTCGAAGCCCTGCATGGTCGGCCAGTGCTCGAAGGGGCCCATGGGGCTGGTTTCCCAGACGGGGACCTCGTGGCACTTGCCGAACTGGGCGGTGGAGTACCCATTGTCGCGCAGGATCTTGGCGATGGCAGCCTTCGAGTTGGGGATCATGGAGGTGTAGCCGGGGGCGGAGGTGGCCAGTTCGGTGATGCCGCCCATGCCGACGGAGTGGTGGTTGCGCCCGGTCAGCAGCGCCGCGCGGGTCGGCGAGCAAAGCGCGGTGGTGTGGAAGCGGTTGAACTTCAGGCCGTTGGCGGCGAGGCGCTCGGCGTTCGGGGTGTTGGCCGGCCCGCCGAAGGCGCTGGAGGCGCCGAACCCGACATCGTCGATGAGCACCACGAGCACGTTCGGGGCGCCCTTGGGCGGGCGCACTTCCTCGATGGGCGGGTAGACCGCCGCCGGGTCCTTGGCGTCGTAGTAGACCGGGCCGGCGTAGGCCTGATTCGGGATGGGGAGCACGTCGCGGCCGGCGTCCGTCGGCGGATTTGGGGAATCGGGTGTGGACATCATCGTGCCTCCGTTCGCGTGAGGGGTTGCTACGCTGGCAGGCGCCGCGAACTGGCCAGTTCGCGGCGCGGGATGGCCCAGCCACCATCCCGCTATCCGATGGTCTGCAAACCGGGCGCTTGCCACGCGCCGCTGAGGGCCGTTGCCTCCGGCCAGTAAAGTCGCAGTACGCCGTAGAACGGGCCAGCGGGCACGGGCAGCCAGTTGGCCTTGCGGTCTGCCGCCGGCTCGCCGTGTTGCAGGTACAAGGTCAGCCCACCGTCGGCATCCCGGGCCATTTCGGGCAGCATGGCCGAATTGATCAGGTAGCGGTCGATGGGGTTGGCGACCAGCAGTTGCGTTTTGGCGTCATAGATGGTCAGCGACCAGAACGCGTGCACCGGCGGCAACTGCCCCGCGTCGAAGTGAAGCGTGTAGTCGCTGCCGCTTCCGTCGAGCGATTGGCCTGTGGCGTCAGCGCTGTACGGCACGTAGATGGCTTCTTCAGCAGCGTTCCCGTAAATGCCGTACTTCGCCCCGACCGCGCGGTCGAAGATCCGCCCGCGCATGAAGTCACGGCTGCCGAAGAGCACGCTCGAACTGCCGAGGACCGCGAGATCCGCCGCGATAGCGGCGCTGCCGGCGTCGATGCCGGCCTGCAGGGCGTCCCGCATGTCGGCGGAAAGCGAGCTGGCATCGAACGGCTGGCCCGGGACGACGCCGATGCGCGCCATTCGGCCCCGGATGCCTGCGTCTTCCGGGAGTGGCGAGGCGAACTGCAGCACAAAGCTGAGGTACGCGAAGAAATCAACGCCCCGGGCGCGTTGCGCGTCATATGGCAACCAATCGACGACGGGTGGCGGCGGTGGCGCCGCCGTGCCGAGATACTCACTCAGCAACTGCGCGGTGTAGCCTGCCTGAATCTGTTCCACGTTCTTGATGTCGTCTGGGCCAAAGAGCTGCGTGCGGCCGATGCAGAGGCCCAAATCACTGTCCAGGCGGATCACCATGGAGATGCCCTGTGGCGTCTCGCCTGTCCAGTCAGGCCCGGCGAGCAGGAATCGCCCCCCGCCGTTCCCCGTCGTGCGGCTGCCGATATACGGCGCCAGGAACGTGTAGAGATCGACCTGTTGCCAGCTGAAGTACCGCCCTGCTTCGATCGGAGCGATGGTCAGGACAACCGGTTCCGCACGCACATCCAGACAGACGAAGGAGTAGGGCGTGTCGGAATTGGGGGTAATGATGGTGGTGTCAGCTGGGGTGTAGACCTGCGCCGTGCTGACGATCTGGTTGAACGGCGCCTTGTAACTGGCACCGCCGGTGTCAATGGCATAGGCGTAAAGTGTCTTGTAGTTCTCCACCAGCGGATAGCCATAAATGAAGGCGTCCCTGGCAATGGCTTGCGCTTCCTGTGGGGTGACCAACTCGGAAATCTCCAGAGTTGCGGAGCGCGTGGTGGCGTGCGCCACGCCCAATGCCTGCTGCGCGCCGCTCGTGCCGCCTCCCGCCAGCGTGAAGGCCGTGGCTGCCGATGTCTGAAGCACGCGCCGGCGTGTCAGGCGGGGGGCTGGGACGGATGTGTACTGATTGCTCACCTTGGGCTGCCTCGTAGTTCTCTCTGCCGGCCAGCGGCCTCACACCGATTGCTGGTCGATCATCCACGGCCCGACCCCGGTGTCGCGACCTCATTGCCCTACGTAGCCTTGGTTACCGGCGGAATTATCCACGAACCGTGGCCCGGCGGCAGGATCGATGGCGCCTCGGTCTTGGGCCAGTAGAGGCGCATCATCAGGATGAAGTCGCCGGCCGGCGAGGGCAGCCAGTTGGCCTGCTTGTCTTCGCCGGGGGATTCGTGCTGAAAGTAGAGATTTAGCGAGCCATCCTCGTTGTAAACGAGGGCGTCGCGCGCGCTCACCGTCTGCTTGTTGAGGGCGTTCGGGTAGAAGAAGTATTCGGGGTCGTACATGGTGATCGACCAGAAGCCGTTGACCGGCGGGGTTTCGCCCTTGGCAAACTGCATGGTGTAGGCGTTCGCGCCGTTCAGCTTCTGCCCGTCCACATCGGCCATGGTGTTCGGGTAGACGGCGTCCTCCGGCAGGTTTGCCGGGTAGCCGTAGCAGGCGACGTAGGCGCGGGAGAGGTAGTTCGTGCCGTAGGCGCCGACGGCGCCGGGGATCACCCAGCCGTTCTGGATGGTGCCGGCCTGCGTCTGGTAGGCGTCGATCTGCTGGTAGCCCAGCGTGCCCACGTCCGTGATGGCGGCTTTGGTCGCGTCGTCCGGCGCGAACGGCTTGCCGGGCACGAGGCCGAAGGTGGCCATCTTCGCCACAATCTCGGCGTCCTCGGCGGCCGGGGGCGCGGCGGAGCCCATCAGATCCGCCATCATGCCGAAGTAGTCCTCGATGGTCATCGCGTTGATGACGTCGCGCACCTTGTCGGTCAGGCTGTACGGCGGGGCCGCCCCAAGCTCCGGCGCGACGGGGGTGTATGTCTTGCCGTAGGTGCTCAGCGGCTGCAGGGTGTACTGCGCCTGCAGTGTATGGACAGCCTCGTAGTCCGCAGCGGTCCCGGTGCAATAGGTGCGGCCCAGAATGGTGAGGTAGCGGGTGGGGGACTTGATCTCCGTCACGCCCTCCGGCAGTTCACCGCTCCAGCCGGGGCCGGTGATCGCGTAGGTGGCGGCGGCTTCGCCGGTGGTGCGGCTGCCGGGGACATCCACCACCGGCATCCAGAGGCTGTACATGGGGAAGAGGTAGTAGCGGTCGCCCATGTCCGGGTGGGCGAAGATCCACGGCTCCTCCCCGACATCCAGCCAGCACATGGAGTACAGCGTGTCGGCGTTTGGCGCGGTGATGCCCTGATAGTCCGCCGGGGGGTACG
>JASGGF010000369.1:0-5312 GCA_047605145.1 Thermomicrobiales bacterium | reverse complement strand
GCAGAAAGCGCCCGGAGCAGAGGTACGCCAGCGTGGCGTCATCCACGATGACGTCGCCAGTGTTCCCCCGGGCGAAGCAGATGCTGCGCTTCCCGGTGGGCTGATCCACGAGGATCATGGCCTGCGAGGAGATGGCGCCGGGCTCGTGCTGCAGGTGCATGACCTCGACGCCCTCGGCGGCCAGCCCGGCGGCAATCTCCGCGCCGATGGCGTCATCGCCAACCCGGCCAACGAACCCGGCGGTGGCGCCCAGGCGCGTCAGGGCCACCAGCGCCTGCGCCACAGGGCCGCCGCCTTGCCGGGTCAGGCCCGCCAGGGGCATCACCTCGTCCACCTGCGGCAGGTGGGGCACGAGGCCGATGGTATCGAGGGTGGCGCTGCCGAGGCCGATAACGTCCGGCGCGGTCATGAGTCCTCCAGCCAGGGGGTGGGGGCGCTCTTCGCCCGTCGGGAACCCCGGCCCTCCATCATATCGCTGGATGGCGCGTGGTGGAGGGGCGCGCTGGCGGACAACCGCGCAACTGGGCGGAGGCCGTTTCTCACCGGGAGCGCCGCCGGGTTACCCGGCCAGCGCCCGGCGCGCCCGGTGGATGGCGGCCACCCCAGGTTCCAGACCGGCGTTCCAGACGCCCTGGATGATGATCTCCGCGAACCCCAGATCGGCCAACACCCGCGTCTCGGTTTCGATGGCAGGGTCGTCATGACCCTTGACCGCCAGCTTGAAGATGGCGCCCAGCCGTGGCTGGCCCTGCCGCTCGCGCTCGGCGTGCAGATGCTGGAGGGTGTCGCGCAGCGCCGCGAGGTCGTATTGACCGGCGGGGGAGTAGGGCATCCAGCCGTCGCCATACGCGAGCGTGCGCCGCACCGAGGGCCCGCTGACGCCCGCGCCGCCGAGGTAGAGCGGCACGGTACCGGCAATGGACGCGGGCGGCGCCATGATGACGCCGGCGGGCACGGTGATCTGCGCGCCGGCAAAGGGCGGCACGCGCGTTCCCCGGACGCTGCGCATCACCTGCAGCATCTCGTCCATGCGGGCTCCGCGCGTGGCGAAGTCGTAGCCGAGCGCGGCCATCTCGGGCTCGTTCCAGCCGGAACCGACGCCCAGGATCAGGCGGCCGCCGCTGAGGGCGTCGATGGTGGAGACGACTTTCAACAGCTCCAGCACGTTGCGCTGGGGCAGGATGATGACGCTGGCGATCAGCTTCACCCGCTCCGTCACGCTGGAGATGGCGGCCAGACAGGTGAGCGCCTCCAGCCAGTTTTCCGCCGCAACGTCCTGCCGGGAGTGCTGCGAGAGGGTGAGCAGGTGATCGCTGACCGAGACGCTGTCGGCGCCGGCGGCCTCGATGGCGCGCGCGGTGGCGATGACGCCGGGATCGAGCGCAGCGCGCCCCATGTTCTCCGCTTCGATGCCGAGCCGCGTGCGTGTGGGGGTCATGGGCGTTGTCCTGACAGGTGAGTATTCCTGCGGGCCGGGGCGCAGGAACGGAACGAGTACCGATGGGCCGGGCTGGCTGGCCCGGGAGTTGCACAAGTGATAGCAGGGAAAGTGGCGGCGTATCGCCAGAATGCGGCGCAGAACAGGACGATTGGCGCCTGGCGGAGGTGAAACCTCCGCTACCAGTCACACGTTGATACAGGCAGAGATCGAGAGCCGGTCCGGCTCATGTTCACCGCCTGGCCCGCCACCAGCGCCGCCCCGCAAGGGAGAAGGTATGAAGCGCACACTCGCAACCATTGCACTTGGCCTGGGGCTCGCCGTCACCGGGGCGGTGTCCGCATCGGCGCAGACCGCGCCGCCGGGCGTGGCCTCCATCAACACCACCGGCAACTGCGTCACCACCGGGAGCCCCGGCAACTGGACGATCAGCTGCGGCGACATCAACTATTCGCCCGGCAACGCGGTGATGGTGGCGCCGACCGTCAACACCTCGAACGCCGCCGGTAGCGACGGCACGACCTCGCGCCCGGCTCCGGCGCCGGACACGACGGCCTCCGACCCGGCGCCATCGACGATGGACGCCTCGGCTGATTCCTCGACCAGCACCGGGACGGTGGCGACGGCGGAGGACCGCGACGGCGACAACTACCCGGATGCGCTCGAAGCTGAAGCTGGCCTCGACCCCACCAACCCCGACACCGATGGTGACGGGGTGGCGGATGGCGACGAGATGAACCTGTACAGCACGGGTCCGTTGAACTGGGACACCGACGGCGACGGGATTTCCGACGGCGAGGAGCTGTTCGGCATCAAGACCGACCCGCTGGTGAACAACGACGGCTCCGCTGCCCCGGCCTCCACGACGGCGCCGGCCACCGAGACGCTGAGCACGTCCGCCCCGTCCGCGACCGAGCCCACCACATCTGATGTCGTGGCGACGGACACGGACAATGATGGTGTGGCCGACGCCGACGAGGTCAACATCTACGGCACTGACCCGAACCTGGCCGATTCCGACGGCGATGGCCTGACGGATGGCAACGAGCTGTTCGCCACCAGCACCGATCCCCTCGTCTGGGACACGGACGGCGACGGCGCCGCCGATGGCCAGAGCGCAACCACCGCCTGACCCCGCCGCGCCCCGGCAGTCAGTGAACGCGCGCCTCCTCGCGAGGCGCGCGTTCTGTTTGTGGCGGCGCCGCCCTATATCAGGTGCGAGGTATCGTTAACGTGGATGATGGCGCGGTTGCAGAAGCGGTCATCCTGCATCAGGTGGGTGATGCCGCCGCTGGTTCCCGGAACGGCGATCTGGCCGGCGGCCTCCAGCGGCATCCCAATCCACGCGGCGACCACCATCGTGAGCGTGAACCCGTGCGTGACGATGATCTGGTACGGCGCCGGGCTAAGGATGATTCGCTCTACGGCAGGGTAAACGCGCTCGCCGCACTGCCGCCGCGTTTCCGCGCCCGCGATGCCGAAATCATGGTCCAGCCGGTTTCCTTCGCACGGCGGAAGGATGAACCGGTCGTCCAGCCACGCCTGCGGCTGGCCCTCGGCTGCGCCGTACGATATCTCGCGCAGATCGGCGGTTGCATGCGGGACGACGTCGAACGCGAGCGCAATGGGCGCCGCCGTCATGAGGCAGCGCCGCAGGTCCGAAGTGTGAAGCTCCACCATGGCGCCGTGCGGGATCACCTCGCGCAACCGCGCCGCGATACGCGCCGCCTGCTCGCGCCCGCGTTGCGTGAGGGCGCTGTCGTGCCACCCCCCGACGCGGTGTTCGAGGTGGTGGGTGGCTTCGGGGTGGGTGACGACGTAGAGGTGTTTCACGCGCGAGCTTCTATCCGGACTGAGCAACAAGCCGTGACACGGTTAGAATCATAGGCCCTAGGCGTTGTGTCGAGTAAGGCGAAGGAGGATACAGTGAGCCGTAAAGAGGCCTACAGAGCGTTCTTTACGCAACTCAAGAAGGAGTACAACGCGAAGTTTCCCCAGTCGGCGATAACCGCAACCGCAAGTGGTGTCAACTACATGCGTATTGGCTCGCCCAACTATCCTCCAAACGCGGCCTACCACGTCGGTTTCACACGTGACAAACTCTTTCGCGTAGAGGTGACGTTCTCCAATGATGCGGACAAGGCGACATTTGACAGCTTGATACGCTGGAGGGGACAGATCGAACGCGAGTTGGGTGAAACGCTTGATTGGGCTCGATTGGACGGAGCCATCGGTCGGGCTCATCGCAAACGCTCGCAGGTCTCTGTTTTCTATCCCGGGAGCGCTACCGCCGATGATCTAGAGTATCTGGACGCTGACTTCATTGACTGGGCCATTCCCATGGCCGAGAAGTTCGTACGCGTCATGAACGGGTACTTGAAGGCTGATCGTATTGCCCGGTGAAGTAGGCGCCCCCAGAAGTGCTCGAAGATCGGGTCGCAGGCACAGAGGCAGTTGACCAAGCACGACAGGGCGGCGCAGATGTCTGCGCCGCCCTGTCGGTTGTCGTTGCTGATACCAGTTAGTTCCCCGGCTTGCCGAAGACGTTGGTCCAGACGCTACGGCCATCGGAGGTGGTGGCGCGGCCGATGCCGATGTTGGTGAAGTTGGCGCCCAGCATGTTGGCGCGGTGGCCGGAGCTGTTCTGCCACCAGGTGAAGGCCGACTGCGCCGAGTCATCGCCGGGGGTGCTCTTGTAGATATTCTCGCCCCACCAGCTGTAGCTGTAGCCAGCGGCGGAGATGCGCTGGGCCGGCGTGCCGCCCTCCGGCGTGTTGTGGGCGAAGTAGTTCCGGTTCGCCATGTCCTGCGAGTGGCCGACAGCGGCGTTGTCCAGGCGGCTGTCTTCGCTCAGCGCGCCCAGGCCGTTGCTGGCGCGGAAGTCGTTGATCAGGCCGAGCAGGATTTCTTCCTGTGTGGGCTCGGTATTCCCGCCGCCATTGCCATTGCCATTGCCATCGCCGTTGCCATTGCCGCCGTTGCCATTGCCGCCGTTGCCGGCGCCGTTACCGTTGCCGCCATTGCCGCCGCCGGTGTTGCCACCGCCGCCGCTGCCCCGGCCACCCCGGCCCCTGCCGCCCTTGCCTTTGCCCTTGCCTTTCTTGCCCTTCTTGCGGGCGTCGCCTTCATCGGCGCCGAGCGTGCCGGCTACGACGGCGGCGGCGGCCAGACCGGCCAGGGAGCGCAGCGCCTGGCGGCGGGTGCTGGAGGCGGTGAGCGTGGAGGCGAGAGCGTCGAAGCGAGTCGTGTCCATGGGTGGCTCCTTCCGGGTGGAGATTCGCGTTCCGGAGCGTTCCGGTTCAGTGGAGCCATCTTGGCAGCGGCGAGGCCCGGAGGCGCCATGCTGCGGCACAGCGTGCCTGTGCGCTGCAACACATCCTGCCACAGGGGAGGGGAACGGCGATGCGCGCAGGCAACGACACGGGCGAGACGGCAGAACCGTCTCGCCCGGGCGAGTGGAGCAGGGGTGGTTGTCGTTGGCGGCGTGCGGCCGGGTTAGCGCGGCCGGCCGAAGACGTTCGTCCAGTTCATCCACGTGCCGCCATCGAGCGCCGTGCCGATGCCGATCTCGGTGGCGTCAGGGGTGAGCATGTTGGTGAGGTGACCCGGGCTGTTCTTCCAGGCGTCGAACGCCTCCGCCGCCGAGCCGAGGGAGCCGGAGCCCTTGTAGATGTTCTCGGCCAGAGGCACGCCGGTGTACCCGGCGTTCTTCATGCGCTGGAAGGGGTCTGTGCCGTCCGGGTTGACGTGGTCGAAGAAGCAGCGGGTAATCATGTCCTGCGAATGGGCGCGGGCGGCCGTGTCGAGATTGGTCTGACGCGTGAGCGGACCTCGATTGTTCTGGGCCCGGAGCTGGTTAATCATATCCAGCAGT
>JASGGF010000368.1:0-5332 GCA_047605145.1 Thermomicrobiales bacterium | reverse complement strand
CCGTGCTATTCGCGTTGCCATTATTCCGATCTTTGGCCTTGTCCTTCTTCTTGCTCTTCTTCTTCCGCTTCTTTTTCTTCTTCGCGTCCGCGTCGCTCGCCAGCGCGAGAGCCGCCATCCCGAAGACGCCGGCCAGCGCCTGCCGCCGCGAGAGGCGTTCGCGTAGCTCGGCCAGCAACGATTCGCGAGAGAGGTTCAGCACGGTGTATCCCATCATGCGCGCAGGCTATCGGGTTGGGCAGGTTTTGCGGGGTTCACTATAGGCAGGCTGGTGGATGTGTGCGTAGACGGCGCCACACCCGGGATCAGGTGTGGGTTCGGGATGGCGGCGTGGTCTGGCAGGCCGGGGTGGCAAGCGGAGAGCTGGCGCCGTGACCGTGGTGTTGGGGGTGGTCGATTCCTCACCTGCGGGTTCGGAATGACATCGTGGTGGCGAGCGTTGGCGGTGGCAGGTGGGGATCTGGCGCCGTGGACCTGAGGTTGGGGGTGGGCGACCCCTCCTGCGCCGGGACGAAAAGGGGTGTGGGGCGCCGTGGTGGGCATCGCGTTGCCGGGCTGGTGGCGCGGCGCTCTCCCCCGCCGCGATCTCCCGGTGCTCCTGCTCCCCCCTGCACCCCCTGAGCCGAAGGCGCCACCCCCTGAGCGTAGCGGCGCCCCCTCCGTGCCCCCTTGCCCTGTCCCCCGTCCGCGTGGCATCCTGCCCCGGATCACACGCACCCTGTCGTTCGTGCGGCCCGCGCCCCGGTTGGCTGCGGCCGTGGCCGCTCACCGGAGAGCCCCCGCCCATGCCCGCGCTGGACCCCGCCCTGCGCAAAAAGCTCGAACGCGCCGTCATCCGCGCCCGCGACGTCGCTGAAGCCGGGGCCGCCGCCACCCTCGTCACCCTCGCCGTGCGCGAGCGCGAGGCGTACCCCACCCTCACCCCGGCCCAGCGCGAGCAGCGCACCGCCCTGCGCGCGCGGGCCAAGAACCTCGGGGAGGGTTCGCGGGAGGACGGCTACGCGCCGCTCACCGAGGCCATCGCCTACGAGGCGTGGCACCGCCTGCTTTTCGCCCGCTTTCTGGCCGACAACGGCCTGCTCATGCACCCCGAGTACGCCGCGCCCCTGAGCATCGCCGAGTGCGGCGAACTGGCGGCCGGCGAGGGCGCTGACAACGGCTGGGATCTCGCCGGGCGCTACGCCGCCGCCATGCTGCCCGGCATCTTCCGCCCCGAAGACCCTGCCGCCAGCGTGCGCCTGCCGCGCGAGCGCCGCGCCGCGCTGGAGACGCTGGTGGCCGAGCTACCGGGAGAGGTGTTCACCTCGGACGATGGCCTCGGCTGGACGTACCAGGTCTGGCAGGCCAAGAAGAAGGGGGAGGTCAACGCCAGCGGGGTGAAGATCGGGGCGCGGGAACTGGCCCCGGTGACGCAACTCTTCACCGAAGACTACATGGTGCGCTTTCTGCTGGAGAACAGCCTCGGCGCGTGGTGGGCCGCCCGCCACCCCGACAGCCCGCTCCTTGCGGAGATGGCCTACCTGCGCTTCACCGACGACGGCGCGCCAGCCGCCGGCGCCTTCCCCGGCTGGCCCGAGACTGCCGCCGAGGTCACCGTCATGGATCCCTGCTGCGGCAGCGGCCACTTCCTTGTGCGCGGCTTCCACCTCTTGCGGGAGATGCGCATGGAGGAGGAAGGGCTGGGCGCCGCCGCGGCCGGGGACGCGGTGCTGCGGGACAACCTGTTCGGGCTGGAACTGGACGAGCGGTGCGTGCAGATTGCGGCGTTCGCGGTGGCGCTGGAGGCGTGGAAGAGCGGGGGCTACCGGGCGTTGCCGGCGCCGCAGATCGCCTGCTCCGGGGTGCCGGTGGCGGGGCAACTGGAGGACTGGCTGGCGCTGGCTGGGGACGACGCAAACCTGCGGGAGACGCTGGAGCGGCTTCACGACCTGTTCACGGACGCCCCGATCATCGGCAGCCTGATCGACCCTCCAAGCGTGGTTACGTGCCAAGGGGTTTCCGCCCCGAAATGGGAGGAGGTTGAGCGGGCACTAGTGCGGCTGACGCCAGGGGGCGAGGCGGCAGCGATCTTTGCCATTGCGGCGGGGGAGGCGGCGCGAGCCGCGACGTTACTTGGTCGGAGATATACGCTGGTTGCGACAAATGTCCCCTATCTCGGCATCCAGCGTATGCCGGAGGCGACCGCAGCGTTCTTGCTCCATCACTACCCTAACTCAGCCAACGATATCGCAACGATTTTCATAGAGCGGTGTCTGCGCCTAACAACAGGCACCATGGCCATCGTTACGCCTATGGGATGGATGTTCCTACGGTACTACAACGCCATGCGGAGAGAACTCCTTGCCAGTACCTCTTGGCGATTCATCGCTCCGCTGGGAGCTCGAGCATTCGAAGTTATCTCCGGGGAAGTCGTTCAAAGCGCCTTACTTGTGCTGTCGCGACTCGAAGCAGATCGGACAGTCGCCGCGGTCGACGCGACAGGTGCGAATAACGCGGAGAGCAAGGCAACGACCTTGAAGACAGAACCGATCCTTCTGCTCTCTCAAGACGACCTCCTAAGATCTCCTGATACATTGCTGGCGTTGGACGTAACTTCAGATCGATCACTGTCTGAGTTTGCATCTAGTTGGCAGGGTTTGGTCACGAGTGACGTTGCTAGATACATAGTCCGGTACTGGGAGTTGGATCGCATAGCCGACCCTTGGTCTCGCTATCTAACAGCGCCAAGCAGATCGCTAATGGACGCAGGTCGGGAGTGTCTGCTGCGTTGGGATCGCGCACAAGGCGATCTTGTACGAAACTCTGGCGCTCACAACTTTAATCCCCCTGCAGTGTTGAGTAAGAAAGGTGTCTTGGTCGCTCAGAGTAGCTTGCGGGTAGCGCTCTACTGGGGCGAAATGTTCAATGACGCAAGTTCGCCCGTCATCCCCACAAATCAGGATAACTTAGCTGCTCTTTGGTGCTACATGAGTTCGCCGGATTACCCTGCTAGAGTACGGCAAATCAACCACAAAGTGATCGTTGGATCGGGATACCTTGTCAAGGTTCCGTTTGACCTAGACCACTGGCAGCGCGTCGCCGCCGAGCAGTACCCCGACGGCCTGCCCGCGCCTCACTCCGATGACCCCACCCAGTGGCTCTTCACCGGCCACCCGGTTGGCTCCGACCACCCCCTGCAGGTCGCCGTCGCTCGTCTCCTCGGCTACCGCTGGCCGGAGCAGCCCCAGCACGATGGCCTCGACCACCTCGCCGACCGCGACGGCATCGTGCCGATCCCCTCCGTGCGCGGCGAATCCCCCGCCGGCGAGCGCCTGCGCGCCCTGCTGGCGGCGGCCTACGGCGCCGAGTGGTCCCCCGCCACGCAGGAACGCCTCCTCGCCGGCGTGGGCTTCGCCGGGCGTGATCTCGGCGCGTGGCTGGCCGATAGCAAGGGCTTCTTCGCCCAGCACGCCAGGCTGTTCCACAACCGCCCCTTCATCTGGCAGATTTGGGACGGCGCGCGGGATGGCTTCGCCGTCCTCGTCAACTCCCACACGCTGGACCGGGCCACGCTGGAGAAGCTGATCTACACCTACCTCGGCGACTGGATCGCGCGGCAGGAGCTGGCCCGCCAGAGCGGCGACGCCTCCGCCGAGGGGCGGCTGGTCAAGGCGCGGGAGCTGAAGGCCAAGCTGGAGGCGATCCTGCTGGGGGAGGCGCCGTACGACATCTACGTGCGCTGGAAGCCGCTGCACGAGCAGCCCATCGGCTGGGAGCCCGATCTGAACGACGGCGTGCGCCTCAACATCCGCCCGTTCGTGGAGGCCGGGGTCTTGCGCGCCAAATTCTCGGTGAACTGGAACAAGGACCGGGGGGACAACCCGCCCGGCAGCGCGGCGCGGGCCTACGCCGCCGAGGCGCAGGCGGCGGCAGTCAACGCGCGCGACTTCCCGCCCACCGAGGGCCGGGAGCGCTTCAACGCGGTGCACCTGAGCCGGGCGGTGAAGGACGCGGCGCGAGGGGGGACGCGCTGCGGCGCTTAGGGGGAGACGCTGCGCTTAGGGAGTAAGGGAGTAAGGAGGACGAGGGGGAACGGAGCTGTTTCCGCCTGCCAACGCGGCCTGCCCCACCACGATGTCGTTCCGACCGCAGGAGGAACCGCGCGCCGCCAACTCGCGGGGCAACGGCGCCCTCTCTCCGCCCTCCACCGCGAACCCTCGCCAAACGCGGCCAACCTCACCCCACCGCAGATGTTGGCAACCTTGGCAGCCTTACCCAGTGGCACGCGGTGGGAGGCGGAGCGAGGGCGCCGCTGGGGCGAGGCTTGGCGGCGCGCGGTCCCTCGCTGCGGCATCGGGGCGACATCGTGGTGATGGAGGCCGTGGTGGGGCGCGGAGAGAAGGGCGCCGCTGGGGCGAGGTTGGGGGTGGACGATCCCTCGCCTGCGGGCTCGGGATGACAGGGTTTGGGGCGAGATGGCGCGGTGGGGCGCGGAGAGACGGACGAGGCCTCTCCACTGCGGTCGAGACACGATGAGTGGGGCGAGACACGCGGGTAAGGCGGGCGATGCGCGCGGGTATGGTTGTGCGGCGAGAGCGCGGGCAGGACACGAGGGTGTGATGGGGATAGCGGTGGCGTGGCGCAGGGCGGTGGGTGAGGCGGGCCGGGCTGGGGGTGAGGTGTGCTGCCCGGAGGCCCGCTCATGAGCCTGCTGCACGATCTCCCCGGCGAGGCCACGCTGCTGGAGGGGGTGACGCTGGCGCTGGGGCGCGCCGCCGCCTTCAACCCGAACGACACGGTGGCGCCCGCCGCCATCCTGTGGACCGACAAGGAGGCGCAGTGGGCGCCCATCATCCCGGCGCTGCGGGAGCGGCTGCCGCTGCTGACCCTCGGGGCGTATGACCCCGCCGCGCGCAGCGGCCCGGCCTACTGGCTGCGCTGCGCCATCGCCGGCGTGGCGGGGGTGGCGCTGCCGGCGGGCGTGCCGGTCCTCTATCTGCCGGGCGTCTCGCGCGCCGATCTGCGCGCGGTGGAGAGCTGCCCGACGGAGTTGCAACCGCTGGCGGAGTTGCAGTACCGGGGCGTCTTCTGGTCGCACAAGAACGGGCGTGACTGGAGCATCGCCAGCTTCCTGCAAAACGCGGACGACGGCCTCGGCATTGCGGTGGCGGGAGATGGCGCCACGCAGGAGGCCCTGCGGCTGGGAGTGACGGCGCTGGCGCGGGAGCCGCTTGCAGCGCTGCTACAGGCTGCACCGCTGAAGGCCGCGCAAATCCACGAGTGGATCCATCCTGACGCTCGGCGCAGCTTGTTGCTCTGGTTGAATGATCCGGATCGGATGCGCGGCGCGGTC